>CAZGSN010000381.1:0-6093 GCA_964528465.1 uncultured Binatia bacterium (SeqCode)
CTCACCCGCGGCCGTCCGTTGCAGCCCCGAATCACAGTAGGTTTACCCTTCGATCCGTGCTCGGACTCAGCGCTGCTCCGACGCTTGGACAAAGCGTTCGTTGGTCGCAGTCCTCGGCTGAGAAACGCGGGAGACACTTCGTAACTTTAGTTTCTTCCAAACAATCATTGAGAACTGTGAAACCACGAGAGGTATCCCGAAACCTCCCCCGAGGTCACAGCGCTCACGACGCCCACTGCCGCGCCGATCAGCAACTGCCCGAACCAGACGGCGGAGTTAGTTGCGGAAGGACACCAGGCCGCCTCCGTCGAGGACCATGGTCTGGCCGGTCATCCAGGAGCCGCTGGGCGCGGCCAGGTAGACCGCAGCCTGAGCGATGTCTTCCACTTCACCGAGGCGTTTGAGCGGGTAAATCTGGGCGATCATGTCGCCGCGGCCGTCTTGCCACAGGAGCTTGGAGAAGTCGGTGCGGATGAGGCCTGGGGCGATGGCGTTGACGCGAACTTTCGGTGCCAGTTCGGCGGCGAGTTGGCGGGTCATGTGCAAGAGGCCGGCTTTGGTCACGTTGTAGAGGCCAAGCGCTTCGGCCGTGTGCAAGCCACCTACCGAGGCAATGTTGATGACGACACCGCCATGCTGCTGCAGGCGGGCCCGCCAGGCGAGTTGAGTCCACGCCAGGGGCCCGCGCAGATTGACCTGCACCGTCTTATCGAAGCGCGGCAGGTCGGCATCGATCAGCGGCCCGGCATAGGGATTGGTAGCGGCATTGTTGACGAGAACATCCAGACCACCGAAGCTCTCGATGGTAGCGGCAATGCACGCTTCCGCCTGAGTTGGGTCACCGGCATTGGCCACGAAGCTCGTGATCGTGCCGCCGATCTCTCGGCAAGCCGCCTCCAGCTCTTCTGCCTTGCGTGCCGAGATCATCACCCTGGCCCCGGCCTCAACGAAAGCCTTGGCGATTCCCTTGCCGATGCCACGTGAGCCGCCCGTGATCAGAGCAACCTTGCCGTCCAATCGTAGATTCATGCTTGCCTCAATACCGACTTAGAGCACTGTGTTGAGCCTTACTGTGCATCGCATAGCTCCATCCTGTACCCTCACCCTCCCCGCTCCCCGCTCCCACGCGGGAAACACGCGGGAGCGGACACCTCATGGGGGCAACGCACCGACGGCTCTTGCTCAAAGACGCTAAACCGCGCGTTGCTCGATCTTTGCCCAGGTGTCCTTCAGCGTAACGGTGCGATTGAAAACCAGACGGCCGGCCTTCGTGCTAGCTGGATCAACGGCAAAATAGCCCAGCCGCTCAAACTGGTACCGGCTGCCTGGGGCTGCTGAAGCCAGGCTCGGCTCCACATAGGCGCCACGGATCACTTCCAGCGATGCGGGGTTGAGATGCGCCTTGTAATCGACTCCGTCCTTCTCCGAACCTGGATTCTCCACATTGAACAAGCGGTCGTAGAGTCGCGCCTCGACCGGCAGTGCATGCCCGGCAGATACCCAGTGAATGGTGCTCTTCACCTTGCGGCCATCGGGCGTATTGCCGCCGCGTGTTGCCGGGTCGTAGGTACAGCGCAGCTCCACCACCTCTCCCCTGTCGTCCTTCACGACGCTCTGACAGGTGATCAGGTAACCGTAGCGCAGACGCACCTCACGGCCTGGGGACAGGCGGAAGAACTTCTTTGGTGGCTCTTCGCGAAAGTCGTCGCGCTCGATGTAGAGCACCCGCGAGAAAGGAACCTTGCGGCTACCCATGGATGGATCTTCGGGATTGTTGACCGCGTCCATCTCCTCCACAAAGTCTGCCGGGTAGTTGTCTATAACGACCCTCACAGGGTTGAGCACCGCCATCACGCGTGGGGCATGCTGATTGAGGTAGTCGCGAATGCAGTACTCGAGCATGGCGACGTCGACCAGGCTGTCGCGCTTGGCCATACCGATACGTGCACAGAACTCGCGAATCGCCTCCGGTGGCACACCGCGGCGGCGCATCCCGGCAAGGGTCGGCATGCGTGGATCGTCCCAACCATCCACATGCTTGCCCTGAACCAGCTCCAGCAGCTTGCGCTTGCTCATGATCGTGTAGCTGAGGTTCAAGCGCGCGAACTCGATTTGCTGCGGATGACAGGGGGTCTGCAGCGTATCGAGAATCCAATCGTACAAAGGCCGGTGATCCTCGTATTCGAGGGTGCACAACGAGTGGGTGATGCCCTCGATCATGTCGGACAGCGGATGCGCGTAGTCGTACATCGGATAGATGCACCAAGCCGAGCCAGTACGGTGGTGATCGGCTTTCTTGATACGATACAGCGTCGGATCGCGCAGGTTCAGGTTGGGCGACGCCATGTCGATCTTCGCACGCAGGACGCATTCGCCCTCGGCCAACTTACCGGCGCGCATCTCCGCGAACAGGCGCAGGTTCTCTTCGACGGAGCGATTGCGGTACGGGCTATCCTTGCCAGGCTCTTTCAAAGTGCCGCGATAGGCGCGCATTTCGTCGGCGCTCAGGTGGCAGACATACGCTTTGCCGATCTCGATCAGCCGCACCGCGAAATCGTGGAGCTGCTGAAAATAGTCCGAAGCGTAGAACAACTTGTCCTGCCAATTGAAGCCCAGCCAACGCACATCGTCCTGAATCGAGTCGACGTACTCGACATCCTCTTTCACAGGATTGGTGTCGTCGAAACGCAAGTGACAGACGCCCGCGTACTCCTGCGCCACACCAAAATCGAGGCAAATGGCCTTGGCGTGCCCGATGTGCAGATAGCCGTTGGGTTCCGGTGGAAAGCGTGTGACCACACGCCCGCCATGCTTACCGGCCTGGACGTCGACCTTGATTATGTCACGAATGAAGTCGGAAGGAACAGCAACGTCGTCGGCCATGCAGCGAAGTACTCCTCGAGTGGGCTGGGGCAGCACACATAGGAGCAGCACCGCATGTGGTCAAGGCGATCGCTGCCCTGCGCTTGTTGCGGAGCCAGCCGGCTGCGCATCATCGCGCCAGCAGGTGACACCTTATGCGCCAGTCGCGGTCGTGCGTCTGCGCAAGTGCGGGCAGGACAGCAACGTAGCGATCAACCGGGGGGCTTTGCCCGCCAATTCGAGGCGGCGCCCTTCGAGACGCCGCCAGGAGCGGGCGGCTCCTCAGGGCGAACGGTAGGGCTATTGAGTTTAAAGGACTTTCCCGTTCGCCCTGAGGAGGCCCCTTCTTTTGGGGCCGTCTCGAAGGGCGGCGATCCGGCCTTTCGGAATTGGCGGGCAAAGCCAGGGCGCGAACCATATCAGCCGCCGGCATGCCTTCTCACCTGGAAGGATTCATCCGACCGGCCGAACACCGATGTTACCGGGTACGATGTCGGCGCCGAATCTGGGGCTCTTGCCTCTCCTGGCCCCCTCAGGGATGCTGAGGCATGCGTCTCGCGTTCATTATTGATCCCATCGAAAAGCTTCTGCCGCATCATGACACCACCTTTGTGTTGATGCTCGAAGGCCTGGCGCGGGGACACGAAGTCTACTGCCTGCGAGTTGAATCGCTGTTCATCCGCGACTGTACGGGGCACGGGGTGGCCTGGCGGGTTGAGGTCATGCGGCCCGACACGCCCGCGGCTCCGCACTACCGACTCTTGCACAAGCATGTGGAGCCTCTGACCTTTTTCGATGCCGTCTTCATGCGCAAAGACCCTCCGTTCGACGTGAGCTATCTCAACGCAACCCATGTCCTGAGCCTCGTCGACCCGGAGCAAACACTTGTCGTCAACGACCCGCGTGGTTTGCGCGATGCCAACGAGAAGCTTTACGCGCTGCACTTCCCCGAAGTTATCCCGCCAACACTGGTGAGCGCGGAACCCGCGCGCCTGAAAGAATTCATGGAGGAAATGGGCGGCGAGATGATCGTCAAGCCGCTCGATGGCTTTGGTGGCTTGGGGATTTTTCATGTGCACCGCGCCGATCGCAACCTCAACGCCATTCTCGAAACGGTCACCCTACACGGCCATCGCATGGTCATGGGCCAGCAGTATCTCCCCGATGTTCGGGTCGGCGACAAACGCATCATTGTGCTCGACGGCAAGCCGCTTGGCGCCTTGCTGCGCGTGCCCCGCGCCGACGAAACGCGCAGCAACATGGCCGTCGGCGGCACCGGCACCAAGACGGAACTGACACCGCGAGATCGCGAGATCTGTGCCCGACTCGCCCCGCGCCTAAGCCGCGACGGCCTCTACTTCGTCGGCCTCGACGTGATCGGCGGCTTCCTCACGGAGGTCAACGTCACCAGTCCGACCGGAGTGCAAGAGATCAATGCCCACGATGGCACCAAGCTCGAAGCGGATGTGCTCGACTTCGTGGAGCAACGCGTGCATGCGTTGCCTGGGCGCAAGCACTGATATCCTCGCGTAGTGGTTCCCTTTCACGTTGGGCGACGTCCCGGAACGGGCGGACAAGGGCCGCCCCCACAAATCGCCGCGTTGGTGTCGACGGCAAACGCTAGGTTGTCGATGGCAATCGTAGGAGCACCCCTGGGTCCCCGGCCAGATGCCCTGCGCTGCCCAATCCACGCGGCTCCTACCAGCGAACCTTCGACGCTTAGACCGAATCGCTATCGAACATCGACACAAACCAAGGCGCGGGGTGGACAGGCGTTTCTTTTGCGTGCTAGGACGCGCCAAACATTTGTTCGGGAGAGACCTAATGGACGACAACGAGCTTCTCGAGAAGATCAAGGAATTCAAGTTTTGGACAGGCAAGAGCGAGCTGTCGATTGAAGACATTGCCATGCTCCAGCCCGGCCTGGCGCGCATCATGCCGGAGGTCGGCACGCGCACGTGGAAGCTGTTCTATGCCGCTAAGGCTGGCAATTGGCCAATGGCCAAGTTCCAGTACAAAGAGATCAACGGCTTGTTCGAGATGGGAGCGATTACGCGCCCGAAGCATGCCGAAGCTCTCAACCAATTCATGGCGGAAGACTGGAAGCCGGTGGGCGATGCCATCGACAAGAAGGACTTCGCCGCCGTGGAAGCAGCCTTCCACAAGGCCATCGAACAGGCCAACGCCTACCACGAACTCAAGGAGAAGCCGTATCTGGTGTGGAAGCTGCCGGACACTCCGCCACCCGATATGGATCTGACGCCGCGCAAGAAGGCGTAGCCACGTGAGCGCAAGTCGGAGCGGCATGGAGCAACACCACCCAGCCGCCCCGACTCGGTACTGCTTTCGTACCAAGAACGGCACGCCTGCAGAGGCGGCACAGGCATCTGCATAAGCAACCTCTTGCTCCATTCCGAGCCAACACTTGGAGGGCCGATGCGTAAGGACACTCGTGATTCCAACGTCGGCAACAGGCTTGCCTTCGACCTGAACCACCCCACGCGGCGTCAGGTACTGCGCTGGGGATTGGTCGGCGGTGCGCTCGTCGCCATTCCGATAGCCTTGCCCGGATGCGGTGACGATGACTCTGCCCGCGACCTCATCCCCTCCCCTACTCCGATTCCAAGCTACCTCACGGCAGCGGAGTTGGCCCTGCTGCGCGCCTTGATAGGTCATCTCGTGCCCAGCGACGAAACGCCGGGGCCATTGAAGCCGGCGCCGATGTCTACATCGATCGCATGTTGTCGATCGTGCCAAGCGAGGAAGACGCCGCGCAGGTGTTTGCCGGCGGGCCGTTCAGCGGGCGGGCTCCGTTCGCGTCGGCAAACGGATCGCCTTCCAACAATTTCCCGGAAAACAGCTTCGACAACTTCCTGCCACTGACTCGCCTGCAACTAATGAGCTGGCGTGTGCGCGTGCTCGGCAGCGACGCCGTGCCTGGCAGCGATTTCAACGGCCCCATCGTCGGCTGGCGACAGCAGTACCGCGAGGGTCTGGCCGCCATTCAGAGCAAGAGCCAGACGCAGTTCAGCGCCAACTTCGAGGATCTGAGCGAGACACAGAGGGTGCAGGTCCTGCGTACTGCCGACTCCGCCTTCTTAGGCTTGCTCACAGAGCACGTGCTGGAAGGAATGTTTTGCGCACCGGAGTATGGCGGCAATCGCGATGGCATTGGCTGGCGACTGATCGGCTACGACGGCGACAGCCAGCCGTTGGGCTATTCCCTATTCG
>CAZGSN010000382.1:0-2444 GCA_964528465.1 uncultured Binatia bacterium (SeqCode)
CACAGCGCGGCCTCGTGGCCGCAACCAAAGTCTGAAGGGCCGGAGCGGGCCGCGCAGGCAGTAGGCCGGAAATCGGCGGTTCCACCACTTCCGTCCTACGCTCTACAGCCTCCGGTCTACGGCCTGAATATGACCCTACACCTTTCGTCCCGGCGCGTTGGTACCCTGCGGGGCGCTTTGCGGAGCTGGTTCCAGGCCAACCGTCGGACTTATCCCTGGCGACAAACCAGAGATCCCTACGCCATATGGCTTTCTGAGGTGATGCTGCAGCAGACGCGGCTTGCCGCGGCGCTTCCGGCGTACGAGCGTTTCGTGAAGGCGCTGCCAACTCTGCAAGCGCTGGCCGAGGCGCCACAGGAAAAGGTATTGTCCCTGTGGTCGGGCTTGGGGTACTACTCGCGCGCCCGTGCTCTGCACGCAGCGGCTAAGCAGCTTTGCCAGCGTGGCGTGGCAACCTTTCCTTCCACCTACGACGAGGCCCGCGAGTTGCCTGGCGTCGGTGCCTACACGGCCGCTGCCGTTCTCTCGATTGCCTACGATCAGGCTTACGCCGTTGTCGACGCCAACGTCGTGCGTGTCTTGTCGCGGCTCGAGCGTCTCGCCGACGGCCCGCAGGCCGAGATATATCGGGCCTTGGCGCAAAGACTTCTCGACCCAAGCGAGCCGGGCAATTGGAATCAAGCGCTCATGGAGCTGGGGCAGGTGGTCTGTCTTCCAAAACAGCCGCAGTGTCAGAAGTGTCCGTGGCAGCATTTCTGCCGCGCCCGGCGGCAGGGCCTGGTCGACCAGTTCCCCGTCCTACGGAATCGCCGTGCCCGCGAGATGGTCGATTTGGAAATGACCCTTGTCTTGGATCAAGGCGAGCAACTGCTGGTTGAGCGCGGTGTCTTCCCCTTTCTCACGCATCTGTGGTTGCCCGTGCTTGGGCGCTTGCCAAGGGCACAGGCTGTCGGTTCCCTTCGCCACGCCATCCAGCATCGCGATTTCCAAGTTGCCGTTTTCGTCAAGCGCATGTCGAGCGCTGCCTTGCTGCGGTTTGCTCGCCAAGGCGGAGGGCAGCGACGGGTCGTTCTGCGGCAGGAGCTGACGCATGTTGGGCATTCGTCGCTGCTCACCAAGGCCTTGGCACTGCTCGATCGGAGTGCGGCGAGGCATCCCGCGAGGCAGGAGAAATCGCTGCTGCCGACAGCAAAAGCGACGGCAAATGTTCGAGATAAGTAGTGGTGGCGTAAATCATTAGTCGAACGCGGCGGCGACCCTGTTGACGAAAGCGGGGCGAGCATGCGAGATACGCCGCCTGGAGTTAGCAGAGTGGTTCATCCTGACAGTGCGGGTGGATACGCGGCGCGGGCTGGTCAAGAGAAGTGAAAGACGAACGGCAAGCGACGGAGGAGGATCGTGCCCTGCAGCGGAAGGTTGAATCCTTGGCGCGCGAGATTGCGGAGACGATCAATGGTGGGTTGGCTGATGAGCGCGAGGTGCTACGAGAGTTCGCCGTCCACTTGGTTCGAGACCAAGTGCATGTCGTCGATACTCGATCTCAAGGGGGCACCGCCGCGAGCGGCGCGTTCAGCCCTCTGGCGGTTGCCATCCCCTTTTTGATGATGGGTGCGATTCTGATTTTCCTGTTTCCCTTGATGGGTGTGGCGATGTTCGGTGCAGCTTCGATCATGATTGCATGGGGGATCGTGGCAACGTTGTTCGCACGACGGTAGGGTATCCGAGGTACGACGGCATATGGCGAAGGCGGAAAAGCAACAATCAGCAGAAGATTTGGCCGCGCTCGAAGAGCGACGGCGGGTCGAGCAGGCGTTTGAGCGTGCCAAGCGCGAGCGGGAGCGGTCCCAGCTTGGTGGCTTGTGGTCGCGCCGGGATTTCTTCGGCCGGCTGAGTTGGGCAGGGTTTGGAGCCTTCTCCGGAATTTCCCTGCTCGCTGCCGTACGCTCGACGTTCCCGCGCGTCTTGTTCACCCCACCCTCGAGCTTCAAAGCCGGCCTTCCTGCCGATTTTGCGCTCGGTGAGGTAAGCGAGAAGTTCAAGACGGAATTCCGCGTCTGGATCGTCCGCGACCCGGAAGGCTTCTACGCCATCTTCGCCAAGTGCACGCACCTGGGCTGCACGCCGCGGTGGTTGGCGGCGGAAAGCAAATTCAAATGCCCTTGCCACGGCAGCGGCTACTACAAAGACGGCGTCAACTTCGAAGGTCCAGCCCCGCGGCCGATGGATCGTGTGCGCATTACGCGAGCCGAAGACGGACAGCTCGTCGTCGACACGAGCGTGAAGTACAAGTTCGGAACCTGGGACAAGCCCGGGGCCTTCTTGAAGGTATAGCGCGAGTGTCGATCCAACATCCGGGACAGGGAGTATGAGCAAGTTTGAAGAGCTGAAACGCCAGATCATGGAATCCCAGGTCTGGCAGTCCATCTTCCGTCATGGTTACGAGG
>CAZGSN010000383.1:0-26810 GCA_964528465.1 uncultured Binatia bacterium (SeqCode)
AAGAAGCGTTGTGCGGCAGCTTCGGCTCCGTAAGTCCCCGGGGCTAGTTCGATGACGTTGAGGTACAACTCCAAGATGCGTTGTTTCGGGAGGGCGACTTCGAGGCAGATGGTGAAATAGGCCTCCAGTGCTTTGCGTAGCCAGCTTCGCCCCGACCACAGAAACAGATTCTTGGCGGTTTGCTGCGTGATGGTGCTTGCCCCGCGCAGCCGTTTGCCTCGCTGGCTTGCTTGTAAAGCATCGCGCATGGCCTGGAAGTCGAACCCGTGGTGGACCGCGAAGCGCTGATCCTCAGACGCGACCACCGCTCGCGCCAGATGGGGCGAGATGCGCGCCCAGTTCACCCAGCGATAGTCGATATCGAGGCCTTGCCCGGAGAAGACGGCTCCCAGCTTGGCCCACGCCATGACGGTGGTGAAGAGAGGTGGGAAGAAGCGCACATAGGTCACGGCAATCAGGGAGATTCCCGCGGCCCAGAGGAATAGCCTGCGAATGAATCGCTGCGCACGCAGCCGTAGTTTGTGCCTCTCCTTGTTCACAGTTCTTACGGCAACGAATGGACAGGAAGCCGCCCGAGCAGCGCTAGAGGCGAACCTAGCGGCGACAGATGATGACCCACTTGTGCTCCGGCTCACAGGGGTGCCGCAAAGCATTGAGTTCGGAGCGCAGCAGGTGCAGGCCTAGCTTCTCCAGGATTGCAAGCATGCAGGCCACATCGGTGTGTTCGGCAAGCACAATGAACAAATGACCGCCGACCTGTAGGCTCTTGGCAATGTGCCCAATGGCACTCTCGAGTTGCCACAGGGCTTGGTCGCCTGGCGGTTTGAACAAGGCAGCGAACTCGAACGCGACAGTCGTGGGCAAGGGGGCGTGGAGGTCTGCGTACAAGAGGGTTGTGCCCTCGGGAGGTTTGCTCGTTTCGCTTACCTCGATATCGGCCCCTTGTACGAGTGTCGCCTGCGTGAAAAAGCGACGTAAGCCAGCGAGATTGGGGAAGGCACCCCCACACATGGCGTCGAGCACGGTGGCGGCGGAGCGCACTTCGGGAGGCACATAATAGGACAAGAGGCCTATCAGATAATCCTCATACTCCCCTTGTTGGCGTAGCGCCTGTCGGGGCACCGCGCGTTGCCCCTGCGGCTCGGTACCCTCGAGTGCAGCGACAGGTGCCTGCGGTTGGCCAATCTTCATGACACGCGGAGCGTAGGAGGGCGGGGCAGGAGGTGGCGGCGTGAACGGGTGCACTTGGAACCCTTGCGCAACGATCCAAGGAGTACTGATCCCCGCGCACGTTTCCTTGAGCATGCAGGGGTTACAAGCAGGTGGAAACCAGCCGCGGGCAGGGACTTCCAGGCTTGCGTGTTCCGCGTCGCGGATGGCGCACGCCGGCATGCCGATCACCGTGGCACGGAGACGACGTCCACGCCCGAGATTGAGGGCGCTTTCCAAGTAGCTGGCAGCATGGTCTGGGCGCACTCCCAAGCGACGTTCTTGGTCTGCGGCGAGGCTGGAGACATCCCACACAACTTCATCCAATTCCGGAAAGACATCGAGCAAGTGGGCGGCGATCTCGTGAAGATGGTCGAGGTTGTGCGTACCCACCAAGATGCGTACCCTGGCACGTAAGCGCGCCGCAAGAAGCCTACGGAAAGACTGCTTTGCTGTGTGCAGGCTACCTGTCACGCCGAGGGCTCGGTCGTGTACGTCGGCGCCTGTTGAGGCGATCACGATTTCGGCAACCACAGGTACATCGCCAAGCCTGGCAAGTCGGCGACAAGTGTCGTCGTCGGCAAAGGCAAGGCCATTACCTAGAAGAACCAAATCGCGATGAGGAAATTGCGTGGCCAGCCTTGCCAGGCCGGACAAGATGTCGCAACGCGCCACGGGCTCTCCACCAACCAAATAGATGGCGCCACTGTCGCTGGCCTCCCTGATCGCGCCGGCAACTTGTTCCCAACTCGGCTCGCAGAAGTCGCCAAGCATGGCGCCAGGCCACGAGAAACCAGGAGCCGTTCCAGCGCTGGTTACGTGAACGATCGCCACTCTTGTCTTGAGAACGGGCTAGCTTGCCAAAGAGGAAGCAACGGACGTTTCATGGCAAAGGCCTCGGAGCCGCGCATTGCGGAGATGATGCGGAGAACAGGGCAACAAAGCGGAATGAAAGGATCGCCGTTGGAAGAACCGGCCACTCCCCTTGCGTCAAGACTTCGACGCAAGGGAGGTGGCAGTCAGACTTCTAGGACTCTTCGTCGCCCTTCGTATCCTCACCCCCGCAGCCATCACCGTCCTCTTCCCCATCTTCGTCGCACTCCCGGAAAATCGCGCGCAGGCGATCTTTTGTACGCGAGCGGTCCTCGTTGTGTTCCTGAATACGGCTTTCAACTTCCAGGCTGGTGTTGATGTCATTCAGCAGCTCGTCCACCGCCAGCTCTGCGACCCCAATCAGCTTGTCTCCAAAACGTTCGCGCACGCGGGCTTTGGCGGCTTCGAGGAGCACCTCGCGGAAGGCTTGCTTAGTGACGTTCTGTGCCTCGGCGTATAGCAACTGCGACGCTTCCAAGTGCAGAAAGCGGGTATCAGGGCCAGGCCCGCGCTCTCCACCTCGTCGCTCATCGCGGCCACCGCCGCGGCGATCCATTTGTCCGCTATCACGACGATCACCGCCGTCACGTCGGGAACGGTCGTCGGGACCGCAACGCTCGTCGCGTCGGTCGCGATCACCATCACGTCCTCTGCCGTCGCGACGATCGTTACGAAAGCGGTCGTCGCGAGAGCCACCACGGTCGAAGCCTCTATCTCTACGATCCTGCATGGCACTTCCTCCTGTTTACGAGGCGGCCACAGTAGCAGATCGTCGCCACATCGATCCAGCAGCAATTGCCGCAGGTGCCCAGGTCCGGCGCCAGCACCGAATCCGAGGGTCGGTGCTCCAGTTCACCCGTGCTGGGCTGTTACGGCTTTGCCCGTCAATTCGATTAGGCAGGCAATCCGGCTGATGCGCCGCGAGGGGGGGGGTGCGACAAATTTGTGGCGAGGCAAACTTCCACCATCCACGCGCTCACGCGCGCGGCTACACGGAGCTGGCGAAGACACAGTAGCCGCGGCCGTGAGGCGCCGTGAGGCCGTGGATCTCGGATGAAAGCCAACAAGTATGACGCACGCCCCCGCGAGGGCGCGGCGTCTCCAGTGCTTGCAAATATTGAGGATTTGTCTGTGGAGACGGGTCGCCCTCGGCCCGCATCCGACAGAAGCGCGAATTGGCGGGCAAAGCCGGCTGTTCCCGAGCACCGACGCGTACGCCCAACGTAATCGCGGTGCTTGCGCTGTAGTGGATCTTGAGGAATATGCGGGCACCGAGACGACGGCCCAGAATTTCAAAGAGGCGGTGTCGCCGGGCCATGCATGAAGGAGACAATCGAGATGAGCGACAAGATCATAGAGCAGCTTGGACCGTTGGCTGCATTGGCTGGGGTTTGGGAAGGGGAGCGTGGCGCTGACGTGGCACCATCGGACGATCGCGGCACGGAGACCAACAAGTTTCGCGAGCGTATTACGTTCGAGCCGTTGGGTCCGGTCGACAATCACGAGCAGAAGCTATTTGGGCTGCGCTATGCCACGGTTGCGTGGCGAATCGGCGAAACCGAGCCTTTCCATGAGGAGCTCGGCTACTGGCTGTGGGACGCCAAGGCCAAGCAAGTGCTGCGTTGTTTCATGGTGCCGCGTGGGGTGACCGTGCTTGCCGGTGGCACGGTCGAGCCCAATGCGCGCAGCTTTGAGCTGGTCGCCAACGCGGGCTCGGACACCTACGGCATTTGTTCTAATCTGTTTTTGGACCAGGAGTTCAAGACCGTGCGCTACGAACTCAAGGTTACCCTGAACGAAGACGGCTCCTTTACCTATGCGGAGGACACGCAACTGCGGGTGAAGGGACAAACGGAAATCTTCCATCACACCGACGGCAACACCCTGCGCCGTGTGCGCTAGCGGCTATCGCGAGCACAGCGGAAACCTACGTGGGCTGCGGTGGAGTCCGGGGGTAGGCCGATGCGGGCTGCGGGGCGATAGCGCGCGCAGTACTCAGCGGCACAGAGGAAGGAGCCGCCTTTCAGCGTGACGAGCTTGCCCTCGGCTGCCGGCGTACAGGTGCAGGTCTCAGCTTGGTTGTAGGGGGATGTCGTCCACTCCCAGACATTGCCGATCATGTCGTAGAGGCCGTATCCGTTGGGAGGGAAGGAGCTAACGGGTGTCGGCCCGGGTACTCCAGTCCGTGCGTAGTACCACGGAAACGAGCCGGTCCAGATGTTGGCCAACAACTGGCGATCGGGCATGAGTTCGTTGCCCCACGCAAATTCTGTTGCATCGAGACCGCCGCGCGCGGCCACCTCCCACTCGCTTTCTGTCGGCAGGCGCTTGCCGCACCATGTGGCGTAGGCGGTTGCATCTTCGTAGGCGATGTGGACGACGGGAGCCTTGGGGTGCAGCTCTCCCTCCGATCTAGGCCCTTGGGGTGCCTTCCAATTGGCGCCGGCAACAAAGCGCCACCAATGGGAAGGATCGTGGAGATCGACTGGCCCCGTGGTCATCGCGAACACGGCCGACCCCGGGGGCTCGGCACGCTCCGCAAGGGTGACGTACCCGGTTGCCTCCACGAAGGCGGCGAACGCGGCATTGGTGACAGGCGTGCGATCTATGGAAAAGCCCGCAACCTCAGCCCAACGCGAAGGGCGTTCTTCCGGATAGTGGGTGTCGGAGCCGATGCGGTAGCGACCACCCGGCACGTGCACCAGATCGGTGCTGGGGGACATCAGATCCGTAAGCTCATTCCGTCGAGGAAACGTTTGGTTTCCAAGACCGAGTAGGGCGTGGTGTCGACACGGATGCGAACAACATGAATCGTGCCTTGGAACGGATTGGCATCGCGGTAACGGAGCGAGACCTGGTTCCCGAGATCCGAGCCCACGGAGAAACCATCGTAGGAGGTACTCAGGATTACGCCTTGGAAGGTATGCTCTGCGACTTTCCGATCATTTACAAACAGCGCCCCGCCGCCTGCGAAAGGGCGTGAGGTCATGGTCTGTACGTAGCGCACCTTCGCCTCTCCGTCCGGCAAGGGCTCTGCGCTTTCGAGGCGTTCTGTCCACGGGAGCATGTTCTGCTCGTAGACCAAACGGCCTTCGTGCACGTACAGGACATACCCCGCGTGCTTGGACCCGTGAGCCAGCAGCACCCCGTTCCCTTTGGCAGGCGGACGCGTAATCTCGATTTCAATTTCATGGCTGAAGCCGCACAGAAACGGCGCTGCCGGAGCCGCGATGCTGTCGAGGGGAGGATGCAGCTCCCAGTAGCTGCGTAGCCCCCGCATTTGGCGGTCCTGCGCCATCTTGATGATGAAGTTGCGATCGTCGAGCGGGAACACGGCATACTTCCCCGCGGCGTCTTTCCACTTCCTTTCCAGCTCCTTCACCTTCTCCGAGTGTTTGGCTGCGACATCGTGCAGTTCGTTGGGGTCTTTCGACAGGTCGTAGAGTTCCCACACGTCCTCCTCGAAGGAGGTGCCGCGCTCGTGGCGCGTCACCAGGCGCCAGTTACCGTCGAGATATCCGCGCTGTCCCCCGAGTTCGAAGTACTGCTCGCTGCGGGTTGCTGCCTTGTCGTCGGCAAAGGTGGCCAAGATGCTGGCACCTTCGACTGCCTTGAGCTTGCGGCCACGAAAGACCTCCGGCCGCGTTACCCCAGCCGCTTCCAATAGGGTGGGATACAAATCGATGACGTGTACGAATTGCCGGCGCACATGGCCGCGTGCCGTGATGCGCTTAGGCCAGGAGACGAGGAGTGGATCGGCGACCCCGCCCAAATGGGCGTACTGCTTGTAGAGTCGATACGGGGTGTTGGAAACACACGCCCAACCGACGGGATAATGCGGGAAGGTCGTATCGCCCCCCATGACGTCGCGCAGTTTGTCCGCTTCTTCGATCGGTACGGGGCGACCCAGCGCGGAGGCGAACACATTGGGTGTCCCGGTTGGCGAGCCTTCCGCCGATCCGCCGTTGTCGGAGAGAACGACGACCAGCGTATTGTCCCGTTGTCCGATCGCATCCAGAGATCCGAGAAAGCGGCCAATGTTGGCATCAAGGTTGGAGATCAATCCGGCATACACTTCCATGTATCGCGCGTAGACCCTCTTCTGCAGAGGTGTGAGCTTGTCCCACGGCTCTGCTCCCGGCGAAAGAGGTGGCAGCTCCGTGGTCTCGGGGACAATCCCGAGCTTGCGCTGGCGCTCGAGGCGAGCTGCACGCACGACATCCCAGCCGGCGTCGTATGCCCCCGCGTAGGCATCGCGATCACGAGCCCGTACCTGCAGGGGCGAGTGGGCCGCAGGGTAGCAGAGTTGCAGATAGAAGGGCTTTTCCGGAGACAGAGCCTTTTGTGTACGCACATAGGCAATGGCACGGTCGGTGAGGTGATCGTTGGCGAAGAAGTCGTCCTGGGTAGGCGGCTCGACGGGGGTAACGCCGTCAATCAGCTCGGAAGGTTTGAAGTAGTCCGTCGAGTGGCCCTGGAACCAGTAGGCGCGCTCGAAGCCGCGGCTGGTGGGCCAATTGTGATACGGCCCATTCGGTCCATTGGAGGAGGCAAGGTTCACGTGCCACTTGCCCACGTGCATGGTCGACCAGCCATTGTCGCGCAGCACCTCGGCAAGGGTCGCGGCCTCGAGTGTCAGATCGCCGCGATACCCCGGGTATCCACTGTCAATGTCGGCGAGCCAGCCAACACCGGCGGAGTGGTGGTTGAGCCCAGTCATCAGAGCCGCGCGCGTCGGCGAGCACATGGCGCAGGTGCGAAAATTCACATAGCGCAGGCCGTTCGTGGCCAGAGCATCGAGTTGCGGGGTGCGGATCTCGCTGCCGTACCCTCCGAGATCGGCGAACCCGACATCATCGAGCACAATGACCACAATGTTCGGCGCCTCCGCGGGGGCTTTGGCTTCTCCCGTGTATGCCGGGCGCGAGTCTTGAAACGACTCGGCGATCTCCGCGGGCTCGCCACCCTCCACGGCAACTGGCGTTCGCAAGCTACGGGCCTTGTTCTGTACGCCGACCAGAGCTGCGGCACCCAGACCCGTCGCCACGGCGCCGCTCGTAGCGCCGATTAGAAACGCCCTACGGTCCATGCCTTTGCTCCCCTTCGCTGTATCGGCCATTCTTCTGCTTCTCCCTTGCCAGGCTGCGGCGATTCCTCCGCCGCAAACCTATCGCGCCAGAAGCTACACTGAGCGCGCCCCTCGGCACTAGATCCCTACCCACTCCAAGTATCCGTTCGCTCGCTATAAGGCGTGCGTCCTATTTGTTGGCTTTCATCCGAGATCCACGGCCTCACAGCCGCGGCTACTGTATCCTCGCCAGCTCTGTGTAGCCGAGCGCGTGAGCGCGTGGATGGTGGAAGGTTGTTTCCCAACGAATTTGTCGCACACCCCTCGCTATGCCGCCAAGCGCTCGTCTCTGGTTTACCTGTGCTCGTTCGGATATCCGAAGAGATCCTGGGCTACCTTGCCCACGCCAGCCGCGACATCTTCGGCGACCAGAACGTACAGACGCCACAGCAGGGCGTAGCGGGCTTGTAAGGCTTCGATCTCTGAATTCGGGTGGCGGTCGCTTTGGTTCAAGCGCTGCAACCCGGATGGGGTGCACACCATGGCGGAGGCTTCTTTCATCACCGTCAAGGCCGGGCAGTAGACGATTACTTTGCTCGCCTCACAGCCAAGCTCTGCGGCGATCGACCCCTCTGCCTGCTGGCGATTGGCTGCCGACTCGTGGAAGCGCCGCACCAGATCTTGTCGCTGCGCTTCACCAACCGAATGCGCGGAAATCACGTAGCCACGCTTGAACAAGCGGCGCTGTTCCAATCTCTCTACGAGATCCACCACCGCCGGATTGGGCACGCGGCGTAGATGCTCCAGCAGAGTCCAATCGTTGAGCTGCAAGAGATCTTCCTCTGCGATTGCTCCCTGACGATGCGCCAGTTCCACGGCCTTCGAGATCATCGCCCCAGCGATGACCTTGGTATGGTGGTAGTAGACGCGTTCGGTCAGGAAGTAGCGCATGCGCAGGAGTTGCACGGCTTCCGAGCGCACGTCGTGGCGTTCCATACCGTGCTTGGCCATGAGAATTGCCAACTGTCCGTCCTCCACAACGAAGGAGCGGAAGATGCGATCGTCGTAGCCTTGCGCGAGGCCGGCAAAGTACGAGTCGCGCCGCAAGTAGTCCAGAAGATCGGCGTCGATGGTGCTTGAAACCACCTGCTGCGCCCACAGGGGAATTTCCCTCCGATCTACGAGACCCAGAAGTTCTGCCAGCGGGCGATCGACACCCAAGCGGCGCAAACTGTCGCCCAGTTGCCCTGCCCACAACCGCTGCAGGCGTGTGCCTTTGTCGTGACGCGCAAACAAGCGTCGCTCATCCTCGAGAGTGTGACCAAAGGGCACGTGGGTAACATCGTGAAGCAGGGCGCCAATGGCGATGAGTTGCTCCAGATCCGCTGCCACCGTTGTCCCGGCTGCGCGCACGGCGGCAACGATCCGCTTGGCGGAGGCACTGGCACCCAATGAATGGTCGAAGCGTGTATGCACGCAGCCGGGGAACACGAGGTTCGCCGTGCCGAGCTGCTTGATGCCACGCAACCGCTGCACGTCGGCAAGATCGAGCACCGCCGTCTCCAACGCCGTCAACGAGATATCGCCATGAATGGGGTCGCGAACCAGCATACCTGTCACGCTCATACCATGGCGAGCCCGCCGTTGCTTTAGGGACGCTCTGCACAAGTCCCGCACGCTTCGCGGTGCATGCTTCTGAGCCCGCGTCTTCGTTCGAACGTCACCCCGGCGAAAGCCGGGGTCCAGGGACGAAAAGCCAGCATCCTCGGGCTGTCCCAGCACTGGATCGATCCCGGCTCTCGCCGGGATGACCAGGGATGGAGCGTGGTTTGCAACCGTCTGTCCAGGGGGTGATAGAGAGCTTGTGTAGAGGTTCCTTAGGGAGAGCTGCCCTTCTCGCCCGCCAGACATGTACGCGGCGCGAAGGATCGACAACACGACATGTCGGCACCGGCGGCATTGCCTTAGGATCGACATCCGGCAATGACGCGCCTCGACCGCAGTAACATCAGGAAAGGGTAACGCGATGACCGATTTTCCCCGAGCAGAAATCTACGCCGCGTGGCAGAGACGCATGCAGTTACAGGATGCCGACGACTGGGAAGGCTTCGGCCTGACCTTCACGGAGGATGCCGTGTACCACGAGCATCACTACGGCATCTTCCACGGCCGCAAGGCCATTCTCGAATGGCTGGTGCCCGTCATGGAGTATTGCAAGGGGTGGACCTACCCCGTGGCGTGGGTGAACATCGACGGCAACCGCGTCGTTCACAAGTGGCTGAACCGCCTACCAGGCAAGCGTGCCGACGGCTCGTTCTTCGAGTTCGCCGGGTTCACTGCGATGGATTACGTGGGCAACGGCCAGTTCTCCTTTCAAGAAGACATCTACAACCGCTGCGAAACCGACAAGATCATCGACGAGTGGAAGGCAGCGACGGGTGGGGCATACAAGTAGGCCATCGTTCCTCCATTTGAGGCATTGGTCGCGGCGATGCGGGACGCGATCGCAACGCGCCTCCCTCACCGTCGTCATGGTTTGGAAAGCTTGTTATCGGGCACCGGCCTGTACCCAAAGGTGTGTAGCTCCACGAGATAGAAGGAATGGACTGACAGCAAGCGCAAGCGTGGATCCTCCCGGCAGCGTTCAAGCACTGCGTCGACGCGAGCGGGCCAGACGAGATTCTTGACCACGACGATCTGAGTCGCCGCACGGCTGGCCACGACGCGTTCGAATGCTCCGGCGATGTAGCGGCGGATCGGCGGCCGAGGGCTCCCGATCCGCATGCGCAGATAGAAATCTAGATCATCAAGCGGAATAACCCCGACAAGAATCATCTGCGGATCGGTGGCGTATCGGTCTCTCAAAAATCGGGCGGCACTTCGCCAGTCGGGGTTGTTTTTGTACACGGTCCACGTCGCGTCTGTCTGACGAAGGGCAACGTACGAGCTGACACTTACCGCCACCACGATGCCTGCCAGCAGTGCTCTCGCGGCGGGACGCGAGAGTCCCGTAACACCGCGGGCCAACGCAATCGCAAAGAACGGGACACTGACGAACAAGTAGCGTTCGGTGTACATCTGACGGAAACCCAGCAGCGTCAGCACGAACAGAGAGAGGGGTAGTACGCCTAGGTACATTGCCAGCTCCGCGGCTGGCCAGCGGCCTTCCGTCGTCTGACGCCGCCACAGCCCACGACCGACAAGCAGCGCGAACGCAACCTGGAGCACAAGTAGCCAGGGCCGAGCCAGCAGATCCCCAACGTTGGCCCGATAGGGAGACAGGCTCGCCAGGGCGTTACCGTGCAGGCACCAATGGAAAAACAGCATCCACCACTCAAAGATCGTAAATGGGCGCAGATGCCCCTGGCCGCTGACAATGCCTCCGCGACCGTATTGACCGAGGAGCCATAGCCCGAGAAGGGCAGCTACCAGCACATGCTCAAACCACAGCACGTTTCGGATGCGCTTCTCAGCGCGCAGGCTTAGGAGCGTCATCGGAACCAGAAAGACCGCGGCGTAATAGTGAGTGAGCGATCCTGCCAGGAGGGCGAAGAAGTAGGTCGCGTGCGCCGGCCACGAGAAGGGAGACCGCGCCACGCGCGGCCAGACGCATACGGCGAGCAGAATCAGAAAGACGTACATCGTGTAGTGCGTGCCTTCCTGTGAGTACCAGACGTGCGCCGGAGAGAAGCAGGCGATGACCGCGGCGAGCAGGGCGTTAGCGTCAAAACGCCTGGCGATCCGGTACGTCAAGACGATGGAGGCAAGCCCGAACAGAAGGGAAGGCAGCCGCACCGAAAGCTCGTGCTCGCCGAACACTTCGACCCAGAAGAACATCAATACCGGGTGGAGCGGCGCTGCGTAGTCTGTCGACACGAACTGCCATAGCCGCGGCAGGCTAGAGCTGACCTGATGCGTGGCCTTCACCACCTCGTCGTACCAGAAGCTTTCAAGAAGATTGGGCAGACGCAGCAGGAGGCCGAGCCCGAGCAGCAACGGCACCGCAACCCGAGGCTCATCGAGCGCGCATGGGTCGTGCCATGCACGGGAGAGAGGATTCCTTCCGACGAACGCGGTCTTTCGAACCCAGCCGGTCATCCTTGCAACCCTACGATGCGCCAGGCGTGCGAAATAGCCCCCCGAGGTCAAAATAACGTATCGCAGCGAGAAGGACGGGGCAGCGAAGCCCACTCGCTAGTGGACGACATCTGCTTGGAAGTACACCGACGGTCCTTGGCCTGATCCGACGCCAGGGGCCTCATAGGCTTAAGTGATCCGTCGCAGCTCCAAGCGGTACGTGTGCCGTGACTGTTGTGCGACCGGTTTGACCTGTGCCGAGGCGCGCAGGTAAACAGCCGCCGATGCCTGCCGTTGCGCTTCCTCTCTTACGTGTCGCCGCACTGTGTAAGTCGGGCATCGTATCGGCAGCACTGCACGAGCAAGCGAGCGCAGATCCATTGCCGTGGCTGCGGGAACAGGTCGAGTCGTTAGTCGAGGCGGGAGCCTCGGGGCCTCTTTACGTTTTCCTGCAGCACCCTCCCGGCGCTGCCATGGCGGCAGCCCTGCGCTGGACAGCCGCAGGGCGTTTGCCACCTAGCGTCATTGCGGAATGCCGTGCCCTCAACACGACGGCAAGCTTGGAACTGCTGCGCGATGCGGCGGTGAAGGCCCTGTACATCACGCTGTATGGCGCCACGGCCGAGACACACGAACAGCACACGCAAGTCGCAGGGAGCTGGAAGCACGCCTTATTGTTGCTGACCAAAGGACCACGCCTCTTGGAGCGAATCCGCGTCGACACCCATCTAGCCCTACGCCGTGATTCGGTTGGTTCGCTGCCCGGTGTTTTGCGCTTGCTGCAGAAGGTCGGCAACAGCGAACTGTTGTTGTGGGATGTCGCCAGCCTGCAACGAGACGATGCCGTCGATGCAGCCACCGCTCTACGCGCGCTCGACCTTGCGGTAACCACCGCACAGCAGCTTGGGGTGCGCATCCGTCCCGTTGGCTTCCAGCGCACGCGCTCGATCTTACTACCCGCCGCCAGCCGTCCCTGCGTAGCAAGCGCAGCCATGATCGAGCTTTTGCGCGACGGAATCGTACTACCGGCAACCGGCGCAGGATTGCTGGCAAGCGACGGCGACAAATCGCCCTTCCTGGAGGCTGCTCCAAGCGGAACTGCGGTCAGCCAACTGGCCTTCGAGCTTGCCGCACGTGGCCGACCGTTTCTGGATCTACCGCCTTGTCTTGGTGGTGCACCACCGCAAACCAAGGCACACGTCGATGGCGTGAAAGTCGAGACCTGCGGGGAATGCCCAATGGACACACAGTGCTCCGGCGTGCCCAGGCCGCTCAGCAAAGTACCGGGAACGAGAGAGGAAATGCGCCCACCGCTGCACTGGCTGCCAATCCCCTCTCGCCCGCGCGTTCTGGTGATGTGCACGGTGGTCAGCGACCAGCTCTACGGGGCCACCTTCTTCAGCCTGGCGCGCGAGCTGGTGCACCTCGGGGCTCATGTCGACGTGGTCAGCCCTTGGCAGATCCATGCCGATGTACCCGCCACCTTCGCCGAGCAACAGCCACCAGGGGAGCCACCGGGGGGCAGCGAGGTAGAGCGCTTCATCGAGAATGGGTCCTTCGCCGATTACGATCTCATCCTTGCTCCCTACATCAAGACAGCGCGCCAGGTTTGGACAAGCGGTCGCCTCCGTCCGGATACTCGCCTGATCGCTACCGACTTCCACATGCTCGGCGGTATGTACGAATGGGCACGCGACGTTTGCCCCGCTGGCCGACGACCCGAGGAGGGCGGCTGGTGGCCGAGTGAAAACATCCTGCTGAACAGCGCCTTTCCTGGGTACGCCTCGCTGTACACGCGCTACGGCGTCCCCATGCGGCAAATCGCCTGGCAGCCCTTTGCCGTCGATCCTGCCTCCTTCCCTTTCGTGCAAACGGTCCTCGAGTCGGACTTCATTGTCTCCGGAGGCAATCATCGCCGCGACCTCCCCACCTTTCTGGCTGCGGCACGTCTGCTGCGGGAAGGTGTGCATCCCATCGATTTGTTTGCACAGGAACAGGGGTTGGAAGTGCCACCCCAAATGCGCTTCCGTGGTGCCGTGCCTACCTCGCATTTTTGCTCGGTGGTGGCGCGCAGCCGTTTCATGGTCGTGCCCTTGCTCGACGATCCCTACAACGCTGCGGGCATCACGGCCATCGTTACTGCCCTCATGCTTGGCCGCCCGATCGTCGCCACCGCCAGTGCCTCGACACGCGACTACATCCAAGACGGTGTGAATGGCCTGCTGGTTCCTCCCAACGATGCCGAAGCAATGGCAGCGGCCATTGAACGTCTGGATGGCGATCCAATCTTGCTCGAACACCTGGCCGCGGGCGCAATGCACGCCCGCCCCAAGCTCACCACGGAAGCCTGGGCCAAGGCATTGCTGCTCGGCAGTCAAATGTACGACCATCAACATTGGCTGTGGACACGATGAGGCCAGTCCATGTCTGACCGTCGATGATCGGTAATCTGCATGGCCCTTGGTTGCCGGTTTTGGCGCTGCTGCTGGCGCTGGTCGCAGCCCGCCGCGGACCGCGACCAACACGACGTGACATCTGGGTTGTTGCCGCCCTCACCTGCCTCGCCATTGGCCTGCGTTGGAAGTTTGGGTTGTGGGGGCCGTTGCACGTCAACGGCCAGGGTCCGCTGTGGATCCGCGGCGCTATCGAGGACCACGCCCTAATCGGCTACGGCCCCGGCTACTTCGAGTTGCTTGGCTGGCTCACGCGTATGGCCAACACGTCGTGGCTGGCCGGCTGGGTCAAGCTCGATGTCACAGTCTTCGCCGCCAACGTTGTCTTCTCGTCTCTAGGTCCCGGATTGCTCTACAGCACCGCTCGCTTGGCGGGAGCAAGCTACGTTGGATGTCTCGGCGCAGGTTTAGTGTTGGCCGTAGATCCGGTCAGCGTGCGCATGGCGGCAAGCGAGGCCTACATCTCGGCTCTTGCGCTTCTATGGTTGAGCACCTCCGGCTCCTTGGCCCTGGCCTTACGTTGCGAAGCGCGCGGGCAGAGTATCGCGTCCGCCGCGGCATTCCTTGCGGCGGCGTTGTTTGCTGCAGCGGCGACGCGAATCCATCCGATGATCTATCTGCCCTTGACGCTCACACCCCTGCTGGCATTTGCTGCCGTGCAGGCCGGAGGCATGCAGGAGCGCATACGCCACGGGTTCTACGCAGCGCTTGTTATCGGAGGCGTGGCCTTGCTGACCAGCCTCGATACCATCCTTACGGCGTTGGCCGTATCCCCGATGACGAGCCACGCCTTTCTTGGCTTCGGCGCGCAGGAGCTACAGTTACTTCTCGGCGCACTGATGGCCGTATTGCTTCTGCAATGGCGCTTTCCCTCGGCATGGCTGGGGTTGCTGAGTATTGCAGCACTCGCCGCGCTGTTGGCAACCCAAGGGAGTTTCCAGCAGCATCCCTTCTGGAAGCTCAGTTACCAGCGCGTGTATCTTCCCGCGGTCTTACTCGGTGCAACATGGCTATTGCCGAGCCGACTGCGAGCGACACCTTGGGCAATCGTTGCCGCTTCCGCCGTCGTCGTCGCTCTGGCCGTACCTGCCAGAGATCTCGTGGAAGCCCCAACTACCGAGCAATTGGAGTATCGTTTTTTGCAGCGCACCCTGGGAGAAGTGCCATCTGGGTGCGCGGTCGCTGCCGTCAGCCGTGTCGAGCATCGCATCTGGGAGATCCCCAGCTTTCTCGTACCCAGTCGCGACCAGCGCATGCCCGCACAGCGAGCCTTGCAGGAGCCTAACGAGCTCAAGGTTCTTTCCGACTCAGGGGACTGCCTGATCTACATCCACTCCTCGCTGTGCAACAGCATGGAAGGGCGCGAGCTGTGCACACGCATCGAAGCAGCAGTGCCGATGCAACGACTCGCCGTCGGGTTCTTTCCCGCCGCGCCCAGCTACGTTGGTCTGCCCTACGATCGCGACCAAGTAGAGGTAGCGGTCTTTCGGGTCGGCACGCACGCGGCAACTGCCGCAAACACCGGCACTGCTTCGTCGACGAAGACAACCCTCAGTGACGGTGCCCCGATCACGCCGGAACTCGCCCGGCGAATCTTCGAGCTTGTGGCACCATTGAGTGAAGCCGACGGATGCAGCCTCAGTCACTTTGATACGGGACGCTTTCGTATCAGTGCCGGGATCAAGACCGCCGCAGGAAACGAGCACGCCATGGAGATCGCAACCGCGTCGGGAGGCGCGGCGCGGACGGACGCAGGAGACTGGGCATTGGCCATACCCGATGAACTCGCCGCAGACTGCGCCCTCACCGTTACGGCCTTCAAGGAGGCGCTTGCTCGCGTGGCGACGCCGCAAGGGTCGGCGTTTGGTCCGGCCAGCAGCAACCGCGTGCACCCGACTGTCGTGCTTTTGGCCACATCGTTCTTGCTCCTCGTAATGGGCACCATCTACGTGCTCGGCCGGGAGCTCCTATTGCAGCGGCCGGCGTGGGCCTCGGTTGTCTCCTTCTCCGCAGTAACAAGCCTGGCAATGACTGTGCGGCTCGTCGACTCACCGCGGACCTTTCTGCACGAGTACTTCCACATCGCAGAAACCATCTCCGCCTACCTCACCGGCCCGCTCGCGCCGGTGTACGGCAACACTGGCCCGGCCTTGTTTCGCCTCGTGGCGTTGCTCACCCGTTCGCCGGGGGAGGTCCAGGTCGTCTTTCTCACTAATGCCGTGCTCTCGGCGCTCGCCATCCCGGCGTTGATTCTGTTCGATTACCAGCGGCAAGGCAGTTGGCCGCGTGCACTTGCTGCCGGTGTCTTGCTGTGTGTCCTGCCGTTGCATCAGCGCTTTTCCGCTGCCGAGGATCTTTTCGTACTGGCAGTGACCTTTGCATTGTGGAGCCTTGCCCTGCTTGCCAACTACCTACGCACGCGCCGTCTCCAAGACGCGCTGCTAGCCGCACTGGCCCTTTCGCTTGCCGTACAAGCGCGCCCGGAGATGCTGTTGTTCCCAGGTCTCGTTGTCGTCTTCCTCCTTGCTCACCAGCCAAAGCCGTGGCGAGTGTTGCTGGCATGGCCGACGTTGGCTGCACTAGGATTGCTTGCGCTGTTGCTGCTTCCGCGTGCGCTCGAGCTGCAGACTGCATTGCAAGACAGCCCGTCTCCCGGACTCCACCTTCCGGCGGTGACCACGTATCTGCGGAGTTTGGTGCTGTTCGATCCAGCGGTTACCCCGCCACTCTACATGGCACTCGTGGCCATCGGCCTTGTCTGGGGGGTCTGGCGGCAACCGCGCTACTACACCTGGCTGGTGCTCGCCTTTTTAGCGATGACTCTGTTTTCGCAGTCGTTGTTCAACAACCCCATCTACAATGTTCGTTCGCAAGTACTGCCTACGAGCTTCACGGTGCTGCTCGCCGCCGGCGCCGCTTCCGCGTGGTTGGATTTGTGGCCGCAACGCCGCCGTCTCGGTCTGATCCTTGGTGCCGTACTCTGGCTCGGTGTTAGCGGCGCCATGTGGGTAGGCTCGCGAGGGTTTGTGCACGAGATGCGCGATCAGCAACTGGAGTGGGCCTTCTTGCAACGAACTGTTCCTATTCTACCCCAACGAGCCAACTTGCTGACGGCGGTCGAGGTCGGCGGGCACAAGATCAACGGGTTCCCGCAATTTCTTCTGACGGGCACCGGTAAGACTTACGACTTGGTCGACGTGCGCGATGCAGCGGCTGGACGCGTCGCATGGCCAGCGCCCGGGAGAGAGGTTCTCTTCTACCAGGGGATGTTCTGCCACTTCGCATTTGCAGGGGAGCCGCGCCCACAACCGCTGACCCCACCCTGCACAGCGGTACACGAGCGCTACATCACCGAGCCCCTGTACATCGAGGACATCCCCGGCCCGGGCTATTCGCTGCTCAACTACGCCGGTGATGGGAAGGGACCCTTCCGCGTCGGGTTTTACAAACTCACCGCCGTGCGGGAGGGGGAATCTCCCGCGGAGGCGCAGAAGCGCCGAGGCAGATAACCTGAATTTCCGCCTCTCCGCGTCTCAGCGGGGACATCTTCAACGGTTGTTCCCCCACTCCGTTAGCTATCAGACAGCCATGTAGAACTTGCTTCCCGAATTTCCTCACGATCATGCCGCACACCCGAAACGAACACCGTATTTGACGCTGCAAGCAGGACCTGGTAGCGACAAGTTCAGTCTCAGCCTGGCGTAACAACGGGTGGACGCCGGGGGACCGAGGTACATTACTCAGCGCAGTGGGGTGTGTTGATGCGGTGGTGGAAGCTTTCGGAGGCGGAGATTGCGCACACACAAACGCCTGCCTCTTTTTCCTCCAATGCTCGTCGGAACCGGGGGCCGCCGCAGCGCTCGACGGTTGGGTTCGGGTTTCAAACTCTCTTTGGGTCTTGGATAATTTAGGAGGAAATCCATGTTCCGTCGTCGCAGAATTCTCGTGGCGGTTGCGTTCACCTGTCTTGCTCCAATGTCTGTTTTGGCGGCCGAAGAGTATGGGGTCGAGCAGGGCCTGATCGGAGTCTCCGGCTCTGCCAGCGCGGCGATCCAGCATGGGGTCGAGGATCCCGACTCGCAGACTTCGTCCTGGTCGATTCGCGGCACAGTAAGCTATTTCGTGGCGGATCCGATCAGCATCGATGCGACCCCGTCCTTTTCGGGTAACTTCGATGGCGATGCCATTGAAGAATTTCATCTCGGCGCCACGGGCTACTTCCTGCCCAGGCAACGCTTCACACCGTTCCTACGAGGTGGGCTGGGGTTTACGCATTTTGATTTCGAGCAATCGCCATACTCTCCGTACGACGAATGGGAAGGCAGTTACTTTGTGGGGGCCGGGATCAAATACTTCCTGACCGAAAGTGTCGCACTAGATGCCGGCCTCGAATACGCGGCAGCGTTTGACTTTCCGGATCAGGGGCGGATGGGCTACGGCGTTGGCTTTAGCCTTTATTTTGCACCGTAGGCACTTGCGGGTGGGCACGTGCGAGGGCACGTGCCCACCTGGAGTTTGGCCATTTGCCCCGAAGGGGCGTGACTCAACAGCCCAGGGCGTTGTCCCATAGGCGTTAACCTACTGAACACAAACGGACAAAAGAAAACCTTCGGGATTCTTCTCTGTTCTCTCCGTTTCCTCCTGTTGAATCTTCCGGCTTCTTACACGGACTGGTACGGATCGGCGATGACTCCAATGTTGCCATGCCTCGTGCCATGTTGGACTAGGCCTTAAGTTAACGCCTATGGGGCAGCGCCCTGGGAAAATGGAAAATGGGAAGAAAACCAATCAGAAGCCCTGAAAGGGCGTAACACTGCACTTGCCGCACCCTGCCCTGGCTTGATGCAGCCAGTCGGTCGACACATGAGAAAGGCGACTCACCCCGTTCCGGCATGCGGGGTCTCGCCCCTTCAGGGCTGATTCCCACATTTCGGTCGGGACCCAGGGCGTTGCCCGTGGGCTACCGTATTGCTGCCCCTTCGGGGCGGTAACATCAAACGGCCAAACTCGCCGCGCGGCACGTGCGAGGGTACGTGCCGCGTCACTCCTGCCCCAGCTCAAGACGGCGCAAAGTGCTCGCGCACCCAGGCGACGGCCTGGTCGCGATCTTTCAGCACTCCCTCCAGTTGCGCATCGACTACCGCGTCGAGGATGCGCTTGAACTTCGGCCCCGGGGCGAACCCAAGGGCAATGAGATCGTGGCCGCGCAACAGCGGCGGCGGCGAGATGCCTTGGGCGCGCAACTCCGTGAGTCGCTCCACACAATAGTCGTGATGGCTCAAGTCGCGATTCGAACCCAACGCATCGAGTCGCGCCAACGCCAACAGTTCGTCAATTCCATCGCTAGCAAGAAAGCGCTTGAGAGTGCTGAGACGCATCTCCTTGGCATGCATGGGACGCAAATGCTGGTGGACAAGGAAGTGCACTCGCTCCCAAGTGTCGCGACTGCGCCGCAGGCGCTGACAAATGTCGACCGCCATATCGGCGCCAATCTCACTATGCCCATAAAAGGTGATGCGGTGCGCTCGACGCTGAAAGCAGCGCGGCTTGGCAATGTCGTGCAGGAGCGCTGCCAGAGCCAGTGTCTCACTAGGTTGTTCGAGCTGCTCGAGGAGACCCAAGGTGTGCACGAAGACATCACCTTCGGGATGATAGTCGGGCGATTGCTCCACTCCCTTGAGTGCCGCAACCTCCGGCAACACGTGGACAAGCAAGCCACTTCTGTCGAGCAGTTCAAAGGCAACCCGGGCGCTGCCGGCACGACCATCGCAAAGCATGCGCACGACCTCGTCGCCGATACGCTCCCAGGCCATGTCGGTAATCGAAGCCGCCCCACTTTGGATGGCCGCGAAGGTGGTATCCGCAATCGTGAACCCAAGCTGCGCCGCGAAACGCACCGCTCGCAGCATGCGCAGCCGATCTTCGTGCAAGCGGGCTTCGGGGTCGCCAATGGCGCGAACGAGGCCGGCACGCAGATCGTCTTCGCCGCCCACGTAATCGATGAGCTTGTCCGTCGTCGGATCGAGGAACATGCC
This sequence comes from uncultured Binatia bacterium (SeqCode), assembly GCA_964528465.1. Taxonomy (GTDB): domain Bacteria; phylum Desulfobacterota; class Binatia; order HRBIN30; family HRBIN30; genus CAZGSN01. Next base: position 19,716 of record CAZGSN010000383.1, read on the forward strand.
GTTGATGGTGAAATCACGACGTTGCGCGTCTTCCTCGGCCGAGCTGAAGCGGACACTGACGGGATGCCGGCCATCCACGTAGGCGCAGTCAGAGCGAAACGTCGCGACTTCAACGGCGTGCTCCCCCGCCACTACCAAGACAACGCCGAACTGAATGCCCACGGGAATCGTCTTGGGAAACAACTGCTGAACGACACTGGCCGGAGCATCGGTGGCGACATCGAAGTCTTTGGGCACTCGCCCCAGTAGGCGATCGCGCACACATCCCCCGGCCAGATAGGCAACGTAGCCGGCATCATGCAGGCGCGCAGCAATGCCACGCGCGGTTTGCTCGGCGGAAGTCACGACTGCCGCGTCGTAGGCGCAAGGCGAGTCTGCTCAGAAACACCTGGCGTCCCGTCTACCGGATCAATGGACTCGACAGCTTCGGCACGACCCGACTTGGCGGACCGGTAGCAAGCATCGATGATGGCGACGGCACGTAACCCTTCTTCCAATGGGATGGGCATCGGTCGCCCGCGGCGCACGGCATCGGTGAAGTCGGTGAGGATTTCGCGTACGGTCGGAAGCGGTTCGGGAATCTCCAGCGCCGTGCCGCTCCAGCCCTGGACGATGCAGGCCTGGTTCAAGGTGTGATCCCCGATCAATTGCCCCTTCTCACCCGCCACCTCGATGCCTCCCGAGCGGCTGGCCGTAGCGCGCGAGCCGGCGACGCTAGCTAGCACCTTGCCCCCACCCATGCGCAACACCGCAGCAAAGTTGTCATCGGTGGCTACCGTACCGACAACACCAACCCGGCACATCGCCTCGTCGGCTTCCACGCCGCTCAGCAAACGCGCCAAGTCGAAGCAATGCACACCGGTCAGCAAGGTGACACCGCCCCCCGAATAGCGGGGATCATCGATCCAGCCAGGACGCGACGGCTCGAAGCGCTGACCCAAACGGATGCCATGGATAGCGCCGATGCGCGGCAAGGCTTTCTGGATGGCTCGCACCACGCCGTTGTAGCGCAGGGTCTGCGCCACCATCACCGGTACACCCGAGCGCCGCACCGCACGCAACATCTTGCGCCCGGTGTCAACACAGTTCACCGCGGGCTTTTCCAGCAACACAGGCTTACCGGCTGCTGCCGCCGCTTCGATGATCTCAAGATGCAGCATCGGCGGCACGACGACGGCTACGACATCGACATCGGGCGCCGCCAGCAGGTCGCGATAGTCCGCATATCCGCGGCACCGAAACTGCTCTGCCGCTGCCTGCCGTCCCGCGTCGTCGCGACGTGAAATCGCTACCAGACGCAGGTCCGGCAAATCTTCGGTGATGTGCTTGGCGTAACGGATGCCGTGTTTACCGACCCCGATGAGCCCAATCCCAAGTTGCCCCATGCGCTGCCTCCGCGCGGCATCATGCCGAATGCGCTTCCTGGCGCCAACCTTCCAATAGAAGCAAACGCAATTTCTGCTTGTCGACCTTGCCGCTGCCGAGCAGTGGAATCCGATTCTCATCGAAGCGGCACAGAGCTCGGGGAACCTTGTAAGCGGCGAGATGCTGCCGGCAGTGCGCGAGCAGGTCCTCCTCCGAGATAGTGTCGTCTGCTGCAACCACCACGGCGGCAACATTCTCGCCGCGTAGCGGGTCGGGAATACCAACGACATAGGCGGCCTTGATGGCAGGGTGGCGTTGCAACACAGACTCGACTTCCGCGGCAGCTACGTTTGCGCCTGCCGTCTTGATGACGTCCTTGAGCCGACCGGCAAAATGCAGCCACCCGTGCTCGTCGAGGCTGGCCAAGTCCCCGGTTGGAAAGAACCCGTCGGCAGTAAAACACGCGCTAGGTGCGACCTTGTAGTACCCGGCCATTAGCGTTGGTCCACGCACCAGAAGTTCGCCCTGCTTCCCCGCTGCTACGGGCAGCATGGTTAGCGGGTCGACGACACGTAGCTCGGCGCCGTCGACAGGCCGCCCGTGGGAACCTGCACGCACATCGGCAGGCTCGTCCCAACTCGAGCACGTTGTCAGCGGCCCGCTTTCGGTCATGCCCCAGGCAGCCACGGCCTGGTGATCATCGGCAAAGATCTGCGCGGCCCATTCGGCTTGTGCTCCGGGGCCCTTGCGCAGCTTGATGTGCGCTTGATCGAAACGTGGATGCGCTGCAATCGCGGCTGCCTGATGCGGCCAAGCAAAGAACGTAGTGCATTGGTGCTGTTGCATGAGATCCACGGCGGCTCCTGCATCAAAGACTTCTTGCATCAGCACCGCCCCACCTCGCGACAGGGTGGCTAAGGCGACGGCTACAAAGCCGCCGGTGAAAAACAACGGCAGATACGCCCAAGTGCGATCCTGGCTATCGAGGCCAAGGCGACTGGCTACATGCCTCGCCGCGGTAAGAATGCTGCGATGTGTGTGCACGGCCACCTTGGGCATTGCCGTCGTACCGGAGGTAAAGAAGGCCACGGCCGCATCCTCCGGCTGCACCTGGTCTTGGCTGGCAGTGAGCCATTCCGCACCCGCAAGCGGCAGAGTCGCATCGAAGCGAGTTGCCCAGTCGCGAGGCGGGCCATCGGTAACCACGACCCGACGCAAAGAGGGAAGCTCTGAGAACAACAGGGGCGACGCCGGTAGCCGAGTGTCGCGGCGGATGGTGCTAGATAGCCGTGGACAGATCTCCTCCAGCAACGCGGCGTAGTCGTGCTTGAGAAAGCTTTGCGTCATCACCAAGAGCTGCACATCGGCAAAGCCCAACACGTACTCCAGCTCCGCACGCCGCCACAGTGTATTCAAAGGTACGAGCAAGGCACCAAGCTTGAGCGCACCGAATGCGCACGCCAGCCATTCGACGCCGTTGGGCAGGAGGACGCCCACACGCGTCGACTTGGTCACGCCGAGTGCAGCAAGTTGCTGCGCCCGCTGCGTCGCCAACTCATGCAATTGCGAGAAGCTCACGGCATCGTTGGCCGTAAGCAAGGCAGGCCGCCCGGCGTGAGCTGCCGCCAATGCATCGAGGAATGTCCCCAGAGTTGCCGCCGAACGCATGCTGGGCGCGCTGTACTCGCGTCCCGGCATGCTTGCAATAGATTCCGGGAGGTGCCTGGAGGGTGCCCTGTGCACCGGTGTGCTGGTGCGGGGGTGTGGCGTTGCCAAGATAGGACGCGGCAGCCCAGGGGTAGCCGTGCAGGTTTCAGCATCGTCCGTCCCGGGGCATCGCCCGGGCGGTGTCCTGGCCTTTCGCGGTTGGTACCTGCGAACGCCGGATCGGGGCGTTGCGGTTTGCCCTGCGGTTGGCGTAGGCTCGGCGGCAATGAACCCCTGGTTCTTACCCATCGTGATGGTCCTGCTTGTCCCCGCTAAACTCGCGGCCAAGCAAGAGCCAGGTTGCGCTGCCAAGAGCATCGAGAACGGGCGGCGGCTGGAACGTACGATAACGGTCGATGGCATGGTGCGAACCTACATCCTCGACGTGCCCGATGGCGTGAAGCCGGAGAGGCCAACGCCGGTGCTGTTCGACTTTCACGGCTTTGGGCACAGCGGGGCTGGGGTGTGGAAGGTTTCTGCTTTCAAGGCAATCGCGGAGCAGGATCCGTTTATCACGGTATATCCAGACGGACTCAGCGTGCACCTGCTGGGTCGCGACGGAACCGGCTGGGATATTTTCACGCTCGAAGGCAATCGCGAGCTTGCCTTTGTGCGCGCCATGCTGGAGGGGCTCGAGTCGAGTTATTGCATTGATTCGCGCCGCGTATTCTCCACCGGCTTCTCCAACGGCGCCTTCCTGAGCCATCTTTTGGCATGCACGATGGCAGACCGGTTCGCGGCGATTGCTCCCGTCGGAGGTGGAGCGCTGCCGCTGCCCTGTACGCCATCGCGCCCGGTTCCGACATTGATTCACCACGGCCGCAACGACACCATCGTGCCCATCGAGCGAGCACGCACACTACGCGACCTGTGGGCAGAGAAGAACGGCTGCACGGAGCGCGTCGCGCAAGACTGCGAATGGCGTCGCCTGTGCCGCGATGGTGCCGAGGTTGGCTACTGCGAAGACGGTAGCGAACATCACTGGCCAGTTGCCGCGAGCCAACGCATCTGGAGTTTTTTTCGCGCCCATCCCATGCCGGCGCTGCCGGTACTACCCCTCGCGGCGCCTTGAGGAGGTCTCCATGTACGATCTGCTTCTTCGCAACGCCGAGATTTGTGATGGCAGCGGTTCTCCAAGACGAACCGGCAATGTTGCTGTGAGCAAAGGGCGCATTGCGGCGGTCGGAGATGTAGAGGGTCCAGCAGCGCGTACCATTGATGCGAAGGGCCTGGTACTGGCACCGGGCTTCATCGACGTGCACACGCACTACGATTGTCAGGTCTCGTGGGATCGCCTGCTGACCCCTTCTTGTTGGCATGGGGTAACTAGCGTGGTCATGGGCAACTGCGGCTTCAGCATCGCTCCGTGCCGCAGCTCCGATCGCGAGTTGTTGATGCAGATGCTGCTTTACGTCGAAGGCATGCCGACAGAGGCATTGCGTTCCGGCATCGACTGGCAGTGGGAAACGTTTCCTGAGTATCTCGACACGCTCGAGCATTGGCACCCGGCCATCAACGTCGCGGTCTTCATCGGGCACGCGGCCCTGCGCTACTACGCCATGGGGGCAGACGCCACGCAGCGCCACGCTACGCCTGCCGAGATCGAACACATGCAAGGCCTCATTCGCGAGGCCATGCAGGCCGGGGCCTGCGGCTTTTCTTCTTCGGAATCTCCGACCCACTTCTTCGGTGATGGCACCCCCGTGCCGAGTCGGGTGGCGCCACGCGAGGAACTCTTGGCGCTCGGCTCGGTGCTCAAGGAGAGTGGCCGCGGCATCATCGAGATTGCACCGCTGCACATTCTCGCCGCTAGCGACGGCAAACTCGAAGATCAGGAGCTGTACATGCAGCTTGCCGAAGTTAGTGGGCGACCGGTGACGTGGGCACCCTTGTTCCACAATCCCTTCGAGCCCGACGGCGCCAAACGTGTGCTAGACGCCGCTCTGGTCGCCAAGCGGCGCGGCATTCAGGTGGTGCCACAGGTCGGCTGTCGTCCCTTCGAGATCCGCATCACCTTTGCCGCGCCCAGCATCGCACTGGTCAACAATCCATACTGGCGGCCGCTCATGGAGAAACCGATCGCGGAGCGCCGCAGCTTGTTCGCAACCCAGGCCTTTCGTGACGACCTGCGGCAGATGTCGCAAGGAGGCGGTTGGGTCGCGGCTCTCGGACCAGGTTGGGATCGGATTTTCGTCCGCCACTCGCCACTTGCCGCACACAAGCAGTGGACCGACGCCTCGGTCGCGGAGATTGCTGCGGCACGCGGTGCGGATACTGTCGACACCTTGCTCGACCTCTCTTTGGAGAGCGACCTGGCGTGCCAGTTCGGCATCCCCGTGCTCAACACCGACGAACGTGCGGTGGCCGAACTCATGCAACATCCGGCCGCGGTCGTTGCCTTATCCGATGCCGGCGCCCACGTCGATTCGCTGTCCGATCAAGGCTTCACGTCGTACCTACTCGGACACTGGGTGCGCGAACGGCAGGCCCTGTCCATGGAGGAAGCGGTCCGCTTGATCACTAGCGTCCCGGCACAACTCTACGGCCTCGACGATCGCGGGATGGTACGACCCGGAGCAGCCGCCGATCTTGTTTTGTTCGACCCAACCCGTATCGGCATGACCCCAACGGAAATGGTCGCCGATCTCCCCGGTGGCGCCGCACGCCTGATCCAACGTGCCCAGGGTGTCGAGTACGTGATCGTCAACGGCGAGGTGCTGATCGACGCAGGCCAGGAGACACAAGCCCGCAGTGGCCAGGTGCTACGCGGGAACGCCGCAACCTAGCCCGGACAGAAGCATGTTGACGAAAACAGTGTGTTCTTGGAACCACGAAGGCACGAAGGACACGAAGCAAGGGCGCGGCGAGGTCAAGGGGACTAGTCAACTGTGTATCCTTCAGAAGTCCCTCTGAAGAGTCATTCTTCGTGACCTTCGTGCCTTCGTGGTTCAATAAGAAAGCCACGTTGATGTTTGCCGCCTCCGTGGCGAGCAGTCTCACCAATTATGCGGACTAGGGAGCCTCTGCATAGGTCCTGCACGTTCCCGGTAGCTACTTCTGAGCCCGCGTCTTCGTTTGAACGTCACCCCGGCTTTCGCCTAGGTGACGGAATTCCACCTGGCTTTTCGACAGTCTCTGTTGCCGGGATGGCGCTGGTCCGCGATCTCGGCAGGCGGGCTCCGGATACGAAGATTCTGTTTGTGCATTGTGCCCGCACGCGTAGTGAAGTGATTTTCGGCGCGGAACTCGAAAAGCTGGCGCGCCACCAACACTGGCAGCTTCTGGCAGCAATATGGCAGTGTGCTCAAGAGCATCTTCCGTCTGGCATTACCGTCCGGCGAGCCGGTAGCGGCCGCAGCCCCGAGTCATCCGATTCTGGAATCATGATGTGTTGACGCGCGTCAATGCTGTGCTGGAGGTGATAGCCAAGGAGTTGGGCCTTGATTGAGCCCCTCACCCCAACCCTCTCCCCGCGAAAATGCGGGGAGAGGGGGCGCTTCTCTTTCCTGTGCTTTCACGTCGTCGGTGTCATTTGCAGATATTCTTGGGGGTGAGACTATCCATGGAGCGAGTCTGGTAGACGGCGAGCAGTCGTTGTTTTGTGCCGTCGCGCACGATTCGCGTTTCCGCTGGCGTGGTCTGCATCCACTGCTGCAGCTTTGCCTCGTCGACTGGATCTTGCACGTGGTCTTTCACCGTACCCGCGTGCCAGTTGTAGGGAACTGTGATGATCGTGGTTCTGCCGATGGTCAGGAGCTTGCGAGCAAATGGCCCGGGATCGTCGAGGTGTTCGAGCACCTGTAGGCAAAGAACGAGGTCGAAGTTTTCCTTGGGTTCGTAGCGCAGGAAGTCGATGGTCACAGACTCGACGCCGCGTCGAGCCGGCATGGAGTTGCGATCGAGAGCCACGCGCTTGTCGAACCAGTCGAGGTCGGCGAGCACCTCGGTGTCGTTGGCGCCGACATCAAGGACACTACCTCCGCCCGGTGCATAGGCTTGAGAAAGCCTGATTACCTCACGGTA
>CAZGSN010000384.1:0-6917 GCA_964528465.1 uncultured Binatia bacterium (SeqCode)
TGCGCTCCTCCTCCGACTAAAGGATTGACCGTAATCACCCCATCACCCGACCGCAGACGGCTTTTGTCGCTCAGCATGGCTACGGCGGCATCGAGTCGTGCAGGATCTCGCGTTGCGCTGGGTCCGCAGCGCATGATATCGCGCCGCGTCGTGTGGCCGGCACGGCCGGCCACTATCCACGCTTCGAGACGCGCGGCGTCTTCGACCTCAATACTGGAGGAGAAATCGCCGAGGACACGGCGCGCTTCGTATAGATGCCACGTTGCTACCACCGCCGCCGCCTTCATCGCATCCCCACTCACCTCGCGCTCGCCGGCGAGCACGGCGAACAGGGCAGCTAGACGAGCGGCGTTGTCGGCAGATTTCGAGGCGACGTCCCGAATCGACGACATCTCGCCCCGCATGCCGAGCGTTCCCTCGACACAATCGTGGAAGGCAATCCACTTATGTTTGGCAGCGCCACTGAGCTGCAGAACCTCGACATCGACGCCCCCTCTCTTGTCGAGCTTCACGTCGGCATCGAGCAGCTGTCGAATGCGAGCGTTGAACGCCCCCAATCGCGGCCAACCGGCAGGAGCTTCCCGGAAGGGCCGAGTCCCCTGTGTGCTGACGGGGTGCGACAACAGTAGGCGTGCGAGGAACCCGATACCGCGCGCCAGCCCATGCGAATCCGCGACAAACGTTCGAAAGACGCTTGGCTGGACGGCAAGTGACAGCGTAAGCCTTACGTTCTCAACGGCAAAGCTCGGTGAGGTCCGCCGATCGACGAACGTCGAGCCCCCGTCCCAAAGAGTGTCGAGCAACGCCAGGTTGCGCACCAGGGACTCTCGCCCCATTGCGTGCCCACCCAAGACTTGGCCGGCCTCGCTGGATAGGATCGCCGCCGACGGCCATCCCTGTGAGAGCGCCCACGCCAGCGCTTCTGGCGTGGCATCGCTAAACAAAAGGCGGGGAGCGACTACTGCGGTTGGCTTGTCCCGGACAAGATCGGCCAAGCGCGCTTCCAGTTGTACTGTATCTTTCGTCGCCTCGCGTTTGATTACTGCCTTGATTCCTTCCACCTTGGCCGCCCATGCCTCGCACGAGGCGCGAGAACGGGCGACTTCCTCCGCAAGGCTCTCAGACCGCTCTTGCTGCCATTGGCGTAAGCCTTGTGAAAAGAACTCATCGCACGAAGTTTTACGCTCACCCGATTCGGCCAGGGTCAGTAGAAAAAGAGAAACGGGTCCGCAGAGACCGCTCGCCCGTTCGACGTTGAACCGACCCTGCACTGCTACCGAAAGGCACGAGAGCGCCGAGGCGCTCGCCAACGCAGTTGGGCATTGCACGAATTCTACGACTTCTTCGATGGCGTCGCGCATTAACGAGGGCAACGCGCCGATCGGATATGCCGCCGCTGTCTCGTCGACGTTGTCGACAAGTGGCATCGGTTTAGGCCATGAATCGACGCAGTCGAGCTCTGGTAGGCCAAGCAGTTCGTCGTCGGGGATACGTTCTACGCCGCCCATTGCAAGCCTCGCTGCTCACCAAGAACGTCGAGCCACATGGGCTCGCTGTCGACTTCCAGGCGCATCCGCTCGAATTCCCGAGTATCCCGCTCCTTGCAAACAACCGCGAGTCGTGACCATGCGGACTCCTCGGCGCCGGTGTCGCGGACCGAGGTGAGCCGCGCACTTGCCGCGTCGACTTCACAGTCCAGGCCATGCAGTTGGGCGGCAAGCGCATTCAGGCGGCTCTCGCGAAAGGTGCGAAGGGTCGCGCGTCGCCTCGCGACAACGGCGCGATCGAGGACTTGCGCGCGCGTTCTGATCGGTGACACTCCCGGGCTCATGCCAGCGATGGATGCGACGTGCTCCACCGCCTCACGAAACGACATCGAACGCAGCCGCATAGCGAGATCGAAGATGTCGCCGCCCACATCACATGCGAAGCACTTGAAATGCTGCGTGGTAAAGGAGAATGAACTCGGATTGTCGCCACCGTGTAGCGGGCAACGAATGCGACGCGTGCGGCCGTCGACATCGAAGCCCGCCACCTGCAAGACGCTGGAAATGGGCACGCCGGCGCGTAGGGCATCGAGATCGTAGTGTCTCATTACTCTGCTTTTTCGATGTCGGTGGTTACGCCGCGTGATTCTGCGATTCTTTGCTCCACCCACCTCTGCACGTCGCTCTCGAGCCACCCCACGGCACGTCCACCGAGGCTGACTGGCTTAGGGAACGTGCCCTCCGCAACGCGGAGGTAAATCGAGCTTCGCGAAAGACCGGATGTTGCAATTACGCTCGGCAATCTCTGGATCTTGTGCATCCTCATCAATCCTCCTTGGGCGAGTTGGGATTTCATTGAGGTGCACCCTAGTACGCTTAGGATATCGCTGGACAGGGATTCCGGTCGGCGGGAAGGGCATGCGCCGGAAAAACTTTGCGGAAAGTGTAGAGCCGATTTGACGTGGTGCCCGACGCGCTGATTTGGCGCGATTAAGAGGAGAGCGAGCGCACCCGGTTCCTGGAGGATGTTGCTTGAGCTTATTCTGCTCGTGAGATCGTGCGTCTCCCCTTGCGGGGCGTAGAGTACTGGCTGGTATCGCCATCGATCAAAATCCCGTTGAGATCGCCGCGGAGGATAGGACGGAGAAGATCCTCGAGGACCGTCGCGGTTTTTATGTGGAGACGACGCGCGAGGATCCGGGCGGCCATGTGCATGACCAGAGACGCCAGTTCGCGGCCGGCATCGGCAGGCTTCCTGTGAGACTGCTTGATGGGGAGTTCTCTTCGTACCCGACGTACGAGATCGGGCGTTAAGCGGGGGCTTTTTGCGTCCCGGAATCGCCAAAGCGCATTCCTCATGCCGTTGCGAATGTATGCGAGGACGATCGCGTCGTTAGTGCTGGTCGGCGCATGCATCGAGGGTTGGAGTCGTTGCTTGAGCTCGCGACGTATGTCGGGAGGAAGATCGCGTGCAGAAAATCCCCCTTCCAGAAGCGACGCAAGTTTAAGACGCTCCGACGCAGTCGCCCGCGGAACGGCTCTCAACCATTCGATTGTCTCGACGGTGAACGCGAGAAGAGCGCGCAGATTGTCCCTTCCGAAGGCGGTTATACGCACATGAGTGGGGTCACGGGCGAGTTCGAGCCACGCGTGGGCGACGACTTCCAGCGCACCTATGACCGTGATGGCGATCGGCATCTGTCGGTCGTTCCGACTCCGTCTCCCATGGGCTCGCGTGGGCGGGGGAGGGCCGCCCACGGCCCTGTCGTGAAATGGGACAAGGTATCGCCGCACTCGGCCAACAATGAAGTAGCTTGAAGGGCCTAGCCGCCATCTTCGTTGCAGTTTTGCGATTAACGCCACCAACTCGAGACTTCTCTCCCTTCCTCGACCACGCTGTACGAAGAGAAGGCGTGTGCGGATCCGCCAATAGTGCCGACTTGGCAGGCTCGGCGGGTGGACCAATGCAACCTGCGCCCACATCTCGGGGCTATTGTCATCAACCAATCTAAGGTCCCGCGAAAAACTCGCCACCTTCATAAGCACGCAATCTGTGTCGTCAGGTAGGCAGGCGCCAACGTCGAGATCTACCGCTGGTATTGCCTGACCAAAGGGTAGCCAGCAGAGGCGAAGTTGCTTGGCCCATCGTTGCTGAACTTCTGCAATTTTGTCGGCGACCTTCAGCGATGCAGCGCGGTCGCGCCCTGGCGCCAAGAGTAGGAACCGAGTGCGCACTTCACACCAAGCGTGCGGTGGATCAGGCGTGCCGAGATCAACATCCAACCAAGGAAGGGGCTGCCGAGACCTCACGGGTTTAAGGTTTTCGTCGAAGTATGCGTGCGCAAACGTTATCGCGTCGGTCGGACGACTCGTTGCTCCGGCACCATAGACCCACTCGATATCCGAGTACTTTCCCTTGGGGGAGGAATGTCGAAGACCAAGCTACTTTCGGAAATACGGTGGAAGATGCGCGGCAGGAACAGAAGAGAGCAATGCGCCCTCGTGCGACGTAAAGTGACCCCGCGCGATCAGGTCGTGCACCTTCCGCTGGAAACTTCGTGAGGAATCATCTGCCGCCGCTCCAGTACGCTCCCCTGCGGCTTTGCCTACGTTGTTCCCTTTGCTCACGTTTTAACTCCGAAGAAAGCTCGTCACGCGCTCTTGAAGAGAGGGATCATGCCCGCATTGCGTTTCAGCACATCGAGATAGTCCGCCCACGCCTGCATCATTCTGCGCCGCTCCGGCAGATGCTCTGCGAAGTTGTAGGCAGCACTAACGGTGTTGCGTTCGGCATGCGCAAGTTGGCGTTCGATGGCTTGATGGTTCCAGCCTTGTTCGTGCAGTAGCGTCGACGCCATGCTGCGGAAGCCGTGGCCGGTCATTTCCCCCGTGGTGTAGCCCATGCGTCGCAGGGCGGCGAGCACGGCGTTGTTGCTCATCGGCCGCTCCAGCGAGCGCGCGCTCGGGAAAACGTAGCGTGGCGACGTCGGCTTGTGATCGATCGCGCGGTTCGTCAGCGGTTCGATCTCGCGAAGGATTTCGACGGCCTGCGAGGATAGCGGGACGATGTGTTGGGAGCGCATCTTCATGCGGTGGCCCGGGATGCGCCATTCCGCTTTCTCGAGGTCAATCTCCGACCATTGCGCCTGGCGTAGTTCGCCGGGCCGCACGAAGACGAGGGGGGCGAGCCTGAGGGCGGTTTTCGTGACGAAGGAGCCTTCGTAGGCATCGATCACTCTGAGCAAGTCGCCGATACGTTTGGGTTCGATGATGGAAGCGTGGTGTTTTTCGATCGGTGGGGGCAGAGCGCCGCGCAGGTCGCCGGTCGGGTCGCGCTCGGCACGTCCGGTTGCCACGGCGTAACGGAAAACCTGTCCGCAGATCTGTTTGACGCGGTGGGCTGTCTCAAGTGCGCCGCGACTTTCGATCCGGCGCAGAATGGCTAACAGCTCCGGTGCTTTGATTTCGACGATGGGCCGGTTGCGCAACCACGGAAACACATCGTTCTCCAAGCGCCGTAAGGTCCGGTCGCTGTGGCTGGCGACCAATCTGGGTGAGAACCTGGTGTGCCACTCGCGCGCGATGGCTTCGAAGCTCTCGGCGCCGGCTTGAGCGATCTTCTGAGCCTTGCGCAGGTGGCCTGGATCCGAACCCGCGGCGAGCTGCCGGCGGTGTGCCTCGCGCTTCTCGCGGGCGTCCTTCAAGCTCGTTGCAGGGTAGACCCCGAGCGACAGTCGCTTCTCCTTGCCGCCGTAGCGGTACTTCCAGCGCCACCATTTGCCGCCGGCGGGGCTGATCTCCAGATACAGACCGCCGCCATCGAAGAGCTTGAAAGCCTTGGTCTGTGGCTTCACGGCGCGGAGGGATTTGTCGGTAAGCGGCATGCTGGGGGCAACTCACTTTCTGAGTTCCGCTGTTGCCCCCAGACTTGCCCCCTGAGCGTGGTGGCTGTCCATGAACGACCTTGGAACTTGCCACACAATATATCCAGTAAATTCAACGATTAACAGGGGTTTGCAGGACGTCCTGGGACGCCCTTGGAAGACTAAAAAGTGGAGGCGGGGGGAATCGAACCCCCGTCCGAAGGTGGTTAGTCCCAGCTTCTACGTGCGTAGCTGCGTGTTTTGATGTCGCCTAGCGGACTCCCACCCGCCTTTGCGCTTGCGCGCTATGGCGGGCTTTACGAGCAGGATGCCGTTAGGCCAGCTCTATCCGCCTTCGCCGAGGCTATGGCGGACTTACGTTTTCGTCGATGGCGCCCGAGCGTTCGCCAGCGCTTATCCTGATTTGCGTCGCTTCAGCCGGCCCTACAGGCTCGGGTCGGTGAAACGTGGTTGCCCTTAGGCAGCCAGTGCGTAAGATTCGTCTGCAGTTAAGCAGCCCTGGGGTTTTGAATGGTACCCAGGATCCCATGCACGCGACCGTGACATCCCAGCCCCCGTCGAAACCATGTCGCCCCCAGAACAATTGGGTCCTGAGCGGACAGCAGCGAGTGCTGTGTATGTGATCGTTCAGGACTCAAAGAGCATGGCGCGTGGCGCGCCAGAGGCTGCACCCTAACCACGCGCTGCTACTGGCGCAACCAATCTATGTCGACATTTCCGAGTGTGGGCTTCCAAGACGATAGAAACAACGACTTTGCTGTCCGGGTACCTCACCTGCTAGCGACGCGGCTTCCAGCAGGACACGAATGAAAGACTTGGAAGCGGATGCCGTGGTGCTCGCAGTGAGCGCAAGCTCCTCCCACTCCATGCACAAGCGTCCACAGGAAAGCATCCACCTCCTCGCAGACCTCGGTGTGGTCGGCGATGCGCATCTCGGGGCTACGGTGCAACACCGCTCCCGTGTGGTCCGGGATCCTTCGCTGCCCAATCTGCGGCAAGTCCATCTTCTCCACAGCGAGCTTCTCGTTGATCTGCGCCGGCAGGGTTTTTTTCTGGAGCCAGGGCAGGTCGGTGAGAATGTCACGACCCGCGGGCTCGATTTGCTGGCGTTGCCACGGGGCACCCGATTGCGCCTCGGTGCCGAGGCAGTGGTCGAGGTTACAGGTCTGCGAAATCCCTGTGTGCAGCTCGACGGGGTTCAGGCGGGCCTAATGGCGGCCATGCTCGGGCGCGATGAGCAGGGAGAGCTAGTGCGTAAGGCGGGGATCATGGCGGTGGTACGTCGGAGCGGCAAGGTACGGCCCGGCGATTCCATTCGTGTCGTTCTGCCTCCTCCGCCACACTTGCGGCTGCAGCCGGTCTGAACCTCTGAGCGTGGGCCGGCGGACCACGGAATCTACCAATAAGCCCGAAAACAACAATTGAACCGCGGATGGACGCCGATGAACACGGATACAGGCAGCAGTTACAAGGGCAAGAGGAGAAACGCTGGGATACGCCCGTCCACAGCCCTGTGCTTTTTGGTCCTGATCCGTTTTCGCAAGCA
>CAZGSN010000385.1:0-10285 GCA_964528465.1 uncultured Binatia bacterium (SeqCode)
TACAACACCTTGGTCCAATACATGCGTAGCTTGTACGGCAAGTACGGCTACAGCGAGGTAATCACGCCGCTGATCTACAAGACCGATCTGTGGCGCACCTCCGGGCACTACGAAGCTTTCCACGACGACATGTTCCTGATGAATGCCGACGAGGACGAGTACGGCGTCAAACCCATGAACTGTCCCGGGCACTGCTACTTGTTCGCGACTCGCAAGTACTCATACCGCGAGCTTCCGATTCGCTTCGCCGACTTCAGCCGCCTGCACCGCTTCGAAGCCTCGGGCACCCTGCAAGGCCTGACCCGGGTGCGGTCGATGGCTCAGGATGACGCGCATATCTACTGCACACCGGATCAAGTCGATGCAGAACTCGAGTCCTTCATTGCCATGACCCGAGAGGTGTACGACGCCTTTGGCTTCGACCGCGTGGCGTTGAGCCTGCAAACACGACCAGAGAAATTCCTTGGGCGTATCGAGCTTTGGGATGCTGCAGAAGCGGCGCTACAGCGCGCCGCGGAACGCGCCGGCTATCCAGTGACCGTCCTGCCAGGCGAAGGGGCCTTTTACGGACCGAAGATTGGTTTCGATTTTCGCGATGTGCTCGAACGCTCGTGGACTCTAGCCACCGTGCAAATCGATTGTGCCATGCCGGAACGCTTCGGCCTGAAGTATGTCACTCCCGAGAGCAGCACGGCCACACCCATGATGCTGCATCGCGCCGTGCTCGGGTCGTTGGAACGTTTCATTGCCATCCTCATCGAACATACGGCCGGAGCCTTTCCTCTGTGGCTGGCTCCCGTCCAGGCCAAAGTGCTGACCCTAACCGAACGCCAAGAAGCCTATGGGCACCAACTGCAGCAGCGGCTTGCCGCGGCAAATTTTCGGGTCGAACTAGATGACCGCAACGAGAAGCTTGGCTACAAGGTGCGCCAAGCGCAGCTCGAAAAGGTGCCTTACATGCTGGTGGTCGGCGACAAGGAAGCGGCCGACGGCACTGTGGCGCCACGTACCCGAGCTGGCGGCACGTTGGATGCGATGACCATTGATGCACTGATTGCAAAATTGACCGAAGAGGCCGTTCCCGGCCACAAGAACTGAGTTCTGGAAGGACAAAGGACCGTACCATGCCAAAGATGAAGACCAACCGTGGCACCGCCAAGCGTTTCAAGGTAACGGGAAGCGGCAAGATCAAGCGTAGTAAGGCGTACCTACGCCATCAACTAAGCTGCAAGACACGCAAGCAGAAGAACCAACTGGGGAAGTCGCTGATTGTCGATGCCACCAATGCGAAGGCCATCCATCGCTTGCTGCCCTACGGGTAAGCTGTTACACGAGCCCGCTTTCAGGAGTTGAACGATGCCGCGAGCGAAACGAGGGACCAAGGGTCACCACCGCCACAAGAAGGTCATGAAACTGGCGAAAGGCAACGTCGGAGGCCGACGCAAGCTATATCGCCAGGCCCGCGAGACGGTCGAGAAGGGCCTTACCTATGCCTATCGCGACCGCCGCGTACGTAAGCGCGAGTTCCGCAGCTTGTGGATCATCCGCATCAATGCCGCCGCGCGCATGTGCGGGATGAGCTACAGCCAGTTGATCCACGGCTTGCAGCAAGCTGGGGCCGCCGTCGATCGCAAGATGTTGGCCGACTTGGCCGTGGCCGATATGACCGCGTTCCAGGAGCTGGCACAGGTAGCCAAGCTCCGTCTCGCCGCCTAGCGCAACGAGCTTTCGCACTGCCCAGGGGCACGTCTCACGTGCCCCTTTTTTTGCTCTGCCATCTTGGCAGGCGGGCGCAGGCGACGCGCCCTGGCCATGAAAGAAACACTCGACCACATTCGCGATGAGGCTCTGGCAGCGCTCCAAGCTGCAAGTAAGGAGTCGGAGGTGGACGACCTGCGCGTCCGCTACCTCGGTCGTAAGGGCACGCTGACTGAGATGGTCCGCGGACTGCGCGACGTTGCCCCCGAGGAGCGCCCGCGCGTCGGCGCCTACCTCAACCAAATCAAGTCCGATCTAGAAGAGCGCATCGAGTCGAGCCTGCGCACACTACGAGCAAGTGAACGCGACAAGCAGATTGCTAGCGAGCAGATTGACATCACCGTACCCGGGAGAGTCGTGAGGCGCGGGCGACTGCACCCGCTGACGCAAACCCTGGACGACATCGTGCGCATCTTCGTCGGCCTCGGCTTCGAGGTTGCCGAAGGCCCCGACATCGAGGACGACTACCACAATTTCGGCGCCCTGAATTTCCCGCCCGATCACCCGGCGCGCGACATGCAAGACACCTTCTTTGTCGACGAGACGCACTTGCTACGTACCCACACCTCGCCGGTACAGATTCGAGTCATGGAGTCGCGCCAACCGCCGCTACGGGTTGTGGTCCCGGGTGCGACCTATCGCCACGACTCCGACACCACGCACTCGCCCATGTTTCATCAAATCGAAGGATTCATGGTCGATCGCCGCATTACCTTTGGCGATCTCAAGGGCGTGCTGACACTGGCCCTGCAGCGTATCTTCGCAGCGGATACACGGGTACGCTTTCGCGCCAGCTTCTTCCCTTTCACGGAGCCCAGTGCAGAAATCGATATCAACTGCCAGGTGTGCGGAGGCCACGATGCGGCCTGCCGCATTTGCAAGGGTAGCGGTTGGCTGGAGATCCTCGGCGCTGGACTCATTGATCCCAACGTTTTTGCGTCGGTGGGCTACGATCCGGAAAAGGTATCGGGCTTCGCCTTCGGTATGGGCATCGAGCGCATTGCGATACTCAAGCACCAGATCAACGATATCCGCTTGTTCTTCAACAACGACGAACGCTTCCTGCGGCAGTTCTAGAGAGCACGATGAAGGTTACTTGGAACTGGCTGTCCGAACTCATTGAACTCGAACAGCCGCTCGACAAGATCGTAGACCGACTGACGATGTCGGGCCTCGAGATCGAGTCCATCGACAAGCTGGGTGCCGATATCCTCGGCGTGACCTGCGCACAGGTAATTGCCACCCGCCCGCATCCCAACGCCGACCGCCTTACCGTTTGCGATGTACAAACCGGTAGTGACGTCGCGACGGTCGTTTGCGGAGCCAGCAACGTTCGTGTCGGAATGCGCACCGCGTATGCACGGCCAGGCACTACGCTACCGGGTGGTCGTCAAATCAGCGCTACCGAAATCCGCGGCACGGCCTCAGCCGGGATGTTGTGCTCCGAGGCGGAGCTCGGCCTTGGAGCCGATGGCGACGGGATTCTTGACCTTGCCGGCGATGCACCGCTCGGAGCCCGAGTTGCCAGCATCCTCGGTTTCGAGGACACGGTGATCGATGTCGCCATTACACCCAATCGCGGCGATTGTCTCAGTGTGCTGGGCATCGCGCGCGAAATCGCTGCACTCACCGGCCAACGCCTACGCCGGCAACGCATCCGCGTAAAAGGCGGAAGTTCATCTCCCGCGCAGCCAGTGACTATTCACATTGCCAATCCTGACCTGTGCGGCCGCTACGTGGCGCGCGTCCTCGAGGATATTCAAGTCGGCCCCTCCCCTCGCTGGATGCAGTATCGCCTGCAGGCCGTCGGCGTGCGCGCCATCAACAACGTCGTCGACATCACCAACTACGTCATGGTCGAACGCGGCCAGCCGCTGCACGCGTTCGATCTCGATCGCTTGCCAGGATCAGACATCGTAGTCCGACGCGCCGGGGAAGATCGCCGCTTCACGACGTTGGACGGTCAAGAGCGCGAACTCGAAGAGGGCGACTTGGTAATTGCCATTGGTGGCCGCATCGCAGCCTTGGCTGGCATCATGGGCGGAGCCGACAGTGGAGTTACAGACAGCACACGCAGGGTAGTGCTCGAGAGTGCCTGCTTCCTAGCCAGCGCGATCCGTAGGACTTCCAAGCGGCTCGGGCTCAAGAGCGAATCATCCTACCGCTTCGAGCGTGGCACCGATATCGAGGCGGCAGCACTGGCCTCCGACCGCGCCGCCGAACTCCTGGCGGCACACGCAGGCGCGCGTCTCGTCACAGCCAAGATCGAAAGCTTTCCAGCTCAGAGACCGGGGACCACCATCTCGCTGCGTTTGGCGCGCACCAACGACTTGCTGGGAATGGACCTCGGCCGCTCTGAGGTTTCGGAAGCCCTCAAGGCTCTAGGCATGAGCGTCTCCCCCGCGACACGCGGGACTCTCAACGTGTCGGTGCCAACCTATCGAACCGATATCACCCGTGAGATCGACGTGATCGAGGAAATCGTGCGCGTGGCAGGCTACGACAGCGTGCCCACGACGCTCCCTGCTTGTGGCTTGAGCGGCGCCGGCGAAAGCCTCGAACGTCGCCGTATACGTCAATTGCGCGAAGCCCTGGCCGCGTTCGGGCTCACCGAGGCAGTGCCCTTGAGCTTCTGCTCGCAGCGACTCAATCAGCTCTTTCCCGCCTTTGACGAGCCCCGTTTGCCGGTGGCCATCCTCAATCCGATTTCCAACGACGACGCCGAGATGCGTCTGAGCCTATGCTCGGGGCTGATCCGTGCGGCGCGGCACAACGCCGACCAAGCCCTCTCCCCGCTCGCCTTGTTCGCACTAGGCAAAGTGTTTTGGAAACACCAGGGCTATTGCGAGGCGCGCAGAGTGGCTGGAGTTGTGGCACGCTCGCTGCCCAAGCGCGGTATCGGAGCCCAGGACAGTGTCGCTGAGTTTCCCGACATCAAAGGGATCGTCGAGAACATCCTCGATCTAATCGCGGCTCCGCCAGTGCAATGGGAACGCTGTACCGATCAGCCATCGTTCCACCCCGGCAAGAGCGCACGCATACAGATCGGCGGTCATACGGTTGGCGTGCTCGGCGCCCTACACCCCGCCGTCGCCGACGAACTCGGTTTCGGCGAGCCCTGCTGGCTCTTTGAGCTTGACTTGGAAAAATTGCTCCAGTATGGTCGCGCGCCTGTTATCTTCAGGGAATTACAGAGGTTTCCAGCGGTGGTTCGAGACGTTGCCGTGCTTGTCGATCGCAGCTTTGCATCTTCCAAGGTGATCGAACACGTCCATCATTGGCAGCATTCCCATCCTCTGCTTGAGGACATTGTACTCTTCGATCAATACGACGGACCTCCGATTCCTGCCGGAAAGAAGAGCCTCGCCTACTCCATTTCCTATCGTGCTGCAGATCGAACCTTGACCGACACCGAGATCAACACCCTACACGATGAGCTCAAGCAAGGCCTCCTTTCGGCATTGCCTGTGGAGCTCCGGTGATCACTGCCTGACCGGCTTACGGAGGATCCAGCGTGACGGTTACGAAAGCGGATATCGTCGAGCGCATTCACGAGAAGATCGGGTTCTCCAAGAAGGAAGCGAGTGACGTCGTGGAAGGGATCTTTTCCATCATCAAGGAATCCTTGGAGCGAGGGGAGAAGATCAAGGTATCCGGGTTCGGGAACTTCCTGGTGAACACCAAGCGACCGCGCAAGGGGCGCAATCCGCAGACCGGAGACGAGATCTTGATCACCGGCCGGCGCGTCCTGACCTTCAAGGCAAGTCACGTCTTGAAGAAGAGCATGAACAAGGAAGGCTAAGCTCCGTGGCCCAGGCCAAGGCTACACCAATCCCCGAGAAGCTTTACTACAAGATTGGTGAAGTCGCCGAGATCGTGGGCGTAAAGCCATACGTCCTGCGCTACTGGGAAACCGAGTTCAACAGCCTTCGTCCATCGAAGTCGAAGTCGAAGCACCGCCTGTACCGGCGCAAGGACGTCGACACCCTGCTCGAGATTAAACGCTTGCTGCATCAAGAACGCTTCACCATCGAAGGTGCGCGCAAACACCTCAAGATGCTCATCAAAGAACCGGCTACAGCCAAGGTGACCAAGCCCAGCCCGCGCAAGCCTCCCGCGCAAGCCGCCGGCGATCGCACCTATCGCAGCATCCTGCTGAAGCTAAAGAAGGACATCGAATCGCTACACAAGTTGCTATGCGCGTGAGAGAATTCTCTCCAATGGGTTGTCTTCGAGGGCGCCCCATGGCAGAAAAGCGCGCTCGTGCCGCGGCCTTCGCGGCGTTCAACCATATCGGGGCGTGGCGCAGACTGGTAGCGCACTCGCTTGGGGTGCGAGTGGTCGTGGGTTCAAATCCCGCCGCCCCGATTTTCTCCGTCTCGTCAATCGTCCAAGCCCCTCTTCCTACAGAGATAGTAGACCATCCCTCGCGATAAACGCGCTCGCGACGGCCAGCCGCCGATCGCTCGAATCCACGTCCGGCCCGCGCACGGTCTTCGGCAGTGACAGAATCGGAGTCGGGGTCGGTATCGTTCGGCGGCCAGATTCGGTCCCAATAGCGATTTCGATACCGATATCGCCCCCGGCCGGGCAACGGTCCGGCGCGTGACATCTCGAAGAGGATTCGAGATCCGAGCCTCTTCCAGGCTAAGGACATCCGGGGAAGCGTCAGATGGCTTTGCCCCAATGCCGGGCTAAGCCACGTCAGGGCCTCCCCTCAACCTTTCCAAGGCGACGGCGGACAACCTCGCGCGCCAACAGGCAAACGAAGGGCATGTCCTCGACGAGGTAGCGTTGGCCGAGGCGGCGTGGCTCGAGCAGCATACGGAAGAGCCACTCCAAAGAGAGACGCTGCATCCACATGGGAGCGCGCGGTTTGTCACCGGAGAGAATGTCGAAGGCCGAGCCGATTCCCACACCTACCGCAGCGCCACTGGCTTCCAGATAGGTCTCGACCCACAATTCCTGCCGCGGCGCACCGAGAGCCACGAGAACAATCGCCGCCTCGATGCGGCGAATGCTCTCCACGACCCGGCCACTGGCAGCGGCATCCAGAGGGAACGGAGTGTCGATGGCGTGCGGCTGCGCCCCCGGGAAGGCCACGCGCATCCGCTCCGCGCAACGCTGCGCAATGCCAGGGGCTCCCCCAACCAGAGCAATGGCGCGACCCGTACGTGCCGACACCGCGGCACATTGCCAGGTCAGCTCCGTGCCGCTGACACGCCCTAGCAGCGGTGTGCCCAACAAAGATGCGGCCCAGGCGATGAAGTTGCCGTCGGCGATCACTAGATCGCAGCGCTGCACTCGCGCCGCGAAATCGGGATTGCCCCGACACTTCATCACCGTGTCGACACTCCCCGGAACGATCTGACAACGGCGACCTGTGCCCACACACTGCTCGATCACCCGCATGGTGTCCGCGAAGGAAATCGCATCAAAAGGGCAGCCGAGAATGTTTTGGCGCACAAAGGCTTCCATGATTGCCGACGCTCATACGAAGCTAGGTTTCACCCGTCAATCGGACAGCCGATGCGATGCCCGAAACCGCGCTGCCGACGGTTCGATTCGAAAGCTCGCAGAACTCTCTCGTCGCAGACACCGGGGTACGGCCGCGAATTGCAACTTGTTGACGCCCGAACTATGGCGAGCCGGCTTGGGGTTCCCATCTTGAACAAGGCCACGGTGCTCGTCGTCCTGCCGGTTTTCAACGCTGCACCGTTTCTGCGTGCTGCACTCGACTCGGTGCTGAGTCAGTCGGGTGTGGATCTGCAAGTCCTAGCCATCAATGATGGCTCGACGGATGACTCGGCGGCGATCCTGGAAGCGGAGCGCGATTCGCGTCTAGTCACCTGGCGCCAGGCAAACACCGGGCTGGTGGCTACCATCAATCGCGGCTTCGCTTTTGCTCAGGAGCAGGGTATTCCGTTCGTGGCACGGATGGATGCCGACGACATCTCGGAGCCGACTCGTCTCGCCACCCAGCTTGCCATTCTTCAGGCCAATCCCGACACCGCGGCGTGCAGTTGCAATTGCCACTACATCGACACCAGCGGCACGCGCATCGGCTCCTCCACCGTACCGCTGTCGTCATGCCTCATTGCCTGGGAGCTGCGGCACAATCTACGCGGCATGGTGCATGGTGCCAGCACCTTTCGCACCGCAGCCCTGGCGGCTGTCGGTGGTTGCCGGCTCGCCTTCCTGGCGGCCGAAGATGTCGACTTGTTCCTGCGCTTGAGTGAGAGCTATCGGCTGATCAATTCCCCAGAGTACCTGTATCGCATCCGCCTCAACCCCGGGAGCTTGTCGGTTGCCAATACTCGCCGTAATTCCTTGTACTGCATGTACGCCATCGACTGTGCACGGCGCCGAAGCCGCCGGGAAAAGGAGCTTCCCTTTGCCGCATTCGAGGCGCAGATGAGCCCGTGGCAACGCCTGCAGCTCCGCAAGGAACTCTGGGTGCTGTCCTTGTGGCGTCGTGGCATCTCCGGCCAAGGGGCTGCCGCTGTTGCCGGAGCATTGCTTTCGCCGCGTCGAGTCGTGGCGCGCGTGCTGCGGCGTTACGAGCGGCGAGAGAGCGTGCGGCGGCCATGACTTTGCAATCCCCTCGGCTCCGCGTCGCCCTGGTGACCAACTTCTGCCAGTACTACCGGGTGCCGTTGTTTGAACGATTGGCTCAGCTCTACGACTTGGAACTCTTCTGCTTTTCGCCGGGTGACGAGACCTACTGGCTGCCCGAACATGGCGTGGCGCACGGTCAGTTTGTCCAACACGATGTTCCCGGCCGCCGAATCCTTGGCACGTCGATCAATCCTGCCCTTGTAGGTCACCTCTGGCGCGGAGACTTCGATGTCTACGTCTCGGGGATCGTCGGCAAGTTTGCCATGCCTGCCACCATGGCTGTGGCCAAGGCACGGCGGAAACCGTTTGTGCTGTGGACCCAAATCTGGATGCGCCTTAGCACGCCGATCCACCGGCTGATCTTTCCCGCGACGCGCTTCGTGTATCGGCACGCCGACGCCATCGTCGCCAGTGGCGAGCACGTCCGCCGCTATCTCCTCGGAGAAGGAGTAGCCAAGGATCGAGTCTTCAGTTGCGGCGAGGCTACCGACAACGATCTTTACAACCGCCCCGTCCCGCCCGAGAGAGTTGCCCAGCTTCGTGCCAAGCTCGGGCTCGTCGGGAACGAGAAAGTTGTCCTCTTCATCGGTAGGCTGGAGGAAGAAAAGGGGCTGCTGATCTTGCTGGATGCCTTCGCCCGCCTACGCCACGACGATGCCGTGCTGGTAATCGCGGGGCGCGGCGCCCCGGACTACGAGGGCCTGCTGCGGCAGTGGGTGCACAACCTCGGCTTGCAAGAACGCGTACGCTTCCCCGGATTCGTCCCCAACGCACAGACGCCCGACTACTATGCCAGCGCTTGGGTCTACGTCTTGCCGTCGATCACCACACCCGCGTTCAAAGAGCCGTGGGGCTTGGTTCTCAACGAAGCCTTCAATCAGGGCCTGCCAGCCGTCGTCAGCGACTCGGTGGGGGCCGCGGCCGGAGGTATGTTGCGAAATGAAGGAGAAGGTCTCGTCGTTCGCGAAGGCGACGCGCAAGCGCTCGCCCATGCTCTACAGCGCGTGCTCGACGATACCGACTTACGCGCGCGTCTCAGTCGTCAAGCCAGGCAAACCATCTTGTCCTGGGACATCGAGCGCATGGTGCAAGGCTTTCGCAGCGCCATTGATTCGGTCAGCCGCAAGCGAACGCCGCCCCACGACACACCGCTCTGAGGGTATCTCCAAAGCGATCTCTCAGTTGCCGCCACGCACGGCGCGCACATAGTACGGAGTGGTCTTGTTGGTGGCGCTTACCAGTCCGTCATAAAAGTGCACGGCCCAGCCCCACCCCGTGTAGCCGAGGTAGCTGCTTGAGGTCCAATAGTAGTCTGACACCGTGCAGCTACAGCCGACAACGGAGCAGGTAGGTGCGCAGCCGCTGTAGAACGCTACATCCACGGCTGGAGCCACCGCACCATACGTCGCCATGGTCTGCAGCTCGTTGACGCTGGGCACCCGCCAGTCGTTGAAACCGGCAAACGTCGCCGTGTTCAGGGCCGCGATCTTCACCGCAATCGCGTCGCTCCAGGTGTACTTCGTGTCCTTGTCGTGGATCGAGCCATCATCCGAAAGCTTCTCCCACATGAGCCCGGTGCGATTGTCGATGATGATACCGGTCCCCGGGTCGGAATAGCTCCGCACAATCCCGTATTGCGTTTCACCATCTTGGGCGCTGCCGGCGCAGGCAACCGGGCTACCGCTGTCATCGGAACAAGTCGCTTGCCCGCTCTGCAAAGCCTGCGAAGGGAGGAACGCACCGCCGCACCCGGTCGAGTTAAACACACAGGAAACGCATAGCAAGGTGCCGCCGGCGAAACCCAAGGTCGAGCACGAGGCACCCCCAAGGTCCGCTCCGTCACACTGCTCCCCGGCAACGTTGACCACCCCGTCGCCACAGAAGGGAAGGCTTCCCCCCGGAGCCAGCG
>CAZGSN010000386.1:0-2413 GCA_964528465.1 uncultured Binatia bacterium (SeqCode)
GGCGTAAACGAAGCCGCGAGGACGTAGCATCCGCGCCGCCTCCTGTAGTAGCCAAACAGGCTCCTCAACATGCAAAATGTTGAAGAGCATGCAAGCATCCCTTGACCCAACCGCCAGACCGAAACCCTCGGCCAGAACGTCGCGTTGATGATAGAGGATGTTGCTTACCCTGGCTTCCGCTGCTCGGCGTCGTGTTCGTTCGAGCATGGTGGGCTCGATATCGAACGTGTCCAGAATGCCAGCTATCCGCCGAGCTACCGGAATCGTGAACGTGCCGTATCCACAGCCGAGTTCGACCACATTGGTCAACCCACTGCCGATGTCGAGGCGATCGAGAATCAAGGGCACATCGAGGAGCGATTCCCAGTAGCTCTCCTCGGGCATCCCGCTCTCTCGAATTTTCAAGAAACCTCCTATCGCTAGAACTGCCGCGCTAGCAGAGCAGTGTCTTGCGGTCGCCTTGTCACGTTATTGTAACAGACAATGTCCGATGGCGATGAAACCACATCCAACGAAGCGCTCATATCGACGGTATTCCCGATCCCTCGGATTGTGGAGCAGGCGAAGTGGGGAACCCTCCGTCGCTCGGTCAACAGCGGGGTTCGCGAGCGACAAGGCCAACGGGACGAGAAAAAAAAGCCCCGGCGAACTTAGGCCGGGGCTTGGATGCCTTTGGATATGGAGGCGTGGTGCAGAGACCCGTTTATAAATTACAGCCTCACATTCCGCAGCCTCAAGGCGTTGCTGATGACCGAGACGGAGCTCAGGCTCATCGCAGCGCCGGCAATAATCGGGCTGAGCAGCAAGCCGAAGAACGGGTAAAGCACCCCCGCCGCCACCGGAATACCCAGCGCGTTGTAGAGAAAGGCGAAGAAGAGGTTCTGCCGAATGTTCCGCATGGTGGCGCGACTGAGGTGGATGGCCTTGGCGATACCTCGGAGGTCGCCTCTTAAGAGGGTGATGCCCGCGCTTTGCACGGCCACGTCGGCGCCGGTGCCCATGGCAATGCCGACTTCAGCTTCGCTGAGGGCGGGTGAGTCATTGATGCCGTCGCCGGCCATCGCAACATGTTTACCTTCTGCGCGTAGCTTCTTAATATGAGTAACTTTGCCGGCGGGGTCAATCTCCGCTTCCACGTCGTCAAGGCCGAGTTGCTTGGCCACCACGGCAGCGGTGCGGCGGTTGTCGCCGGTGAGCATGACGAGCTTTAACCCAAGCGTGTGCAGATCGCGGATTGCTTCCGCCGTGTTGGATTTGATCGGGTCGGCGACGGCGAGGATTCCAGCCGGCTTGCCATCTATGGCGACAAACATCGCGGTCTTACCTTCTTCTTGAAGCTTCATGGCCGAGGCTTCAAGCGGCTCCAAACCAGCGACCTTTTCATTTCGCAGGAAATCCGATTTGCCGATCATCACCGCACGATCGACGACGGTGCCGAGAACACCGCCGGCCGTCACGGAGCGGAAGTTCTTCACGGCCTCAAGAACGATACCTTGTTCCTTCACGCCTCGCACAATCGCGGCGGCGAGCGGGTGTTCGCTGTTCTGCTCCAGTGAGGCGGTGAGACGCAGGAACTCCTTCGCCTCGAAACCACCGGTTGGTAGGACATCGGTGAGCTTGGGTTTGCCCTCCGTGAGGGTGCCCGTCTTGTCCACGACAAGCGTGGTGACTTTCTCCAGCCGTTCGAGCGCCTCGGCGTTTTTCACGAGCACGCCTTCCTGCGCGCCGCGTCCGACGCCGACCATGATGGACATGGGCGTAGCCAGGCCCAGGGAGCACGGACAGGCGATGTTGAGCACCGCGAGGGCGTTGACGATGGCGTGGGCGAGCTTGGGCTCCGGCCCGAGCCACATCCAGATGACGAAGGTGAGCCCCGAAACCGCCAGCACCACCGGCACGAAGATGGCCGCAACCTTGTCGGCGAGACCTTGAATGGGCGCGCGGCTCCGCTGGGCTTCGGCAACCATGTTCACGATCTGCCCGAGCAAGGTGTCGCTGCCCACCCGCTCGGCGCGCATGACGAAACTGCCGGGGCCATTGACGGTGCCGCCGGTCACTTTGTCGCCGACGGTCTTTTCCACCGGGAGCGGTTCGCCGGTGATCATGGATTCTTCCACGCTGGAGTGACCTTCGACCACCGCTCCATCCACGGGCACTTTGTCGCCGGGAACCACGCGCAGCCAGTCGCCGACTTTCACTTGATCGAGGGGCACTTCGTGATCGCCCCCCGGTGCGACTTGACGCGCCGTGGGCGGTGCGAGGGTTAGCAACGCCTTGATGGCGCTGCCCGTGCGGCTGCGGGCACGAAGTTCAAGCACCTGGCCGAGGAGCACCAACACCGTGACCATCGCGGCGGCCTCAACGTCGATGGCCACCTTGCCCTCGTGCCGCATCGTGGGCGGGAACAGGCCGG
>CAZGSN010000387.1:0-4644 GCA_964528465.1 uncultured Binatia bacterium (SeqCode)
TACAGGCAGCAGTTACAAGGGCAAGAGGAGAAACGCTGGGATACGCCCGTCCACAGCCCTGTGCTTTTTGGTCCTGATCCGTTTTCGCAAGCAGTCCGCGTCTATCCGCGTCCATCCGTGGTTCCAACTGATTTTTCCGGGTTCAGCGCATCGGCCTGCATGACCCTGTTAGTCATGTGCGCCAGTATGGCACAGACTAGTACGGCTTGCCGCAATAACGGCACGCGGTACCGCTCCACGGAACGTATGCGCCACGCTTAGTCCGAATGGCCAGCGCGTCACACGAAGGACAACGAAGAAGAACGAACTGAAGAAAGCCGAAGGTCAGGAACCATACGAAGACTGGAACTGCTCCGAACGATTGGAACGTGGCCGCCGTAAGAAGTAGGCCGCCGACCATGTAGGTGCCGTAGAACAGTCGGCTCTTCGACCTGAGGTTCACTTCTCCGCCTCGCCTGCCGAACGCAGCGGCGCTCAGCCGCCGCGGCCAGTTCCCGCGGTCGCGTTCTCACCCGGAGCGCGCCGCTGCCGCGGTCGGCTGGAGCGCCTTGTTAGACGCCGAGTCGTCTCAGAGACCTGTAGCAGCGACCGCAGCGCGTCGTTCACGGCGGCTGAATCGCGAAATGCAGCCGCAACGTCGGGATCGAGCACTGCGACGTTTGCGCCCTCTTGAATGAGGCGGGGATAGTATTTGCCTCGAACTGCCTTCGAGTAGTCGAACCGATACTCTGGTCGCAGATCGTCGGTCAGCGGGCCTGGCTTACGTTTCATGGCGTTTCCTTTCTGTCGCAGTCGCTCGGCGCGCGCTGATGATGCGCACGTTGGTTGCACGCTCCGTGTGAGCCACGACCAGTAGCCGACCGCGGGCGGAGTAACCAACCGTAATCGATCGGGCCTCATCCACGGAGTGCTCCTGATCCTCGAAGGTTGCGGCCAATGGATCGTAGAAGACCGTGACCGCCTCGTCGAAGGAAACGTCGTGCTTCCGCAGGTTCTCTTCGGCTTTCGGTCGATGCCATTCAAACCGCACGGACCCGATTGTAGACCGTCGGACCCTGCGCGTCTAACGCCGATCATCCTGTACGAGCAATCCCCTCACCCACCCGCGAGAATGTTGCGGGTTACCGCTCCATGGCCGGTAAGGGTCTGCCCACGCATTCGTTGGGCTCGTCAACGGCGTCGGTGCGCACCCAGAACCCCAGCACCCTCAGCACTCCAGCACCTCCGTACCGCGGAACCCCGGCACTCCAGCACCCCCGAACCGCAGAACCCCAGCACCCCCGCAGCGCTATCTCTCGTCGGGCAGACTGCGATCCGAGCGCAGGACCGCCTGCTGCACGGCGGTGATGGCGGCCTGCTCTCGCTCGCTGCCGCGGCTGTTGAGGAAGTCTTCCAAGAGCTGTTCTGGCAGATGCTGGCGTGCGAAGCAGCGGCGGGCCATGGATTGGAGGTCAATGGATGCGGGGGCTTGTTGTAAGCCTTTGATGTAGGTGTCGACGGCATCGGCGACGAGGCCCATCTGCTCCAGCGCTAGTGCCAGATGTACCCACGCAATCGCGTCGCTGGGGTTACGTGCCAGGCCGCGTCGCAAGTGTTGCGTTGCTGCCGGCAGGTGGCCGGCCTCGCGTTCGATAATCCCGGTGTTTACGGTGATCTGCGCAATCGAGTAGTCGCGTACGGAGTAGAAGTTTCCCCAGGCCAGGAGCAGGCCGACGGCGAGCCCAAATACAGAAGCCGGGGCGATGCGTGCGTGGCGCGTCTTTGCAAGCTCGGCCAGCCAAGCGGCGGCAAACCAAAGGAGCGGCGGCAGCATGGGCAGACGGAAGCGTGCGTTGGTGAAGAACAGGATGCAGGTAGCGCCGCCCAGGGCCAGCAGGGTCGTTGCCGGCAGCAGGTTGTGACCGTGCTGCCGCACTTGCAGGTAGCCCGCCAGAGCGAGCGGCAACAAAACGCCAAAGCCCACCAGGAGAAACGGTGCCGAGAACAACCAGCTTTGCGCGGTCTGCCAGTCGATGTCACTGGTGTTGGGTAGCTCGCGGTGTGTGCAGGTCCACACCACCTTCTTGAGTAGCAAGCCCGCAGCCCGCATCGGCTGGTCTCTCCAAAAGGCAAGGGCCTGCTGCAGGAACAAGCGGTCGGCGACGACCGCATCGCCTCCTGCTTGCCTCTGTATGGCCGCGGCTTCGGCCTGCTGGTTCTGCGAGAGGAAGGGGCTGACACCGTCCGCTTCCGGATTGTTGCCGAGCCACAGATTGAGACCACTGCCGATGGTAAGCGGAACGAAGTGGCCGCTGTACCAAGCGTTGGTGGCAGTGAACAGCAGCAGCATCGCCAGCGGCGGCAGCAGGGCGCGCAGGGCTGCCGCTTTGCCGCTGCGCCGAACGGCATCGAGACACACGAGGGAAACAGCGAGGATGCTTTCCGAGCGCACGCACAAGGCCAGCGCCCACAGACTCCCCACCGCTAGCCAACGACGGTGCACGGATGCCGCAACCGTCGAAACCAGAAGCGCGAGCGACAGGCTCGCCGGAAGCAGTTCGGCGCTGAAGTAAATCATGGGTGCGCAAAGCGCGGCTAGCAGCGCCGCCGCGATGGCGGCGCGCCAACCGAACCAAACGCCGGCAACGTGCGCGATGAGGGCGCAGGTGAAAGCGTCGATGCCAGCTTGTACCGTGGCGACGGAAAGGACGCTCTGTCCGCACAGGCGATACAGCAAAGCCAAGAAATACGCGTAGCCCGGTGATTGATCGAACGGCGGAGTCGGCGCCTGATTGCCGTCCAGCAGCAGCAGTGCCCACTGGTGATAACGTTGGGAGTTCGTCTGCAGGTTCTCGAAGAAGGGGGCGCTTCGAATCGAGTCGATGTACAGCCAGCGCACCGCCAGTGCCAAGAGCAATGTCGCCGCGGGAATCCCTAGGTGCGCCCAAAGGGGAATCGCCTGTTCTTGGGAGCGCCGCGCACGACTCGCCCGTGCCTTGTTCTGTCCAGGGCCACGGCGCAGTCGTCGACGGAGCGTTGCAACGGACTCCATCCGACGCGGGCCGGGGGCGGCCCGTCTCCAGGAATGAGGAAACACAGGCAATGGAGACGCCGCGCCCTCGCGGCGCGTGAGATGGAATGTCCCCGTGCGTGACTTCGGCGTGGCCCTGTTGTTCTGTCCGCGTGCTTTTGCCATCCGGCCCGTATTGTGAGTGTGCGGCCGTAGTTCTGCTGCCGGCAAGTTCCAGAGTTTAGGAAGCGGAATTCAGCGCCGCGGCGATGGCGACGCGATAGTCGGCAACGGCGCGTGCCAGTTCTGCAAGCGCATCGACGCCCAGGACCTGTGCATCGTAGGCGGCTTGCTCGCGGATCTGCAGGGCTAGCAAGTCAACGGCGCCGCGGCGGAAGCGCTCCTCTTCTGCCGACTGCAGCTCGAGCGCCAGGCTGATGTTGCGCGAGGTTTGTTGGATCTGCTCTTGCGCCGCCATTACTGCGGAGAGCGTGTCTTCCACCTCCATGCGAATGCGATCGCGTGCAAAGCGCAAATCGTTGGAGACCTGTTCGATCTGGGCGGATACTTCGGCGAGTCGTCCCTGCGCCTCGCGCCGTTGCACAGGGAGCTTGAACTCCAACCCGGCTTGCAGCTCGAACTCCGATTTGTCGAAGTATGTCTTGTCGCCGATGTCCTGACTTACCGTTACCCCGACATCGAGGTTGGGTTGCATTTGGTTGCGCGCCAACTTTTGGTCGACTTGCAGCTTGTCTAAGGCCAGTTGCAGGCGTTGCAGCTCGGGGCGACGACGCAAGGCAGAGGCAATATCGGTTGCAACTTGAGTGCGATCGACGGGATCGGGCTTTGGAAAGTCTGCGGGCAGGCGCTCGCGGGTAGCCAGCACCGGATCTCCGGCGTCGGTGCGATAGAACAAGGACAGAGCCAGGGATGCCGCCTCGAAGCGGCGCCGCGCTTGTACGATGCCGATCTCACGCGCGACGACCAGGCGCTCGTTGTCGGTGAGCACGATGCGAGCCACCAACCCTGCTTGGCTCTGCTGGGTGAGCGCGTCGGTCCGATCCTTGGCAAGCTGGAGCAAGCTTTCGGCGAGCTGCCAACGCTGTCCGGCAGCGAGCCAATTGACGTAGGCCACGGTCGCCGCGCGGATTACATCGAGGCGTTGGCGGGCGACGAATGGGTCGGCAAGATCGCGATCAATCTGTGCCTTGCGCAGGTTGGCGCGGCGGCGATCGATAGCCCCATCGCGCAGCAATGGAATGTTGAGCCCGACGCGGGGTTCGCCACCTTCTTGGGTGCGATTGCTGTAGTAGGTGGGCAGTTCGTCCCCGCGATTGAGGCGATAGCCACCGAAGATGGTGCTGCCCCACAGACCGGTGAATTGCTCGACGCCGACATCCAGTGTCCCGTACTCGTAGTAGCCGGCGGGATTGGCGTAGAGCTTGGCGAACAGACCAAGGTCGAACGCCCCGTGCGCACTCTGCAAGCGGCCGCCGGTAATGTCGCGCTCGATCATGGCCATGAGCAGCGGTGGGTACTGCCGTTCCACCGAAGCCAGCACGTGGCTGAGATCGAGCTGGTGTACCTCCCCCGAGTCTTGTGCGGCGAAGCTGATGTGCGCCGGTAGGCTGGTGCTGGCGAGCAGGAGGACCACC
>CAZGSN010000388.1:0-13051 GCA_964528465.1 uncultured Binatia bacterium (SeqCode)
CCTCCCATGCCGAGGGCTGCACGGGCCAACAGGCAAGGGCCGTCTTCGGGAATGGAGCGTGCGGCCTCGGCCGCACGCTCGAATGTTGCGCGCATCGCTACCAGGTCGCCGGATCCCCATTGCGCGTCTCCCAACGCCAAGAGAATTTCGCAGCGTGTGCGCGTATCCGTCGCCACGGCGCCGCCGGCGCGCAAGCGCAGGGCTGCCAATGCTTGCTCGAAGTGCTTGACCGCATCTTCATACGCGAGCAGGGATTGTGCCCGCTCTCCCACCCTCCAGGAGTAGGAGATCGCTGCGTCGACATTGCCGTCGGTAGCCGCACGAAAAAAATGATGGGCAATCTCGGTGCCGTGCGCAGCGAGCTCCCCCCGCCACACGGCTTCAAGAGCCAGAGCAACAGCTCGGTGCAAGGTCGCCTGCCGGGAGGGGCCAAGGTCATCGTAAAGCGTCTCGCGAATCAACGCGTGCGCGAAGGTGTAGCGTCCAACGCTGTTGGTGATCGGGCTGATCACGCCGATGCGACAGGCCTCGTCGAGAGCGTTGAGAACAGTGGTCGTTATCGTTGGATCGTTGTCTGCGATGTGCTCGAGCACGGCTAGATCGAACTCCCTGCCGGCGACAGCGGCCACCGCCAGCATGCGACGTGTGACCTCGCTCAGCGGGTCCAGCCGTCGACGCAGAACGGCGCGTAGGGGGTCGGGGATCGCCATCAGCGTTGGCTGGCGCACCGCTTGTTCCGCCACCGAGGGGTCGCGAGCGAAAAGCTGGACGACCTCGGAGACGAACAAGGGGTTGCCCTCCGTCGTCTGGTACACGACGGCCGCAAGATCCGGAGACACCCGCGGTAACTCCATGGCTGCGATGTACTGGTCGATGTCGGTGCGGCTAAGGCCGGCGAGTCTAAGCCGTCGGCCCTCACGGGCGATTTCGCCTAGCAACGCGCTACGGGGTGGATCGGCAGCCACCTCGATTTCGCGGTAGGTCGCCAGGATCAACCAGCGTGCGCTACGCAGCTCGCGCGCAAGAAAGCGCAGCAGCAACAAGGATGGAATGTCGCTGGCGTGTACATCGTCGAGGATGAGGAGCAGGGGTTGTTGGGTGGCGGCTTGATGCAGAAAGGTCGTGGCGGCATCGAACAAGGAAAAGCGAGCCTGCTCAAAGTCGTTGATGGCGGGCGAAGGGTCGAGGTTTATCTCTGTGGATTCGAGATCGCGACTGGGGGCGAGGAGACGCATCAGCTTGCGAGCTTCCTGGGCGAGATGACGATCGCGGGTGAGGATGCGAACGATCTGCGTCCACGGCCAATACGCGGGGGCTCCGCCGCTTTCCCAGCATCGGCCCCATAGCACCGCCGCACCCTGCGCTCTTGCCGCTGTCGCTACTTCGTCGGCGAACCGTGTCTTGCCGATACCTGGCTCGCCACAAAGGAGGAACAAGCTGCCGCGCCCACTGACGGCTTCGACGAGGCCATGTTGCACCTCCGCGAACTCGGCTGCCCGCCCAACAAATCGCTGCTCTCCCATGATTCGTGCTTCGCGTACCGAATCCTCCTTTCGCACAGTCGCCAGGACCGTCAAGGAGGGAAGTGCATCCCTATCCGGCGCAAGCACGGGCTCTGGAGGTGCCCGGTGTGCCGGTACCCGGTGTGCCGGTTCCAGTGCGGGTGTGGCCTTCCCTAGAACACCTTGGAGATCCCAAACCTTGCGCCGCGGCGCCTCGCGAGCGAAAAGCTGGACTTGCCCCTTGAGAACACGTTGCCGGCACAGCTAGCGGCTACAGCGGGGACAAAAGCCCGAGCACAAACATGAGCCAAGCCAACGAACGCCTCAAGGCGGAGGTCGAACGCCGCCGCACCTTTGCGATCATTTCGCATCCTGACGCCGGTAAGACGACACTTACCGAGAAGCTCCTTCTTTACGGTGGCGCCGTGCACCTTGCCGGCTCGGTAAAGCAGCGCCGCGACGACCGGCACGCGACCAGCGATTGGATGGCGCTGGAGCGCGAACGTGGCATCTCCATCGTCACCAGCGTCATGCAGTTCCCCTACCACGGCTATCAGCTCAATCTCCTGGATACGCCCGGGCACAACGACTTCAGCGAAGATACGTATCGCACGCTGGCGGCGGCCGACTGCGCGGTGATGCTGATCGACAGTGTCAAGGGCGTCGAACCGCAAACCATCAAGCTCTTCGAAGTTTGCCGCATGCGGCACATTCCCATCGTGACGTTCATCAACAAGATGGACCGTGATGGGCGCGATCCTTTCGACCTTCTCGACGAGATCGAAAAGGTGCTGGGAATTCCTGCCAGTCCGGCAACCTGGCCCATCGGCGGCGGATATAATTTCCAAGGCGTGTATGATCGCTGGAATCGCCGCGTCTTGCTCTTCGATCGTGGCGAACGCCCGGGACACAAGGCGATTATGCAGGTGACGGGTCTGGAGGACCCTGACCTCGGCAACGCAATTGGCGCCCGAGCCTTAGCGAGCCTCGGGGAATCGCTCGACTTGCTGCACGGTGCCGGCACCGAGTTCGATCACGCCGCGTTCCTGCGCGGTGAGCAAACACCTGTGTTTTTCGGCAGTGCCTTGAGCAACTTTGGTGTCGAGCCGTTTCTAGATCAGTTCGTCGAGCTGGCGCCGCCACCGCTGGCGCGTACTACTGGTAGTGGGCCGGTACTCCCCGACTCGCCGAGCTTCTCCGGATTCGTGTTCAAGATCCAGGCAAACATGGACCCGATGCACCGTGATCGGGTGGCGTTTCTGCGTGTGTGCTCGGGGCGCTTCGTGCGCGGCATGGAGGTGGTGCACGGTCGTACCGGAAAGAAGCTGGTGCTCAAACGATCCATGCAGTTCCAGGCGCAGGAGCGCACTTTGGTGGAGGAAGCCTTTGCCGGCGATATCGTGGGCCTCTGGGACCCTGGTGTTCTGCGCATTGGTGATGCCTTGAGCGAGGTGAGTGGGGTCGAGTTCGAAGGCATTCCGCGCTTCTCGCCCGAGCACTTCGTGCGTGTGTCGCTCGCAGAGCCCTTCAAACGCAAGCAGTTGAAGAAAGGACTCGAGCACCTATCGGAGGAAGGCGCGGTGCAGGTGTTTTTTCATCGCGAGCACCTCGAGCGCGATCCCATACTCGGCGCCGTGGGGCGCTTGCAGTTCGAGGTAATTCAGGCGCGGCTGAAGACCGAATATGATGTCGAGGTGCGTTTCGAAACGCTGCCGGCGCAGCATGCACGTTGGGTGGAAGGCGACCTCGACCCTGGCGAAGTCGAACGTAGCGGCGGCGTGCAATGCCTACATGACATCGAGCAACGCCCTCTACTGCTGTTCAAGAACGACTTCTGGTTGCGGCAAACCGTCGAGCGCCACAAAGAGTTGCGCTTCATCGCTGCCGTGCAGCCAGGCCGTCGCCAGCGAACAGCAGCCTGAGGGAGACCGCGAATGCGCGAGGTCCTTTGATGCCGGTTTGCCGATTTCCCGCTTCGGATGACCTATGCAAGAGTTCCTTAGAGGTTTGCGGCTTCCGGTTCGAACCCCAAGGATTCGAGGAACGGAGCTTTTTCTTCGGCGGGCATGATGTAGATACCCTCCCAGCCGCACACTTCCTCGCATAACTTGCAGCCGACGCAGGTCTTCTCGTTGACCTCGACGCGGCCCAGGTAGTTGGCCAGGTTGTTGGGAGACGGGTAGATGCAATCGAAGGGGCAGACGTCGATGCAGACGCCGCAGCCATTACAGTTGTCAGGGTGGACGATGGCGATCGGGCGTTGCGCCTTCTTGAGCACGTAGGTCATGTTGCCGAAGGTGTCGAGGATGGCCTCATCCGGGCAGATTACCCCGCAGGCCCCGCAGTCGATGCACAGCTCTGGCTGAATGTAGAAAGCTTTCTTAGATTCGCCGCTGATCGCCTTGGTCGGACAGCGTTTTTCGCAAGCGCTGCAACCAGTGCAAGCTTCGGCAATGATCGTAAACGGCATGGTGCTCTAAACCTCCGACCCACCCAACCTACTTCTGCATTTCCTTGAGGATCTCGTCCCCGCGGCCCTGGCTGACCAAGAGGTCGTTCTTGCGCGCCTCGCGAAAGCCTAAATACGTGAAGTACATCACCAAAAAGAGCAGGCCGACGATAGGAATGTTGTCGGGAAGGAACATGATTTGGATGAACTGATCCAACGCGCTTTGTTCGCCGTGCATGCCTAATCTCCAGTGGCGCGAGTGGGTACCAGCGAGGTGCGAGCTTGTCAACGCGGGGTATGACTCCAGATCCGGCGCCAGCGCTGGACTGGAAGGTGCCCGGTGCGCCGGTTCACCGGTGCGGGGCGTTGCGAAGGGATTCCCACTCCCTGCGGTCTTGGGTTTCCGCTTCTGCCTAGCTTCTGGTAGGCAGGCGTCATGGACAGCACTCTCAAAAGCATTCTTGGGTTGGTGGCGGTTCCCGATGTCGAAGTGCGTTGTGCCGCGTTGGTTGTGCTCGGGCAGCTTGGCGACGCTGAATCCAAAACGGTAGCGACGGTGGGCGAGGCGCTGGCGGCCAAGAACGCGCTCGTGCGCGACTTTGCGGTTGGCTACTTCGAACGCGTACGGCCGAAGGATGGCATTTCCTACCTCGTGCCGCTGCTCGACAGCAGTGAGGATGTCTTGCGCGAGCGGGTTACCAAGATTCTTTCGTCCTATGGAGCGGCCGGCGTAGCCGCGGTGCGCAAGCTGGTTGGTGACGGCCCGCGCCGCCGGCTGCACGCAATCATCACGATGTGCGCGGCGGTGCATTCGGCAGCGGCGCTCGACGTACTATTCGAACTCATGAGCCACGACGACTTCGATACCCACAAGGCGGCTACCGATGCCGTGGTGGCTCTGGTCCCCGGCCTTGATTCCAAGGCGCGTGCCGACCTTTGGCAGCGTTCCGAAAAGCTGCTCAAGGCAGCCAAGAGCCATCGCCCGGCGACGATTGCTGCCGCCAAACTGTTCGGTGCGCTGGCCGAACCACGAGCCCGCAAGCTGCTGCTGCCGTTGCTCGATAAGGAATTCGCACACTCGATTCGCACGCATGCTTTGGGGGCGCTGGTGCAATGCCTGCGTGGTGAGAAGCTCAGCGAGGCGGAGATGCGCACGGCGTTTGGCTTGCTCGAGGAGGATGATGAAAGCGGAATCCTGCGGCCAGCCATTGCCCTGTTGGATGAGCAAACGCTCGACCGCAGCTACTTGCCGGTGCTCAACCGTCTGGCCGAGGGCAATCAGCCCGTGCTGCGGCGCTTCGCCGTACAAAAGCTCGGCGCGTTCGATTCGGGTGCTGTGGTCAAGACGTTGATCGGCTACCTCAGCGACGATAGCTACGCTCGGCGCGACCAGGCAGCAACTTCGTTGAAAAAACTGCCCGCGGCGCGCGCGGCGCTCATGAGCGAGCTGCTGGCTTGCGAGGACGAACGCAAGGCGTGGACACTCAGTGAAATCCTGTTGCAGCATGACCGCAATTGGAAGGGCAGCGCGGTGCAGGCGTTACAGAAGAAACTCGAGAGTGCAGTCGAGAAGCGCGACGATCGCTTGTACACCGCGTACTTCCACTTTCTGCATAGTCTCGACCCGGAGGCGACAGCCAAGCACGTACGCGACAGGTCTGAGGCTCTGCGAAAAAAGAAGGACTTCCACGGCTGCGTGAAGTGGCTGAGTTTGCTGAAGGACACTCCTGCCTTCGAGCCGGACGTCCGTTTCGCCCTGGCGGTGGCCGATCTGAAGGCACGCAAACATGCCATGGTCGCGGCCGTGCGCCGGCACGACCCGACCCTCGACTTGCTGCGCGAGCTTGCCCGTGCTGCCTATCCGGTCGTGGAGCAACTGCGCAAAGATCGCTCCCTCGAAGCGGAAGAGCTTTTTTACGTGGCCTTCAACTTTGCGGAAGGGAGCCGCGAAGAACGAGCCCTTGCGGAAGATCTCCTCGAGCATGTCGCCCATAAGTACGGACGCACCAAGACCGGCAAGGCAGCCAAGAACAAACTCAAGCTGATGGGTGGCGGCAGCGCGGCGTAGGAGACTGTCGTGAAAGCAAGATGAAATTCCGTCGCCCCGGCGCAGGCCCTAATCCTTACCCACAAGTCCTAGTGCTGGACACCGGGACCGGATGAGAAAGCCAGGCCCGAATTGGCCCATTTGACCACGGATTTCACGGATGCCGCATCCCGGCCGTTGACTGGAACCAAAATAAGAAATTGAACAGGAGGCCGCGGAGGGAACAGAGGAAGAATTGCAAAAAACTTGAAAAGATTTTCTCAGTTTTCTCCGTTGCCTCCTGTTGATTCTTCAGTTCTTCTTGCTCTCTTCCCTCGCTTGCGTGTCTGCGTTGGCTTCTTTGGCGGCGATCGCCCCCGGTGTCCAGCGGGCCGATCTGTGGGTAAGGATTAGGGCGAAGGCCGGGGTCCAGTGCCAAATGGAGCCCGTGATGTTGGTATTCCACCCCCGGATTCCGGCGTTCGCCGGAATGACGGACGAACACAGAAACCCCATCTCAGAAAAAATCGATAGTCTCGTCGCTCGGTCTATCCGCCCGGCACACAAGTTTACCGAGCCGAGCGCATACCTGACTTGGACCATCCGCGACGAAAGTCAGCCACGAGTCACAAACCACAAACCACAAGCCGCCAGTCACAAACCAGCAGCCACGAGCGAGAGGCGATCCCGTCCCGCGTGGCCGCCATTCGCCCTACCGCTTGGCACGGCATTCGACGATCAGACGCGAGAGATACCCTGGGCTCCCCGTCTCTTCGTCGGCTACGCGCACCAATAGTTGTTCGCGGGCCACGTTGCGGCCGGCGAGGTCAACGTCGATCAAAAACGGCTGGGTGCAACGGGTAGCATTGGCGTAGGCAAGGGGAGGAAGTTCTCGAATCGCCAACTGCAAGGCCAGACGGTTCCTTCTGTGCACAGCACTATCCGCGCGTGGTGCCAATACCCGCAGCAGAGACACACGCGCCGAGCATGTGGGCAAGTAGATGTCGCTGTTGTCCAGGCAAAGACGAACCTGAACGCGGCAGCTATCGACCTCAGGATTGCTGTCGCAGGTGAGGTCTTGGTCTCTGCACGGTTGCTTGACCTCGGGCATGCCGTAGGCATCTCGTTCCAGCTTGGCTGTGCGCAGTTGCCATTCCGCCAAGCAGCCGCGCTGGTTTTCCGAAGCAGGTGCGCGGTTGCCGCGGATCAACAGGCCGGCGCGGCCAAAGTCGCAGGTGGTAGGACAATCATCCCCGTCGCTGCGATTGCCGTCGTCGCAGTGTTCGCCCGAGTCGATGTTGCCGTTGCCGCAGGCAGGCGCGACGGTTCTCGTCGGGGTGGCCGAACTCGTGGGGAGCGGAGACGACGTTGCCGTGGGCTGGGGCGTTCGCGTGGGGCTCGCCGAACGGCTTGCCGATGGGCTCGCCGACGCGGTGGTGGTTGGCGTTGCTGTCGTCGAAACGGTTTCCGTTGCTGTCGGCGTCGGCGATTCCGTGGGTTGCGGAGTGGGCTCCACGACGGTCGTGGCTGTAGCGGAGAGGGTAGGGGAGGTGGTGGGTGTCGACGACGGCGAATCGCTTGGGGTGGCGGTTGCTGTCGGCGTGTAAGTTGGTGTCAGAGTAGCCGTCGCGGTGTCCGATGGTGTCGGGGTAACCGTTGCGGTCTCTGTGGGCGTCTCGGTCGCCGTTGCCGTCCCTGTCGGTGTGGCAGTGGGCGTGTCGGTCGCGGTGTGCGAGATCGTGCCGGTTGCCGTGGGACTGTTCGTCACAGTTGGGCTTGCCGATGCAGTCGTAGTTGCCGTTGCGGAAGGCTCGAGGTCGATGCAGGCAGACGTTGCGTTCTGCGGTCCACTTGGCGCTGCCAAGGCGAAATCGCTGGCGTTGTCGTCGCTGTCGCTGGCACTGCCTGCCGAACCTGCAGGCCGCCGCTCGTAGCTGCGGTCCTGGTTCGCGGTGAGCGGAGCCAACGGCATCCCTTCCTTGAATGCGGAAGTGGCGCTCATCCCGACTTGATCGATGATCGCATCGTTGGCCATGGTCAGAGCGATCCCACCGTCATCGGCAATGCTCGAGGAATACGTAAGGTCGGGAGCTGCGCTTCCGCTGTACGGGCCACTGCTGTTGGCCAGCAGATAGTGGCATCCGGGGGAAAGGATTGTGGCCGCTGGCAGCGTTGCCCGTAGCCCGATCGTGCCGGAGGCACTCGATCCCTTAATCTTCCAGCCGCTGACATCTACGGCCTGCGCTGTGGCGTTGAACAATTCGATGAACTCGTCACTAGCGCCATTCGGGCCACGCAGCCGAAATTCCCCGATGACGACCTTTGCCCAGATTGGGAAAGCCCAGGTTGCATTGGCGCACATTAGGGCCGCTGTGACCGCGATGTTTAAACTCAAATGCTCGGCAAGCTTCATGGCGTTGCTCCTTTTCGTATTATAAAATCTACGTGACAATATGTATTGTCAATCACTCCAGTGAAGCTATGCACAGGTCGGGGGTGGCGGCTGGGATGTGGGAGAGCGGTGCCGGGTTGTTTCCGCAGACAGTCGGAGTCCATGGGGAGTGGGATGTCTGCGGGAGCGCCCCGGGTGTGCGACAAATGTGTTGGGAGGCAGACTTCCACCATCCACGCGCTCACGCGCGCGGCTACACGGAGCTGGCGAAGACAGAGTAGCCGCGGCCGTGAGGCCGTGGATCTCGGATGAAAGCCAACAAATATGACGCACGCCCGAGCGCCCTGAGCCTTACATGCGGGGTTGCGCTTGGATATGTTGGGCCGCCTTGATGAGGGTGATGGTGAGACGGAGCGAGAAATTGTGGAGCAGGTGGGTGTGCGGGTTGTGGACGGCGGCGGTGCTGGTGTGTGGGTGTGCCGGGTCTGGCCCGTCGGGGCAGAGGACGCCAAGCCCTACTGCTTCGCCGACCGCAACACCCTCTTTCACGCAAACGACGACGGCGACCCCTACCCTCACGCCGAGCCTCGTGCCCACGAGCACCGCTACGGCGAGCTTTTCGGCGACTGCCACGGTGACCCGTACGATTACGGCAACCGCTTCCCCCACCGTGAGCACGACGCGGACTCCCACGCCCACAAGTTCGCCGTCGGTGACAGCCACGCCGACGTTTTCCGCATCGCCGACGGAGTCTGCGACGCCGACCGAGACGCTCTCGCCGTCGCCAACTTCTACCCCCACCCCCAACTCTCCGCCCGAGATCGATCCGGGGAACGTGTATCGAACCTATCCCGGCTTCCCGATTGCGCTCCCGGTGAAGGCGGTGGACCCAGACATGTCGCTGCTGAGCTTTTCGAGCCCTGAACTGCCTGCTGGGGCGCGGCTCGACCCTGAGATGGGAGTGCTGGAGTGGACACCGACGGAAGCGCAACTCGACGCCTTTCTGGTTCCGGTTCACGTCGAAGACGACGGGACGCCACCTCTGAGCGCCGATACGACGTTGGCAATTCGCGTGCAGCCGCAGGACGCTTGCGTGGTCCCGGTTTGTAACCCAGCCCGAGGCTGCGCTTACTCGCTGTCGCCGCTCAACCAACCTTGCTGCACGGCGGGACCGCCGGGCGTGCGTGTGCCCGAGCCCGATGTCGCCTGTCCGGGGGCTCGGGTGGTGCATGTTGGGCGAAACCTCGAGAGCGGTTTTGGGCGACTGTACAACTGCGACCGTCTCCGCGCTTTTAATTCCGGGCAGATCGGTGTCACCATGCTGTTCAACATCGAGATCCGTTGCTTCGATGTGCGCACGCCGCGTCAGATCAGCGTGCGCATGGCCACCGCCAATCGCCTTTTCTTCAGCCGTTCTCAGTCCATCAATTTCATGGACCGAAGCGATGGCTTTGCGCAGCGTCTACGCTTGGCACTGCCTGTCGGCGGTCCGAGCCCGTTCTTCGACTTGGATCAGGCGGA
Source organism: uncultured Binatia bacterium (SeqCode) (assembly GCA_964528465.1). Classification (GTDB taxonomy): domain Bacteria; phylum Desulfobacterota; class Binatia; order HRBIN30; family HRBIN30; genus CAZGSN01. The sequence goes on from CAZGSN010000388.1 coordinate 9,891, forward strand.
AGCAGATCTCGAGCTTACCGTGTATGACAGCGACGGCAGCAGCGCCACCGAGCGATTGCGTTTGGTGTTGCAATTCGATCCGCTTGAGGACCTGCCCGAGACTCCGTGAGCCTCGCCCTTTGCAGGAGAGCTGAAGCCTGCAAAATAGATAGAAAATGAACCACAGAGGCACTGAGCGCACAGAGATGGTGCGCAAGAAACCGGCTTTGATCCCGCTTCGATCCTACGAGCCTTTGCTCGATGCTGTCGGTGCCTTCGTATTGGGTTCGCTCAGTCCGTTGCACAGCAAGAATTGCGATTACTTGTACAAGGCCGGGTCGGCGTGCGTCATATTTGTTGGCTTTCATCCGAGATTTAAGGCCTCACCGCCGCGGCTACTGTGTCTTCGCTCCGTGTGGCCGCGCGCGTGAGCGCGTGGACGGTGGAAGTTGCCTCCCAACGAGTTTGTCGCACACCCAGGCCGGGTACCTTGTCGAAGCGGGAACGCCCTTGTGTCTTGTGTCTGGGCTGCAATATAACCCGCCAGTTGGTTGCCTCGGATGCCACAAACGGTTGCGTCTGAGCGCCCCTATCTGCGATGCGGTGCGGGTGTTTTTCGAGAGGAAATAGGCGTATGCGGCGATCCAGTGGTCTGATGGCATCGGTTTGTTTGAACGCGGTGACGGTTGCCCTTGTCGTTATCTTGGCCTCACGAGCAGCTCTTGCCTGCCCCTGTGATTGCAATGGCGACGGGGTGGTGAGTGCCGGAGAAGTTACCCTAGGTGCGCAGATTGCCCTGGGCCTTGCTCCGTTGAGTGCGTGTCCGGAGGTGGACCAAAGTGCCGACGGTGGGGTGACGATCGATGAGCTCGTGCGTGGCGCTGCGAGTCGCCAGGCCTGTCCTCCCAACATCATTTCCACCTTCGCCGGCAGCGGCTCGGCCGGATACGACGGCGAGGACAAGCTGCCGCTCGACACGGCTTTGTACTTGCCGCAGGACTCCGCCATCGGCCCGGACGGTCGCCTTTACGTCGTCGATTGGAACAATCACCGTATTCGCCGTGTCGGCGAGGATGGTCGCATGCGCACCATTGCCGGCAGTGGTGAACTCGGGCAGCCCTCCGACGACTCCGATGCGCTCTATGCGCAATTCAATCACCCCACCAGTGTGACCTTCGACCACGAGGGCAAGATCCTCATCGCGTCTTGGCACAACAGCATGGTCATTCGTCTGGATCCGGAAACCGGCAAGATCGCGATCATCGCTGGAACCGGAGCCCGTGCCTATGGTGGCGATGAAGGCCCAGGAACCCAAGCAGCTCTCGACCTGCCGAGTTCCGTCGCTGTAACCAGCGACCGAAACATTTTGATTTCCGACCAAGCGAATTTCCGCATTCGCTTGCTCGATCCTGCCGGCATCATTCACACCATTTGCGGCGACGGCACTCCGGGCGACAGCGGCGACGGTGGCCCGGCCTCGATGGCACGCTTGAAGGCGGAGAAGGGGCAGTCGGCTCCCCCGGCCGGACGCATCGTCGTCGACGCGCAGGATCGCATCTACATTGCCGACACCGGTAACCACCGCATTCGCCGGATCGACAGTGACGGCATGATTCACACTATCGCCGGTACGGGCGAGCCGGGGTACAGCGGCGATGGCGGGCTCGCCACCGAGGCGCAACTACACTTCCCCCGCGATCTGGCGATCACACACAACGGCACTCTCTACATTGCCGACACCGCCAATAACGTGGTTCGGGTGGTACGCCCGGATGGCATCATCGACACTTTTGCCGGGACCGGAGAGCAAGGCTTCGAAGGCGACGGCGGCGAGGCCGCGAGCGCCCTTCTCGATCGACCGTACGGAGTGGCAGTTGCACCCAACGGGCAGGTCTACATTGCCGACACGCACAACCATCGAATTCGTAGGGTCAGCAGCGATTCCAGCGAGCCCACCGAAACCCCCACGCCGAAGCCAACTCCGGTGGTGGTCCCGTGTACCGACACGCCCGGAAGTATCTGCACCTATGCCGGCGACGGCGAAACGGCGTTCAACGGTGATGGCAAGGATCGCCTGCGAACCGCCTTGTATTGGCCTTTCGATATCCAATTTACGGCGAAGGGCCGACGAATCGTGCTCGATTGGAACAATCACAAGATTCGCGAGATTCTCGGCGACGACACACTGAGCACTCTGGTGGGCAGCGACTTTCTCGGTGATGGCCCCCTCGACCTCAGTGACCTCTCGCTGCCTGGTGCCATCGGGCAGTTGGTGGACCTAAACCATCCTACCGATGTGCAGGAGATGCCGAACGGCGACGTTGTGTTTGCCGCATGGCACAACCACAAGCTGCGCGTCGTTGATGGCGAGTCTGGTTTGGTGCGAGTGTTGGTCGGTAGAGGGCCGGGCTTTGTCGGCGACGGCCGGGCGGCTTCGCAGATGCCGCTTGCCCTGCTCAACCAACCCTCGCACATTGCTCTTGATCCACAGGGCAATCTCTTCATCCTCGACCAGCGCAACCAGCGTATCCGTGTTCTCTACGACTTTGACCAACAGCGAGAGAACTCGGTACTCGACACGGTCGCCGGCAATCCTGATCCTCCCGCAGCCGGTGCGTTGCCCAAGGGTGGTTACAACGGCGACGGTCCGGCATTGATGACCAAGCTCAACTTCCTAACCGGCGGTAACCCGGAGCCGTCGGGTGGCTTGGCGATCGACTCCTTGGGGAATTTGTATTTCTCCGACACCAACAATCACTTGATTCGAAGAGTGCAGTTCACCAGCGGCGACTTCAAGGCTGGTGTCGTGACGACGATTGCGGGCTCGCCGGGTGTCCCAGGCTACTCAGGCGACGGTGGCAATGCCGCCGATGCCAAGATCAACTTTCCGAGTGACATGGAAATCGGCCCCGACGGCAACCTTTATTTCGCCGATACCAACAATCACCGCGTGCGTAGGATCAACCTGACCGACGGCACCATCGAGACTGTCGTTGGTGCTGGCTCCAAGGGCTACAGCGGTGATGGCGGCCCAGCCTTAGAGGCACAGCTCAATCGTCCGTTCGGCGTGGCGTTCGACAGCGAAGGCGACCTGTACGTATCGGACACGTTCAATAGCCGCATCCGCAAAGTGAAGATGCCGTAGATTGATAAACTATGAACCCCCAACTTCTTGAACGCCG
>CAZGSN010000389.1:0-3070 GCA_964528465.1 uncultured Binatia bacterium (SeqCode)
CAGTCGTACCCCGTCGCCCTTGGTTTGCTTCCAGATGTCGGGAATGCCAAGGTCAGAAAGGCTCTGATCCATCAAGCCCGTGAGGTCTTGCGGAAGGTACGTTGCTTCCACCTCGTAGGGCGGAAGCCTGTAGCGGGGAGCGTCGTTCAAGGGAGAGCCCTCTAGCCGAGACTGGGCAACGTCAGCTTCCACTCGCCGGTTTGCAGGTAATGCAAGATGATTCCGGCCAGCCAAGGTACGATGATTCCGGCCAGCTTACTGAGGTCAAAGCCGGCCGCCGAAGCGTCAACCGACAGAGCGGCAAGGTCGTCGTCAGTGGCCGTGAGCGAGACTTCGGGCAGGTCCGCGATACACGGGGCGACGACGTGAATCAGCCGCTCGTACTGGGCAGCCGTCGGCACAACCACGGTGCGCCAGGGCACTTGGCCACGTTGCGCCGCAATGGCTGCGAGAGCCTGGTAGATTCCGACGATTTCTTCGCCGGCCTCGCGGTGCGAAATGAGCCAGCGGACAAGGGCGAGATTCGAGCCGATGGATTGAGCCGAGACTTGAGCGTGCATGCGCGACCTCCAAGAGTTGGATGGGTCGCGTTCAAGCGGTGGGCCTGCCTGAGTCTGGTAAAGCCCGGTGCGAACGCTCATCGCCTTTCGGCGGCACATTCAATCCTACCCTTGAGAGCGGGTTGGCGTCAAGTAAAAAGCCCGGCCAGCTAGACTCGCTAGCCGCCGGGCTGCTGCCTGACTCGGGTTCAGGTCAGTCTCACAAGCCCCTCGCGGGGAACTTCTCCTAGTTTCGGCTAGTTACTACGAGACAACTCCTAGTAGCCCTTCGGCGTCCCGTGGGAGCCTCTGCGTGTAGCTTCGTGTAATTACCCTACCTCCCCCAGCGGCCCCTCAGGCAGCGTCTCGACTCCCGGTGGCGGCTCCACTTCGGTCTCACGAGCGATGGGACGGCGCCGCTTACCATTGCCGGGGTCCGTGACAATCGGCGGCAAGGCCTTGTCGGGAAAGTCGAATCGAATCTTAACCGCGTTGCGAGCGATGCCGATAACCTCCACCGCGTACTGTCCGGCTTGTCCTTTACCGTTCAACGCCAGCCGCCATATCTTTTTCTTCATCAGCACTCCCTGCTGTTGTGGTCTGGTCAGGCGGGCTACTGTCCCGCGAGAATATCCAACGTCACACCGTCGTCATCCTTTACGCCGCTCCAATTCGCGTTGACGCGGTACAGCCACTGTTCAATGGTCTCGGGCTCGATGCTTCGCATGTGCAGCCCCATCGTCGGTGTTCTGGAATCTTCGGCAACCATCAGCGAAAGCCAATCGCCTTGGTCGTCGTGAAATGTAATCATCGTTCTGCCGGCGCAGGTCCAGACGAGAACCTTTAGCCCGCCAGCCATTCCAGACTGGCCTCGCTTCGTTGTTCCGTTGACGTGCTCAAAGAGCCCTTTGCCAAACCACACGTCCCGCTCGAATTGTTTGATTGCCGGCCGAATGAGATCGTACTCGTCGGCTGTCATGTAGGGCTGACTCGGTTTCAGTTCGTTCATTCGCGTCCCTTCCTCGTGTTGTGGCTGCGTGGTGCAGCCAGGGTTAGTACGGGTTCATCGCGTCCGCGTATCGAGTTCTCTGAGCAACTGTTCCGCGCCTTCAAGTTCCGCTCGCAACCGTTCGTGAGAGCGGCACAATGCACGAATGACGCCAGCTAATTCCGATTCGGAATAATCACGTCGGCCCTTGTAAATGTCCTCAACCGTCTCGAAAGTCAACGGGACGTGTCGCAGGCATTCCTTTCGTAAATCCATCGCTCTCCCTTTCGTTACGCCCCTGGTATTTCAAAGCCGGACTTCACACCCACGCGCCGGCAGACGTGTACAAGCCGCCGTTCAGCATGTCGCGAAGAGTCGCGTAGATTGCCAATTGGCGATGGTGTTTCATTGCGCGTTACGCCCCGCCGCTGCCGTTCAAACGCAAATGCTCCATCGTAAACATCGCTGGTATCTCAGGCTCCCGTATGCCGAACAGACACCGCACTCGCTGCCGCCACGCAATCCCCAACGCAAGACACCAACCAGCATCACTGGGCTCGTACTCAACGAACCGATCCTCTGGAAACTCGACTGGCCCGATGTTCGCGTGCGTCGGCATCACCTCGTCAGTGTAGACCGGCAATCCGTCAAGTCGAGAAAGCAAGCCACCATTGGCGACTTGCAGCCCATCGGTCAGCAGGTGCAGATTCTCAGGGTGGACGTGTAGCGATTCGCGAGGTGGCGGCTTTGGGAATTTCGCCATCAGTTCGCGCAGGCTGTCCAGGTTGATTTTGTGGTTGTCGCTGGCTGTGGTGTAGCTATTCATGGCCGCTCCCTCGCTATCGCGTCTCGCATAAACCCATCCCACGCTGGCAGCGGCCGCTCGCAATCCGCGAACGTCGGGCACGGGCCAAGCGTCCACCTGAGTTTGCAATCCTTGCCGTACATTGCGATGCGACGTTTCACGCTCGGAAGTTTGAGGTACGCCTCCTGAACTTCCCGCAACACTCCGCAGTCGTGCCACACCTTGGCATCCTCGCCTTGGGTTCGATCCATCGGTTACGCTAGCCCTAGCTTCTTATTCCTATCCGCCTTTCGCCACGCCCTACGCGCCTCCGTTGCCTTTCTCTTCGCCTCGCTCGCTGCCCGCTTAGCCTCACGGATCGCCGCTTCGGCTTCCTCTTGCGTCCTGCGAATCTCTTTGAGTTTCTTTCTCGCAGATGCCACGCTCCGCAGGTCGCGGCACGTCAGTTTGAGTTCTTCGGGTATCAGCACAAGTTCCGCCGCGAGACGATCTATCTCCGCTGGCGACGGCATACGTTCGTTCTGGGCCTTCGCCGCTAGGTATGCGTCTTGGCGAGCTTTCTTTTCCGCTTCGGCGCGTTGCTTCGCTGTCTGCCTGATCTCGGCTAGCGCTCGCCGCTCTTTCGGTGCGTTGATGTTCGCGCACACAAAGCACGGCTTCAACGTGACCTTGTGGCCGCAGCCAGTGCAGCGGTAAGGGTCTGCGAAGTCGTGGCCTTTCGGTGGCCTGCGTTCGTCG
>CAZGSN010000390.1:0-6742 GCA_964528465.1 uncultured Binatia bacterium (SeqCode)
AGTGTCGCCTGGCGGGGAGGAGGAACGGCGCGCGCCACAACTTCAACCGGGTCCAACTCCCACAGTGGACCGTTGTAGGTAGCGAGCGCGTCTGGGGTCCACCAACTCAGACTCTTCTGAATGCCATTGGTGAGATTGGACGCAGGCGCCCAGAAATTCCCCTGCTGGGTCACCTGTTTTAGGCGAAAGTAGTACGACCAATTCGGTGCCGTGCTGCTGCCTAGGTTGCTGAGATATCCCGTCGCCGGCGTGTGCACGGCGATCAGCATGCCGTCGGAGAGCGGCAAGGGATTACGGAAGTAACCAGTCGCCTGCGGCACCTGCGCATCATTCGATGTCGGCGTTATCGGGGTTAGGACCATGTCCTCGGGGTTGACGGAAGGAGCGCCGGTGAGGTGCATCAGCGTGCCACCTGTGGCAGTGCCGAACTCCTGGGCGTAGGTGCAGTAGAAATTCCCGGGGCTGGTTGGATCTTCACGAAAATGGAACAAGCCGGCGGAACCGGCGATCTTGGTTTGATTCGCGTGTAGGCTTGGCGGCGTGTAGTAGCTCAGATTCGGATCGGCGGTGAAGCTACCATCGGTGTAGCTGCCGCCGAGCTCCTGGCGGCCAATGTGATTGAGCGTCTCTTCTGCCGTACCGTCTTCGTTGATCTCCCACGGGAAGAAGTGATTGAAGGTGTGTTTCGACAAAGCCGGCGAGTAGCTCGGATCGTTTTGCGTGCGCGGCTCTGGGAATACCTCGGCGCCGGTAAGGCTCGTGGTTGTCGCAGCATTGGCAGCCTCACTTGCATACGTATAGGCCTGGTAGGTCGCGGCCGTGCCGGGCGCATCGCCTTGCTGGTCGCGTTGCAGATGATCCCATTTGGTGAAGATGACGCGTCCAAAGCTATCGAGCGACAAGGAGAAGGCACCACTGGGAGAGTGCTCCAAGACGGTTAGGGTCGCGGTCGCCTCATCAACGGAATAGATCCCCGTAACCGTTGGCGCCGATTCGTATTCGTCTTTCTGTGGGTAGTGATGAGCGGCCCCGGTGACCGGACGATCCGAGGTAAACAAGATGCGATCGTCGGTCGCATAGATCGGAGAGACGTTGTTGTAGTTGCTAGGCTGCCCATTGATCAGCCGAATCGAAGCAGTCTCGCCTTGGCCAAGACCACTCACCTCATAAATCTGCCAGCGGTAGGCGTTGACCTGGTACTGCTGGGTCGCTGCTCCCACGACCATCGAGAACAAGGCCTTGGTACCGCTCCAATGCACGCAAGGCTCGCGCACGGCGATCGCATTGGCTCCTTGCTGGCCGGCGTTTCCAAAGCCGGCCTCTTGCGTGAGGTAGCGTAGGGTTCCATTCGGGTAACGGAGGACGAGATCGCCGCCGCGCGGAGCCTGATCGATGCCCGCCTGATGGTTGCCAAAGGTGGTGGTCACGGTGCCGAAGCTGCCCACCGGAACTTGCGTCACAAAGAGCACCGGGTTTGCCGTCTGGGGTAAGCCCTGTGCAAAGACGCCTCCTGCCACGAAGCCGCCTAGGCCTGCACCAGCCACAATCCCAATCCACCCTTGCCGCAATGACTTCATGTGTATCCTCCTGGAGCTGATGTTCATGAGCCGATGGCGTACCTTGCCGGGGAACAGTGTTCCCTCGACGGCCCAGGTTGCCGGAAAACAAGAAGGATGGCGTTACAAAAAATGCCTGCGTTCCCCCAAAATCCGGGAATTTATGGCTCTTGCGTGCGTGGAATCAGCCAATCGCCGCGGCCAACGGTTCATTTGCCAGGATCATCGACCCCGATCCCTGCTGGCCGGAAGTCCGAGTGCCCCCAGCCCACCGCTGGCTTAGGGAAACGGAGCTCAGGCCTCAGCGAACGGCCGGGTGTGCGACAAATTTATTGGGAGGCAAGATTCCACCATCCACGCGCTCACGCGCACGGCTACACAGAGCTTGCGAAGACACAGTAGCCGCGGCCGTCAGGCCCCGTCAGCCCGTGGATCTCGGATGAAAGCCAACAAATATGACGCACACCCCGAACGGCCTCGTCGTCTTGGCTTGTTTGAATCGGCGTTGCCCTTGCTGCTAAGACCCGCCGACGCCGATGGAATACAAAGACACACTGAACCTACCCAAGACCGACTTTCCCATGCGCGGCAACCTGCCGCAACGCGAGCCCCAGATCCTCGAGCACTGGAAGAAGATTGGTCTCTACGAACGGCTTCGCGCCGGCAATGCGGGGAAGCCGAAGTACGTTCTGCACGATGGGCCGCCCTACGCCAATGGGCACGTGCACCTGGGCACGGCTCTCAACAAGATCATCAAGGACATCATCGTCAAATCGAAGCTCATGGCCGGCTACGATGCGCCGTACGTGCCAGGCTGGGACTGTCACGGCATGCCGATCGAGCATCAGGTCTTGAAGAACCTTGGCAGTAAGGTCCGCGACATGAGTCAGCTCGAGATCCGCCGCCACTGCCGCGAGTATGCCCAGCAGTTCTTCGAGACGCAGAGGGAAGAGTTCGAGCGCCTAGCCGTGCTGGGCGATTGGCGGAATCCCTATCTCACCATGGCCCCGGCCTTCGAGGCCGGCATCATCAAGGTGTTCCGCGAGCTGGTCGAAGGCGGCTTCATTTATCGCGGCCTTCGTCCGGTGCACTGGTGCAGCGTCTGCGCCACGGCTCTGGCAGAGGCGGAAGTCGAGTATGCCGACCACAGCTCGCCGTCGATTTATGTTCGCTTCGCCTTTTCGGGTAGCGCCGACGAGGCCGCGGCAATGGCGATTGACCCCACCGACGTGCCAGCTCTGCGCGATGCCTCGGCCAAGCTGGCAGTAGTGATTTGGACCACGACTCCGTGGACCCTCCCTGCGAACCTGGCTGTCTGCCTCAATCCGCATCTCGACTATGTCGCCTTGCGTGTCGACGGCCAGCTTTACGTTGTGGCCGCTCGCTTGGCCGACGCCTTCCTTACCGCCATCGGCAAGCAAGAAGACGGCAAGCGTATCGCGGTGAATCTGTCGGAACTCGATGGCCGCGATGTGTTTCGGCATCCCTTCCTGGATCGTGCCTCGAAACTCATCTTCGAAGCGCACGTCACTGCCGACGTCGGCACCGGTTGCGTGCACACCGCCCCCGGGCACGGTTACGAGGATTTTTCCGTCGGGCGCAAGTACGACTTGCCGGTGCTGACTCCAGTCGACGCCACGGGCCGCTTCACCGAGGAGGCCGGCGTTTATGTGGGCCGCAAAGTGTTCGAGTCGAACGACGCCATTGTCGAGGAACTACGCGAGCGCGGCGCACTGTTGCACGTCGAGAAGCTCAAGCACTCCTATCCGCACTGTTGGCGCTGCAAGCAGCCGTTGATCTTCCGTGCCACCGAGCAATGGTTCCTGCGCGTCGATCACGACAACCTGCGCAGCAATGCTCTTGCCCAGATCGACGCCGTGCAGTGGGTGCCGGCGTGGGGCCATGATCGCATCTTCAACATGATGCAGGGCCGCCCGGACTGGTGCCTGTCACGCCAGCGTGCTTGGGGCGTGCCGATTCCGGCCTTTCAGTGCACGAGCTGCAAGGAGTTTCACTTCGAGCCGGAAGCCATTGCCCAGGTAGAAAAGGTGTTCGCTGAAAGCGGCTCCGATGCTTGGTACGAGCTGCCAGCCGAAGGCTTGCTGCCCCGGGGTTTCCGCTGCGCCTGCGGAGGCCAGTCGTTCGAGAAGGACAATACGATTCTCGACGTATGGTTCGATGCCGGCAGCTCGCACGAAGCAGTGCTGCGTACGCGCAGCGATCTGACCTGGCCGGCCGACCTGTACGTCGAAGCCGTCGACCAGCACCGCGGCTGGTTCCAAGTGTCGCTGATCACGGCGGTCGCCATACACAAGCAGGCGCCTTACAGAAGCGTACTGACCCATGGTTTGATCCTCGACCAAGCCAAGAAGAAGATGTCGAAGTCGCTCGGCAACGTCGTCGCGCCCGAGGAAGTGATCAAGACCAACGGCGCCGAGATTCTTCGCTTGCTGTTTGCCTCGGTGGAATACACGGCCGACACTTCCTTCTCCAAAGGCATGTTTGCGCCGTTGCTGGAGAGTTACCGCAAGATCCGCAATACCTGCCGCTTCTTGCTGGGCAATGTCAGCGACTTCGATCCCAGCGTGGATCGTGTTGCCTACGACAAGCTTCACGAACTCGACCAATGGATCCTGCATCGCACGGCAGAGCTGCAGGAACGGGCCGCCAAAGCCTACGATGGTTTCACCTTCCATCACATCGTGCACGACTTGGTGAACTTCTGCGCCGTCGACCTCAGTGCTCTTTATCTCGATATCGCCAAAGACCGTTTGTACACGTCGGCACGCTCTTCGCACCGACGCCGAGCCGCACAGACGGCAGTGTGGGATGTCCTCGATGCGATTGTCCGTCTCATGGCGCCGATATTGTCGTTCACCGCGGAAGAGATCTGGACTTTCCTGCCAACGGTAGCCGGTCGCCCTGAAAGCGTCTTCCTCGCCGGGTTTGCGCCAGACCTACCGCGGAACCCAGCCTTGGCGGCAAAGTGGGAGCAACTGTTGGAGGTCCGCACGGCCGTCACCAAAGCACTGGAAGAGGCGCGCCAGTCAGGCCTCATTGGCCACTCGCTCGACGCCCGCGTCTCGCTGGCCGCAAACGACGACATGCGTGGGCTGTTCGAGGAACAGGCGGACGATCTGCCCGCTCTTTTCATCACTTCGCAGGTAGCTTTCGATTCGTCCCTCGGTAGCGAGGCGGCGAGTCCATTATTGCCGGAACTCAAGATCCGCGTGGAGAAGGCACGTGGGTCGAAATGTGAGCGTTGCTGGAATTACAGCGAAGCCGTTGGCACGGACACAACGCATCCAGGGCTGTGTGAGCGCTGCTTGCCGGTGATTTCGGCTGCGTGATGCGAAAGAATGTATTCGTTGCTTTGGTGGCGAGCGTCGTCCTGATTCTCGATCAGGTGACGAAGATTTACATCCGCGACACGCTTGGCCTCTACGAGTCGATTCCCGTCTTCGACTCCTTCTTCCACATCACCCATGCGCGCAACACCGGTGGCGCCTTCTCTTTGTTTGCCGATGTGAGCGCAAGCGTGCGCGTGCCGTTCTTCTTGGGTGTGGCCGTGGTGGCAGTGGTGGCGCTCTTTTACTTCCTGCGCCAGGTCAGCGAGCGGGATCGCCTGCTGCAGTTTGCCCTTGCCGGCATCCTCGGCGGCGCGGTCGGCAACTTCATCGACAGACTACTCCTCGGCTCGGTCACCGACTTTCTCGACCTGCACTACGGCGCCTGGACCTGGCCAACCTTCAACGTAGCCGATTCCTTCATCTCTGTTGGCATGGTGGTGCTGCTCCTCCATTCCTTCTTCGCCGAGGAGCCGCCGCAACCGGAAGGACATTGAGTCTGGCTTTCCGATAGCCGCGGGAACATCGATGCAGCATCGCCGAGTCTCAGGAATTCTGTCGACGTTCCTCTTTCTGGCTTGGGCCGCTGTCGCGAACGCGCAGCAGACGATCATCAACGTGCCGTCCGATGCTCTAACGCCGAAAGGGCAAGGGTTCGTTTTACACGAGTCGCAGTTCGCGCCGGGGTCGGAGGACGCAATTTATACCACTACCAACTTCCTCACCTATGGCCTTTTCGAACATACGGAGCTGGCGGCAACGCTCTACAGTATCGACAACGCGGGCTCATCGCTGGGCTCGCTCGGTCTTGGCTTCAAGACCACACTCGATATCTTGCGCGGCAGGGTGCCGGAGTTGCAGACCAAGTGGACTGGCGGCTTCATGCTGCCGATCGCCCTCACTCAAAACGATCACCCTGTGGGATTCTTCCCGTACGCGCACGTGACCTTCCAGATTCCTGACACCGAGCTGCGGCTGCTGACGGGAATCGCCGCGGGATCTCAGAATTTCTTCGGTAAGAACACGCTAAGCGCGCTCGGTGGCGTCGAGTATCCCATCTTCGACCACCTCTCATTCACGGGGGAGTGGTTCTCCGGCTACCACAACCTCTCCGGTTTGATCCCCGGCTTTACCTACCACCGCGACGATTTGATCCTGGTTGGTGGTTACAAGATCCCGAACGACTTCGACATGCGAGAGAGCGGCCTTGTACTCGAGGTCGGCCTCTTCTTCGGCCCCGGTGCCCCGTCCCACGACGACCATCCGATGAAGCACTACGGCGTCCGCGAACCATAGGGGTCGCGTTCGCGACTGGGCACTAGCTCCGGCCAGCAGCTTTCGTGCGGACTTGTAGGGCGGCCACTGGCCGACGTGATGGAGTGACATGCTGCGGGCCGGCTAACACCAAAACGTCCCGGAGACTTTATTCCAAATCGATAAGAACACGGCTGCGACAACCCTGGCGGTTGCCTTGGGGAATGGCGGCGACGGTGAGGTGTTGGCATTCAACCCGAATGACCGGAATTTCTACCATTGGTCTGGAAATGGGTCTGTCGTCATGGAGCGTTTTCCTTCCGACCCGCCGCACACGATCACCCCAATTGTTACTGCCGGGAACGGGGAAATTTTCGGAGCGGTTTGGGATCCGGGCCGCAACAGCTTCTTGGTGACGAACATCAGTTCATCGATCCAGACTGTAACCACGAGCGGTGTCTTCTCTGTAGCTTTCGGCACCCAGGTTCAAGACACCCGAGGACTTGTGCTCATCAACTCGGTGACAGCAGCTCCAGCAGCCAGCTTAAGTACATTATCGGCTCTCGTCGCTCTGATGCTTCTGGC
>CAZGSN010000391.1:0-2121 GCA_964528465.1 uncultured Binatia bacterium (SeqCode)
CATCTTCGCGCGGTCCTCGGTCGCGAATCCTCAGCGTAGTGCCTGACTACGCCTGCGGTTCGCTCCCTCCGGGCCGTGCGAATCTGGCCCAAATCTGGGCGCGACCTTTGGGCAGGTTATCCGCCGACGCCGCCTTAGCCGCGGAGTGAACCGGGAGGGTGCGTGTGGAGGCGCAGGGATCGGGCAGGGCATATGGGGGAAATTGGCCGTAGCGCGAGATCCCCTGTGCTGGTGAGCATACCGGGAGGGCGGCAAGTAGCCGATAATCCTGTGTCGCGGGGAGGACTTTGGCGTGCGGCGTGCATGGGTGGCGCTTCGGGGCAGAGTCGACGCGAATTGTCGCCGGCAGACAGGGCGTGAGCGGAGCACGGCGGCTTCGCCGGAGTTGGGCGGGTGGCACCTGGTGGTGCGCGATAATGTGCCTGTTGGCTGACCTTCGCAAACGAAGCAGCTAAACTCATTTCGTGGCGCAGACCGTTTACCTAGAAACCTCGATCATCATCTATCTGACGGCTCGGCCCAGTCGCGACCTGGTGACCGCGGCGCGCCAAGAACTGACACGGGACTGGTGGGGACGTCGGCGCGTATCGTTCGATGTATACGTGTCGGAGGCGGTAATCGCCGAGGCTCAGGTGGGCGACTCGGAGGCAGCGGCACGCCGCCCTCAATCTTGTCGGAGTTACCACTTCTCGACGTTACACCCGATGCTACGCGCCTTGCCCATGACATCGCGAACGCGCTGCAGCTTCCGAAGCGCGCGGCAGCTGATTCGGTTCATGTTGCGGTGGCTGCGTGCCACGGCATCGGATTTCTCTTGACCTGGAACTCGACCCACATCGCCAATGCCGAGCTACGACCGACGATTGAGCTGGTGTGCCGAAACCGCGGCTTCACTCCGCCGATTCTGTGCACACCCGACGAACTTATGGGAGGCCGAGATGGCACAACCCTTACGAGAAGAGCAAGCACGCTGGCAGGATCCGATCGTCGCAGAGGTTCGGAAAGCACGCGAGGAGCTTTTTGCCGCCGCCGGCTACGACCTCGACGAATTCTGCAGGCAGCTTCGTCAACGACAGCACGAAGGGGGTCGGCGCGTCGTGAGCCTCTCGCCTCGCCGCGAGCATCACGGCCAGATTGCAAGTGCCGTCGCAAAGCCGAACAAGCAGAAACGCGCGCGCGGCTGATGCACAGGCGTTCGGCAGGACCAGTTTCGGGAAGGAGTGACGGTGCCTGAGGGAAGAATCGTCGGCGCAAAGAATGCGTGGGCGACGCGCCGTAGCGCGCGGTACAAAGCCAGCAAGAGCGAGTAGGCAAGTAAGGTCGCATTGACCGCGAGAGTTCAGGGGACTGGTACCTGGTCCTTGCCGTCGTAGGGGGGCGCGAAGGTCACGAACGCGGCGGCGGGATCTGTACCTTCGTTAACGAAGAAGTGCACCGTTCTCCTTGTCACCACGGCGACATCGCCAGGCTCCATGCACCGGGTCTCGCCATCTAGGTGAAGCGTGCCTCTGCCGCGAAGCATGGTGACGATCACATCGTGGGTAGCGTGTAGGTGCGGGGATTCGGCATTGCGTATCTGCACCAGATGCGTGCTCATTGCCTCGCTGCTGAGCAGAGGGACCACGCGAATGTTATCGCTACCGGCGAGGGGATACCGTTGCAGTAAGCCGTCCACGTCGGTGTCGCTGGCAACCTGCGGTGGTACCCAGATCCTGCGTGTCGAGCTGGCGCAACCCGAGTAGGCGAACATCGAAAACACGGCGATCATGGGAACAACGCTTGATCGAGTTTTCATGGTCACGCACAATACACGATGTGGATCGGGAAGGGAGGCGCAAGGACGCCAACGACTATCTGCAACGCGCCTACCGCGAGCAGATGGAGGGTAACATCGAGGAGGCAATCCGCCTCTACAAAGCTTCTTTGAGCTGCCTACCGACGGCCGAAGCCCACACCCTGCTGGGTTGGGGCTACAGCTTTCAAGGCAAGTACGACGAGGCCATCGAGGAATGCAAGAAGGCGATTCGTATCGATCCGGATTACGGCAACCCCTACAACGACATTGGCTCGTACTTGATTCACAAAGGCGAGTACGACGACGCCGTGCCGTGGCTGGAGCAG
>CAZGSN010000392.1:0-5462 GCA_964528465.1 uncultured Binatia bacterium (SeqCode)
GCCCCCTTGCCCTGTCCCAGCCGAGTACCGAAAGACACCGACGCCTCCTTCAATTGCGAAGCTGTGCTGTGCTGGATACCCAGGAATTGGAGCCACTCCAAGTGCTGGGTCCAGGCTACCATCGTTGAAGTCTTCGACGAAAGTCGCGGCCATCACGCGACCGCATAGAATGATCCCAACGAGCACTACCATCGTTCCGGCCTTCATACTGGTAGCTATTCCCAAGCAGACAGCCCCCACCGGGGATGCCCACACTGCTGACCCGTTCTTCATGTTATTAATAATCATGTTCATAAGGCCTCCTTGCGTTGCCGGAAGGAATATGAATACGCGTCGCCCCGGCGTTAGCATTCGCGCGCAGTTGTCTCCCATCCCCAAAGGGCTCAAGCCACTGAACTATGATTATCCTGTACGAGCATTTCCTTCACCCACCCGCGAGCAACTCGCGTGTTATCGGCCCACTACCTGTGGAGACCCTGCCACGACTGCGCCGTGCTCGTCAACGGAGTTGGCGCGATTTGTTGCAGTCCGCGCCGGAAGTGGTTTCACCACAAGAAGTAGCTGAGATGTCGAAGAAAACGACGCGGATGTGGCGCACAAATCGGCTTAGCGCCTCGTTTTCGGTGGCGAAAAGGTAGGTCTAAGCAACCTCTGCACAAGTAGCCCTGTAATCAGATCGGGGTCGGAATCGGGGTCGGAATCGGCCGCTTGCAAAGGTGGGGAGATTCCGCGTCAAATGAGATCGATACCGATTCCGATAGCGACCCCGACCCCGCAAGGAGGCGACTTGCACCGACTCTTGCAGAGGTTCCCCAATAGGCTCGCAAGGAAGCGACGGTCCACCCGCCGAAGGCTTACACCGCGCAGATCTGCCCGCACCCGCAAGGGCACGAGGCAATATGGCCAGGGCAAGACGCCCGGAGGAAGAGGACCTCGCGCGAAGGCAACGGGTGCAGGTTGGGGTTGTCCTGCACACCTCGGCGAGCCGTCGTAACCGCGCCTTCCTCGTCGCACGCAGCCAGTGTCAAGGGCGTCTTCGTAGTCCGTTGACCCTAGCGCACCACGACGGCCGACTTGGATGCGACGGCGGGCAACCCCAGGAAACGCAATGTATTCAGCCACGACGGCAGCCACCTGCGCGTGGCAAGTCAGGGGCGAGCGCTTCGGATCCCTCGGAGTTCCGTTGCCTCGCCATCACTCTGCGCACCACGTGTCCGGCCTGTGTCCGACTCACAGTGAGTACAACCAATCCACATTTCTACCGCAGCACTTACTGTGGCATTGCCGGACCGGTTGGCGAGTTTCGTGCTTTGCCTCCGAGCATGATCGCTAGTACCGGCTCGCCATCACCTCCTCGATTCGAAGCGGCCCATTTCGAAGCGGCCCATGGCGCGACAGTACCTTCACCGGCCAATGCGCTCGGCACATCGACGTCAGGGTTACGCGACGTAGGCAACAGCCGCCTCTTGCAGCTTCTGGTAAGGGCAGGCCTCGTCACACTAGAAGCAGCGCCCGCGAAGAGCGCGGCGCAAGCGCAGGCCGTAGTGGTGTCGCTGATCCAGGCTGGCGTCGTCAGCGAGGAGCAGGTGGTAGATCTTCTACGGCGCGAGTCCGGAATAGCGGCTTGGGAACCATCGCCTGAGGCTATTCCTAAGGAGATCGCCAGCCTGGTTTCCGCGGCCCTTGCCCGCAAGCATTTTCTCATGCCCGTGCGCTTGAGCGCGTCGCAGCTCACTGTCGCCATGGTTGATCCGACCGACATGGCTGTGATCCACGAACTCAAGTTCATTACTCGCTACGACATCCGCCCGCTTCCAGGCCGGCTCTCCGACATCCGTAGCGCCTTGGACAAGTACTATCCCCCTGGCCCTTCTGTGCCGACTACCGGAAGCTCGACGCCAGAGCCGCAAGCTATCCCTACCGACCTTGGCAACGGTGCCGACGCGCCGGTCATCCGCCTCGTGCAAGCGATTCTGTCCGAGGCCATTCAGGCCAACGCAAGCGATGTTCATATCGAGCCCAGCGCTGAGGCCGTACGCGTGCGCTACCGTTGCGATGGGGTTTTGCGCGAGGTCCTGCGTCCCCCGCACCAGCTCAAGAATGCAATTGGCTCACGCATCAAGATTCTCGGAGATCTCGACATTGCCGAACGCCGACTCCCGCAGGACGGCCGCCTCAAACTAACCCTGGCACCTGGCGAGGCCGTCGATGTCCGCATCTCGGTGCTGCCGACACTGCATGGCGAGAAGACCGTCTTGCGCATTCTAGACCAGCGCCGGGCACGCTTAGGACTGGAAAGCCTTGGACTCGACCCACCGCAGCTCGACTTGGTCCGTCAGGCCTTGCAGCGTCCGCACGGCCTCATCCTGGTTACCGGGCCAACCGGTAGCGGCAAGAGCACGAGCCTGTATGCCGCGCTCGAAGAGCTGAATCGGGAATCGCGCAATATCTTGACCGCCGAGGATCCGGTTGAAGTCGAGATTCCAGGCATCAACCAGGTCCCGATCAATGAAGACATTGGCCTTACCTTCGCTACCGCCTTGCGCGCCTTTCTACGTCAGGACCCCGACGTCATCATGGTCGGCGAAATTCGCGACGGCGATACCGCGGCCATCGCCGTCAAAGCGGCACTGACCGGCCACTTGGTACTGTCTACGCTGCACACCAACGACACCGTGGCCAGTATCACCCGTTTGGTAAACATGGGCGTGGAGCCATATCTCATTGCCGCATCTCTCGACCTGGTAGTGGCGCAGCGGTTGGTACGTCGCACCTGCCGTCAATGCACCATCCCCGATATCCTGACTCAAGAAGCCCGCGCGCCGTCCCTTACAGACAAGCCCGCAACGGCGGCGCACAACACAC
Organism: uncultured Binatia bacterium (SeqCode); assembly: GCA_964528465.1. GTDB lineage: Bacteria > Desulfobacterota > Binatia > HRBIN30 > HRBIN30 > CAZGSN01. Next base: position 2,866 of record CAZGSN010000392.1, read on the forward strand.
GCGGTCGGGGCTGTCCGCAATGCAATGGAACGGGCTACCGCGGACGCCTGGCGATTTACGAGGTCCTTGCTGCCAGCGACTCTCTGCGGCAACTCATCCTGCGCTCGGCCAGTGAAGAGGAACTGCGCAGCATGGCACATGCACAAGGATCCTCCAGCCTCCGAGACAGCGGTCTGCGACGCGTAAGCGAGGGCGTGACCAGCATGGAAGAGATCCTCAGCGCGACCTTGCGTTGACTACCCAGGTTGTACGCATGCACCACCCTAGACCCGCTCCAGTTACTGATGCTTCCCCCGCCTCCAACCCAGCCCTCACCAGCGAACTAGACTGGCTCCACGCCCTACTTATGGAGGCACGGCAGCACGGCGCGTCGGACCTTCACATCGGCACAGGAGTTCAACCCATGCTGCGCGTGCACGGCAGCCTGCGGGTCCTTCCGCATGACACGCTGCGCGAGGAACACACCAGCGTGCTGTACAAGGCTTTGTTGTCGCCCGATCAGCGGGAGGCCTTTCTTGCTCAAGGAGCCTACGACCTGGCCCTGGCGCTGGCGGACGGCACCCGCTGTCGCGTGCACGTGTTTCGCCGCTGCGGCACAACCGCCGCGGCCATTCGCCTCTTGGCCGACACTCTGCCGGTGGGATTGTTGGATGGCGAGAGCTGGGCGCGCGATGTCGTCGCCTTACGCAAAGGACTGATCCTGGTGACGGGCGCGACCGGCAGCGGCAAGTCGACAACGCTGGCGACTCTACTGCACCGCATCAATCTAGAGCGTGACGCTCATATCGTTACGCTCGAAGACCCGATCGAGCACGTCCATCGGCCGCAGCGGGCACTAATCACCCAACGGGAGCTGGGCGGCGATGTCCCCGGCTATGCGGAAGCTCTGCGCAACGTCTTGCGGCAAGACCCGGATGTCGTGCTGATCGGGGAGATTCGCGATCGCGACACCATGGCCGCGGCTTTGGAAGTCGCTGAGACCGGACACCTGGTATTCTCCAGCCTGCACACGGGCTCCGCAGTCGAAGCCGTGCAGCGTGTCATCGATATGTTTGCGCCCTCTGGCCAAGGGCCAATCCGCGCACAACTGGCGAGCACTCTCGAAGTCGTGGTGTGCCAGCAGCTCGTTGCCCGCGCCGATGGCGGCGGCCGTGTCGCGGCCATCGAGGTGCTGCGCGCCACCGCGGCGATTCGCAACCTTATTCGCGAGGGCAAGACACACCAACTCGACAGCTCCATGCAATTGGGTCACTCACACTCCGGCTCGCGCACCATGACGCAGGCCCTCGCAGAACTGCAGGAACGTGGCGTAATCCCGAGAGGCACCTCGCCTGCGCTCAAATCCCTGAGGACGCAATGACCAGCTACCGATGGCAGGGAATCGCAGCCAACGGCAAGCTCGTGAACGGCGTGCTCGAGGCGGCGAACGACGCTGCTCTCAGCCTGGCCCTGGCTCAACGCCACGTGGTGCCGCTGACATGGGTCGTGGAGGCAAGCCCGCGACGCGCCTGGGCACGAGGGTGGCAGCGCGGTGCATCGCCACGCGCGCTGGCCTTACTGACTCGACAGCTTGCCGTGATGACGAAAGCGGGGCTGCCTCTGGTGCGTTCGCTTGATGCCCTGGCGCAGCAACATCACGGCAATCCCCTGGCATCGCTTCTCACTGATCTCCGCTGCCGCCTGGAAGCGGGCGAGTCGCTCGCCAATGCCATGCGCGATCATCCGCGGGTCTTCGGCAGGCTCTACACCGCCATGGTCGCCGCAGGCGAAGCAACCGGCGATATGGAGCGCGTCTTATCGCAGCTCGCTGCACACCTGGAGCGCAATGCTGCACTACGCAAGCGCCTGCAGTCGGCACTGCTCTACCCTGCCCTAGTCGTTATCGTTGCCACCGCGGTTACCGGTGGGTTGCTGGTGTTTGTGGTTCCGATCTTTGCTGAGCTGTTTCAGAGCTTCGGTCAGGCCCTGCCGTTGCCGACGCGAATCGTCGTGGCAATGTCCGCGATGGTCACGCATGCGGCATTGCCAGCCGCCGTGGCTGCGGCGCTCCTGCTGATGGGATTGCACCGTCTCCTCCAAACGCCGCACTGGCGGCGGCGATGCGAACATACGCTGTTGCGCGTGCCCGTGCTTGGCAAGGCTCGCCGACACGTCGAAATCGCCAACCAAGCACGCGTGCTTAGCGCCGTGATCTCCGCGGGCGTGCCGTTGCTGGAGGCTCTGCGGCTCGGTGCCGATGCCAGCACCAGTCTCGTCTATCAAGAAGAACTGGCGAGTATTTCGGCGCGCGTTCGTGGCGGCGAACCCCTGGCGCACGCACTCGCGGCGAACGGCTTGTTCCCGAGCAATGTCTGTCAGTTGGTCGCTATCGGCGAGAGCACAGGCACGCTCGAAGGGGCCTGGCTCAAGATTGCCGAGCTTTACGAAGACGAGGTGGACCACCTTCTTGGCAATCTCACCGCGCTTATCGAGCCGCTGTTTATCGCCACCCTTGGAGTCATTGTCGGCGGCATCCTTATCGCACTGTATTTGCCCATCTTCCAAATCGGAACTCTGGTGCAGTGAGATCATGAACCCTTACCCGGTCGCCCGCCCAC
>CAZGSN010000393.1:0-2337 GCA_964528465.1 uncultured Binatia bacterium (SeqCode)
GCACCGGCACACCGAGCACCGCTAATCCAGCTTATACAGAGCCTTGGCGTTGCCGGCGCAGATGGCGTAGCGCTCGTCGTCGGGCACGCCGGCAAACATGTCTTGCGCCAGACGCTTCGAATACGGCCAGTCGCAGATGTGGTGCGGGTAGTCCGTCGACCACATCATGCTGTCGATGCCGACGGCGTGGCGGTTGCGCACGCCATAGAAGTCGCGCACGAAGGTCAGCGACCAGTTACGATGGAAGTACTCGCTCGGGCTCATCTGCAGCTCGACCTTGGCCCAGCCGCGATTACGGTAGTAGCGGTCATCCATTTGCTCTAGGAAATACGGAACCCAGCCAGCCCCGGCTTCGACGGAGATGAACTTGAGCTTGGGGAACCTGTCGAACAACCCGCCGAGAATCGTCTCGGCAATGATCACCGGCATGTTGTCCAAACCAGCACACGAGTAGCCAACCACGGTCTTGGCTCCGGAGCTCAACAACCCCTGCGCTTCCATGACTCCGGTAGAAGTCTGCGGCTTGGCCCCCTGTTTCGAGGCCACCCCGAGGTGGATGCTCACCGGCATGTCGAGCTTCACGCACTCTTCCCAGAAGGCATTGTCGTCGACGGTCATTGCCGTACCGCCACCAGGCCAGGTCGACAGGATGACGCCGCGCATGCCCAGCGCCTTGACGCGTCGCATCTCCTCGATCATCGGGCCGACGCCAATATTGGGCATCTGCGCCAAGCCGATCAGCCGGTTGGGATTGGCCGCCATGTACTCCTTGGCCATCCAGTTGTTGTAGGCCTGGATGCCTTGTTTGTGGAACTCGGCATCGTCGTCGAGCATGAAGTGCCGCATGGTGCGCTGCGAGGGGTAGAGCACCTCGGCCGACACGCCATCGTAGTCCTGCTCCTTGATGCGCTCGGACCCGATGTAGGCGCCCTTGTTGATCTTGTCGTACTTGGCACCCGTCCACTTGAACTGATCATAGGTGCGCCCCAAGTACGTGGTCACCAAACCCAGTGGAACCGGAGGCGTTCCCTCTCGGTACTGCCAGGCGTCCCCACCCTCGGCATCCTTCACCAGCTTGGGCGCCCGCGGCAGAAACTCCTTGGGCAACCACTTGCTCCAAAGGTCGGGCGACTCCACCACATGCGAGTCGGCAGAAATCAACGTGTAGTCAGACATCGGTCATGCTCTCCTTTTGGGTGCCGCTACGGCCACCCGAAAAATTATGGGAATCGGTTGCATCCCATAGGGCCACCGGCCAACATCTTCCGTGACCAATGTCACAGAGGAACGATTTTTCACCCAGCGCCCGCCTGCGGGCACAGATTGCGCAGCAATGGGGCCTGGAACGTAGCAGCATCGACACCTGGCTCGATGCTGCCTCTATCCGCACCTTTCCACGCGGCCATTCGGTCTACCCGCAAGGAACTCATCGCAGCTACCTGTTCATCGTCCTCGATGGCGTCATCAGCATGTCGGTACTCCTGCCGAGCGGACAACGTATCTTGTGTGCGTTCTACCCAGCCGGGTCGCTCTTTGGCTTCCCGCTCATGGAGAGAGAACGACCACGCTGGAGCGCCGCCGACACCTTTACCGCCGCTACCTTGGCCTTGGTGCCGCGGCGCGACTTCGAACGTGAACTCGGCAACCAACCGGCATCGGTGGCCATGCGCTTCTTCAATCGTGTCCTGGAACGGCAAGCCCGTCTCTCCATGCGCTTGGTGCACTGTGTTGCTCTCGACCTGCGCGGCCGCTTGGCACTTACGCTTCTGGACCTCGCCACCACCTTTGGCACCAATGAGGCCGGCGGTACGCGCATTGATCTACCGATCACCCACGAGAATCTCGCCGAGATGATCGGCGCTTCACGCGAACGCATCAGCCGGGCCATGTCTGAACTGATGGCCAAAGGACTGATCCGCTACTCCCGGCAAACCGTCCTCGTCCCCGATATTGATTCCCTTCGGCGCGTCGCCACACCCTCCGCGTGAAGCGAAAGGTCAGGGAACCACTGCCCAAATCCGTGCAAGTCCCCATCTCTGGGGATCGGGGTCTTCTTGCCCGCCAATTCGATTAGGCAAGCGATCCGGCTGACGCGCCGCGAGGGCGCGGCGTCTCCACTGCTTACGAACATTGACGATTCATCTTTGGAGACGGGCCGCCCTCGGCCCGCATCCAACGGAAATGCGAATTGGCGCGCAAAGCCCAATGCCGGTCCGAGTCGGTATCGATTCCATTTTAGGGCGTATCTCCCAACCTCTGTCGCGGCCGATGCCGATAGTGATTCCGACCCCGATCTGGTTGCAGGGCCACATCAGCAGAGATCCCTAGCGCCGTCAC
>CAZGSN010000394.1:0-3405 GCA_964528465.1 uncultured Binatia bacterium (SeqCode)
GGGTGCCTTGATGCATCTTCAGGCCAATCCCGAAGTGGGTATCGTGGTAGAGGTTGGCACCCGTGCTCGTCATCCAGTCGATGAATCCCGCCTCGATCAGCGGAATCAAAGCGGCAATGCCCACGCCCGCCGGCGTCATCGCACCGGTCAAGCTGACGCCGATGGTGACGTCGTCCTCCAGCATCTTACGCACGAAGAGCTGGCAAGCCTCGCGCAGACGCGCTGCGTTGTAGGCGAGAAAGGTCTGGTCGACGAGTTCGGTGATGCTGGTCTTGGAATCGATACGCTTGGGAGCAATGCGCGGGTGATTGCCCAATCGAGTTTTCATTGTCGCCACAGGGCCTCCTCGTGAATCTGCAAAGGCGCGATGCCTACCAGCGCCAGCCAGGCGAATCAACGCAGCGGATCCGACACCAACCGAAGTTTGCGACATGATTCGGATGCGGCCGCGTAGCGCTGGCCAGCCGCTAGGAAGAAGGGACAGGTTCGAGTTTCACCGCACGAGGCAGAGCCTCGAAGCCCAGGGGGGTTCCAGGCAGAGCCGGCTTTGCCCGCCAATTCGATTAGCAAGCCAATCCGGCTGGTGCGCCGCGAGGGCGCGCCTGTCCCGAGCCTAGTCGAGGGGGCGTCTCCAGTGCCTACAAACATTGATACTCGTTTCCAGGCTCTCTGCCCTCAGCGCGGCCTCGTGGCCGCAACCAAAGTCTGAAGGGCCGGAGCGGGCCGCGCAGGCAGTAGGCTGTAGACTGGAGGCCGTAGGTCGGAAATCGGCGGCTCCATCACTTCCGTCCTACGGTCTACAGCCTCCGGTCTACGGCCTGGAAATCTTGAACGGCGTTCAAGAGGTTTGGGCTTCATAGTTTAGCCTTACCCACAAATCGGGGTGCTGGACACCGCCAGCAGAATGGAAAGGCAGCAAGGATCGGTGTCCTCTCCCGTGCATCTCCTCAGCGCCAACGGCCAAGCCGCAAGCGGCAACCCGCACCGAGGAACCGGCGCACCGTGCACCCGGCGGTTTACCCGCCGCCGTTTCCAAGGTACGAACAGCGACGTGGCAAAGTATCAGGATCTCATTGCCCCAGAGGATGGGCTGCTGGCGACCACGGGGACGGCGTGGGTCGTGGGGAACGACGTGCGCAGCGACGACATCTTGGCCTCCGAACTCTTGCATGGTGAGCCGGCACGCTTGCGGCCGCGTCTGTTTGCCGCACGCGGTGCGGCATTCCTACAGCATCTGCAGCCTGGCGATTTTCTGATTGCCGGCCACGACTTTGCCTCTGACGCCACGCATCGAACTATCGCCCTTGCTCTGAAACAGGCAGGGATCGCCGCTGTCATTGCCCGATCGTTTGGACGTTTCTTCTATCGCCACGCCCTGCACGCCGGGCTACCTGCTTTGATCGTCGAAGAAACCGCCGCCATCAAGAATGGAGATCGCCTGCGGGTCGACATCGAGGCGCACACGGTTGCCAATCGGAACTCAGGAGATCGCTACGTCATTCGTAACTCCGACGACGAGACCATCGCCATTCTCCGCGCCGGTGGGGTGCACGAAGCTCCACGCCGCCAAACCGAATGAATCCGTCGGGACGCGCAACCCCGCCGAGTCTATGGGTCCTCGGCGATTTCGCCACGGAGGCACAGAGGCCACAGGGATGAAGAAGCCAAAGCCGCGCGCTTTTCCTCGCGCCACGATCTTCTCGGTGCTCTCCGTGTTTTCTGTGGTGAGACTTTTTCCAATCCGATGTTGTCCTCGACTTGGTTGCAACCGTGGCCACGCTGGGAAGTCTGTAACTCCTGCTGAGTCTCCCCAATGAGCCTTTACGCACGCTTGCGCCCAGTGCTGTTTCGTTTCGATCCCGAGCGTGCACACAACCTTATTTTCCGACTTCTTGCCGCGGCGGAGCTGGTCGCCGCACGTCTGCCCAATCCCTATCCTTTCTCCCACCCAACTCTCGTACAAGACGTATGGGGCCTGCATTTCCGCAATCCCATCGGGCTCGCTGCCGGGCTCGACAAGAATGCTCGTGCGCCACACCTTTGGTCGCGCATGGGGTTTGGGTTCGCGGAACTCGGCACCATCACGGCGCTGTCGCAACCCGGCAACCCAAGACCACGCATCTTCCGGCTCGTCGAAGACGCGGCCTTGATCAATCGCCTCGGCTTCAACAACGACGGTGCCCATGCTGTCGCCGCTCGCCTTGCAGCTTTGTGGCGCCACCATCCGCCCGGCGTACCGATCGGCATCAACATCGGGAAGTCGAAGGTCACACCCTTGGCCGAGGCCACAACCGATTACACCTGCAGCCTGCGCGAGCTGTTCGCCTTTGCTTCCTACATTGTCCTCAACGTCAGCTCTCCCAACACCCCGGGGCTGCGCGACCTACAAGCCGAAGCGGAACTGGCGAAGCTGTTGTCCAGCGTTTGCCGTGACAACGAACGACTAGCACGCGAGCATGCCATTTCGCCGCGACCGATCCTGGTGAAGATAGCCCCCGACCTTGCCAACGAGTCTCTCGCCAACGTTGCTGCCGTGGCCCGTGACGCCGGTGCGCACGGCTTGATCGCAACCAACACGACACTGCGACGCGAGGGCTTGCGCCATCCGACTTTGGAAAGCGGAGGACTCAGCGGTGCCCCACTGCGGCAGCGTGCCACCGAAGTCATTCGTATCCTGCGCCGGACCGGCGGCGAGGCTCTTCCCATTATCGGTGTCGGTGGGATTTCTACGGCGCAAGATGCTTACGAAAAGATCCGCGCCGGAGCGACCCTGGTGCAGGTGTACACGGCGCTCATCTACACGGGACCTACTCTCCCCCGACAGCTCAACCGGGGTCTCGTGAAACTCCTGCAACGCGATGGCTTCAACAACGTAGCGGACGCGGTCGGATGCGATGCTTGAGATCTTCCTCACCCGAACCAGAGGCGAAGCAACAGCCAGGCTGGCACGCCAGCATAGAAGGCAGCTCGGCCGAGACCACTAAGGATCTTTCTACCTAGCTCCATCCAAGCGGGACGGAGTAACAGGAGAAGAGCAGTGCCAAGTTCGATCCCCAGCCGCACGACTGCCGCAAACAGCAGCAAGCCGATTGCCCAAGAGATCCACCAAATGACAAACGCGACCAGATAAGCCTGCAAGCCGAAGGTGTGATACTCGCCGAACGTTCCGCCGTAGGTGATGTACTGGTGCAAGCGGAATGCAGGCAGGGCAGGGATAAGGGGAAATAGGACAAACTTCAGGAAGGGGTGGTCGAGAATCGAGTTACGTCCGGCAGACAGGGCGCGTGCATAGGCCAGCGCTCGATTGATGGGCGCCGCGGTAGTGAAACCCGCACGGTCTCTCCTGAGCTGGCGCGTCTGGTTTTGGGAACGCAGCCCCCCGCACCGGCGCACCGGCGCACCGGG
>CAZGSN010000395.1:0-20201 GCA_964528465.1 uncultured Binatia bacterium (SeqCode)
GGGGACGGTGCGAACGAGGGCTTTTCCTTCGTCGATGATCTCATCAAGCTGATGGCGCGGGTTCTGGCTCTGCCAATGGCGACTGCGGCGGCACTGAACGGGCACACCTTTGCTGCCGGGGCAATGCTGGCTTTGGCCCACGATTATCGAGTGATGCGCGCGGACAGAGGCTACTTTTGTTTGCCGGAGGTCGACATCAAGATCCCCTTTGCCCCGGGCATGACGGCTCTGATCAAGGAGCGTTTCGGCCCCAAGCTGCTGCGCGACACGATTATCACCGGTGCCCGTATCGGCGGCGATGCGGCGGTGGCCAGCGGTATCGTCGATGAAGCAGTACCCGCCGAGGACGTCTTGGCGCGTGCCATCGCTTTGGTGGCCCCGCTGGCATCGAAAGATCGCGCTACCCTTGGTGCTCTCAAACGCGGAATGTACGCCGATACGCTGCGCATCATGGAGGGAAGGTAGGAGTTTTGGGCCAGCGGTCGGGGGACAGTGGTCAGTTGCCAGTTGTCAGGGGGCAGTGGTCAGTTGCCGGTGGTCAGGAAGAGCAGAACTTTCTCCCCACTGTCCGTCGCCCACTGATCACAGACCACTGCCCGCCGACCACTGCCCCTCCGGTGCCGCCTCGATGCGTGTCGGCTCCTTCTTTCCCGGGAGGATGAGTTCTAGGCTCCAGGCATGCAGCAGGAGACGGGGGGCGGCAGGACCACCGTACTGGCGGTCGCCAAGGATGGGGTGACCGATGGCTCGCATGTGCGCGCGGAGCTGGTGCATGCGTCCGCTGAGCGGCCGCAGTTCGACCAGAGTCGTGGACCGATCCCGCGAGAGAACCCGCCAATGCGTGAGGGCAGCGGAGCCTCGGTCCCGCACTAGCGCACGGCTGCCAATCCGAGCCAACGGCAGATCAATGGTACCGGTCGCCTCTGCCAGGATTCCGGAAACGCGCGCCAGGTAGATTTTGGTGGCCCGCTGTTCCTGGAAGATCTTCGACAACTGGGCGGCGGCAGCTTTGGTCTTGGCGAATAGCACGACGCCCGAGGTTGCTGCGTCGAGTCGGTGCACCACCCACAAAGCTTGTTTGCCATCGCCGGCGCGCAGTTGCGCGCTCAAAACCTCGCTCGCCGTGCCGGCAGCGGCCATCTGCGTCGGCACCGTCGGCATACCGGCCGGCTTGTCGATGGCGATGCACTGCGCATCTTCATACAACACGCGCAAGAGAGTCGTCGGTCCCGCGGGTAGAGCGGCGTCGCTGATGCGAACCATCTGTCCTGGAGTCACGATACGGGAAGCAATCCGCGAGCGCCTGCCGTCGAGAAACACACTGCCGGCCGTGATCATCCGCCGTGCCTGCGCACGTGACACGTCTGCAAACAACTCGGCAACGATCTTGTCGAGACGCTCGCGCTTCGATGCAGGGCATTGCCGCTGGTGCATGCGGCAGCGCATTTTGCCTGGGACAAAATTGCAGGCAAGCGAGTGGCTGGTGGTGGTTGGTGATGGGTTTGCGTCATATTTGTTGGCTTTCATCCGATATCCACGGCCTGACGGCCGCGGCTACTGTGTCTTCGCAAGCTCCGTGTAGCCGCGCGCGTGAGCGCGTGGATGGTGGAGGCTTACCTCCCAACAAATTTGTCGCACACCCGTTGGTGATCGGTTTGCCGACTGCCCGCCACAAGCCACCAATCCCCCTAGTCATCCCCATGGCAAATGCGATAAACGGCGGCCGATGGCGAACTATGCATACGAGCGATTGCCGGCTTTCGATGCTTCCTTCCTGGCTTTCGAAAGTGCCAACACGCACATGCACCTGTCGTGGACCTGGATCTTCGAAGGTGGATCTTTGGTCGGACCGGATGGCGGCGTTGACATCAAGCGCGTGCGCCGGCACGTCGCGTCGCGCCTCTATCGCTTCCCGCGCTTTCGGCAGCGGATCGAACACACGCCGGTCGAAGGCCACCCCGTGTGGGTCGACGATGCCAATTTCAAGCTGCACTACCATGTCCGCCACACCAGCCTCACCGACCCAGGCGATACGCGGCGGCTCAAGACCACAACCTCGTCGATTGTCTCGCAGCCGCTAGACCGGTCGAAACCACTCTGGGAGCTGTGGGTGATCGAGGGTCTCCAAGACCATCGCTTCGCCGTGGTAACCAAGACGCATCACTGCATGGTCGACGGGGTCGCGACAGTTGACTTGATGACGGGGCTGCTCGACCGGCAGCCGAAGGCCGAAGCTGAGGAACCGGTAGATTGGATTCCACGCCCGGCCCCCAGCGCCGTGGAACTGGGTCGGGACATGATCCGCGATCGCGTGAGCAACGCCCTGTCTCTGACGCAGCGCCTCGGCGCAAGCTTGCAGGTGCCGAGCTGGCACGACTTGCGCGACGGTTCACACCGGCTCGGGGCATTGGTTGGCGCAGGCATTGCGGGTTCGGTGGAGACGCCGTTGAACCGCCCCGTGGGCCCCCACCGCATGGTGAATTGGCTGCAGTTGCGCCGTGCCGACGTGCAGGCGCTGGCGGCGCGCTTGGGCGGCAGTGAGATCGATGTTGTGCTGGCCAGCATTGCCGGTGCCGTGCATCGCTTCTTCCATCGCCAAGGCTTCAAGTTGGGGGCACGACCGTTTCGCGTCGTGCTGCCGGAGAGCCGCCGCGGCGATAGCGAGCCGGGCATGTTAGGCAACCGTGCCTCCGGTTGGATAATGCCGTTGCCTGTGGGCGAGGCGGACGCTGGGCGTCGCTTCCGCGGTGTGGTGAGCGAGCGCTCGCGTTTGACCACCGACAACCGCCAACTTGGACTGGAAACTCTCCTCGATCTCAGCGAACTGGCTGGCGGTCGCGCCCTGAGCCTGGGCATCGACATCTCGCATCGCTTGCATCCTTACAACCTGATCGTGACCGAGATTCCCGGACCACAAGAGCGCCGCTACCTGCTCGATGCCGGTTTGCTGGAGGCGTATCCGCAACTGCCGTTGTTTCAGAACCAAGGCATGGCGATTGGTGTTGCCCATTACCTCGACCAACTCGACATTGGCCTCACCGTCGATTGGGAAATCGTTCCCGACTTACGGGCCATGGCACAAGACGTGCGCGAGTCTTTCGAGGAACTGCAAGCGTTGCCGACTCCGACCCGGCGATCGAAGAAGGTGGGCGCGGCGTCCTAGCCGATCCCCGAGGCCAGGCATGCGAAGCGAGGAGGACCGCTGTGGGGTATTTTGAACGGCTTTCGGCACAGGATAGCTCGTTCCTGGTGTTCGAGGATGTGGACAGCAGCGCCCACATGCACGTGGGTGGCGTTTCGATCTACGACGGCGGTGGCCTTACCGCGGCAGGTGGTGGCGTCGATATCGAGCGCATCCGTGCCTACGTCGAATCGCGCCTGCACTTGATTCCGCGCTACCGGCAGCGTCTTGCCTACACCCCGTTGCAAGGGGAGCCGGTTTGGGTCGACGACGACCGCTTCAATGTTCGCTTCCACGTGCGCCATACTCGCTTGCCGCGCCCGGGGGATGACCGTGAACTCAAGCGACTCACCGGACGTATCATGTCGCAGCGGCTCGACCGCAGTCGGCCGTTGTGGGAATTCTGGATCGTCGAGGGGTTGGAAGGCGGCCGCTTTGCAGCCCTCACCAAGACGCATCACTGCATGATCGATGGTGTCTCGGGGGTGGACCTGTCGGCAGTATTGATGCGGGTCGAAGCGGACAACGACTTCGAGCCAGCTCCGGCTTGGGAGCCGCGCCCGATCCCGACCACCATGGAACTCATGCAGGACGAGATTGCGCGCCGACTGTCCGCTCCCTCCGGAATACTGCGCACCGCCCAGAGCTGGTTGCGTCCACAGCAGTGGACGGCAGATGCTTTGCGGGAGCAAGCCAACACCTGGAGCAAGACTCTCGGCTTGGCGTGGCAAGGTGCCGCCAAGACTCCCATCAACCGAGCCATCGGTCCGCACCGTCGCTTTGATTGGGTCACCGTTGGTTTGGATGACGCCAAGGCGATCAAGAACAGGCTCGGTGGCACTTTGAACGACGTGGTGCTGGCGGCAGTGTCGGGAGCCATTGGCGAGTTTTTGCGTCACCGTCACGTCAACGTCGACATCCTCGATTTCATTGCCGCGGTGCCGGTGAATACACGCACTGCCGGCGATCACTCGATGGGTAACCAGGTCTCCGCGTGGCTCGCTCGTTTGCCGATCGCCGAGCGCGATCCACTCAAGCGATTACGCGAAGTCTCCAGGATCACCGACGACCTCAAACATTCGGGCAGCACCAGTGCCGCGGCATTTTTATATGATGTCGCCGAATGGGGAGGCCCGCCGGCGCTGTCGGCTGTCGTGCAGGTGACCCGCCGTCTGAGCCCGTGCAATCTGGTAGTGACCAATATCCCTGGTCCGCCGTTCCCGTTGTTCATTCTCGGCGCCAAGATGCTCGAGGCCTATCCCATGGTCACCTTGTTGGAGGGACAAGGCCTGGGTGTTGCGGTGTTTAGCTACTGCGGCCGCTTGCAGTTCGGCTTCAACGCCGACTGGGACCTATTGCCCGATCTGCACGACCTTGCCTCGGCCGTGGAGCGGGAGCTGGCACAGTTGCTGACCTTGGCGCGCGATGCTGGTGCCGCGGCTTCTGCCGTCACCGCCCCCCTCGCCTCGTAAGCTGGGATCGGGCAGGCACAAGCAGGCTGTCCCAAAAGCCTGCCTGGGGCTTGGGGCCCGAGGCTAGGGACTGGTGAAACCAGCTTTGCGCGCCGAATCGTTCCTCCACCAGATGCGGGCCGAGGGCGGCCCGTCTCAAACTCAGATTCATCAATGTTTACAAGCAATGGAGACGCCCCCTCGACTGGGCTCGGGACAGGCGCGCCCCCGCGGCGCATGAGCCGGATTGCCCGCCCAAGCGATTTGGCGTGCAAAGCCGGTGAAACCCAATCAACCCCAAGCCCCGAGCCGCGCAGCTTAGTCTTGAGACAAACTCCTTGTGGGTGCCCAGTCCGATGTCTCGGCTCAACAGCCTGCTATTCCTTGCCTTCATGAAGATCGACGGCGCCTTACTGGCAAGTGACATCTCGCAGGCTGGCAGCGAAGCCCAGCGTCTCGAAGCACAGGGGTTCGACGGGGTGCTTAGCTTTGAGGGTCCCCATGATCCGTTCCTGCCCTTGGCGCTGGCCGCTGCGCAAACCCGACGCGTGGAGCTGATGACCGCGATCGCGGTGGCCTTCGCCCGCAATCCCATGGTCTGCGCCTACATGGCCAACGACCTGCAATGGATGGCCAAGGGTCGCTTTATCCTCGGCTTGGGTACGCAGATCCGGTCGCATATCGAGCGCCGCTTCGGGCAGACCTGGTCGAAGCCCAATGCCCGCATGCGCGAATTCGTGCATGCTCTACGTGCCATCTTTGCGGCCTGGGAGAGTGGTGGCCAGCTTGATTTCCGTGGCGAGTTCTACACCCACACGCTGATGACACCGTTCCTCAGTCCGGGAGCCAACCCCTTTGGTAGGCCCCGCATCTTTCTCGCCGGCTTTGGCCCTTCCATGGTCGGCATTGCCGGTGAAGTCGCCGACGGTTGGATCGTGCATCCGCTGCACTCGCCAAGCTTCGTGCGTGAGGTCACTCTTCCTGCGCTGGAGAAGAGCATGGCAAAGGCGGGGCGTTCACGGCAAAGCTTCGAAATCGCGGCGCAGACAATCGTCATGATCGGCAGCAATGAACAAGAAATCGCCACGGCGAGGGAGAAGGCAAAAGGGCAGATCGCTTTCTACGGATCCACGCCGGCCTACAGGGGCATGCTCGAACACCACGGCTGGGGAGACTTGCAACCACAACTGAAGCGCATGGTGAAAGAGGGGCGTTGGCTCGACATGATTGGATTGATCACCGACGACATGATGGATCAGATCGGCGTCAGCGGCACTCCAAGCGTCGCCGGCAAGATGCTGCGCGAACGCAACCGCTTCGCCGATCGCAGCAGCGTTGTGCTCTACAATGAAACGGACCCGGATGCAGTCGTCGACCTGCTGAAGGCGGCAAGGGGAATTTGACTGGTAACGGAATTTCGCCGCTAGCAGCGGTGCAAGCGACATGCCCCACGTTTGTAGGTTCGAATCGGTCTTTACCTTGGCGTGCGACCGATCTACGCCAGCTTCATGGAACGGACGGTAGTCGGCATTCTGATCTTCCCGGACGTCGAGGTCCTCGACTTCTGCGGACCCTTCGAGGTCTTCTCGGTAACCCGGCTCAACGAAGAAACGCGGCGCGAAGAGCCATCCCCCTTTGAGGTCATGCTGATCGCGGAAACGCACGAGCTGGTGGTGGCCTCGGGAGGCCTCAAGGTGCAACCGGATTACGATCTCGACGGTGCTCCAAGGCTCGACATTCTCGTAGTCCCAGGCGGCTGGGGGACACGCCGGGAGATTCACAATCAGCGCTTGCTGGAATGGATTGGAGCACGCGGCCGTGCCGTGTCGACCCTCACCTCCGTGTGCACGGGGGCCATGCTCTTGGGCCATGCCGGGCTGCTCGATGGCAAACGCGCCACGACGCATTGGCGGTCGCTGGCGTGGATGCGCGAGTCCTTTGCCAAGGTGACAGTTGAGGAGCAGCAATACGTGGTCGAAGACGGCAACCTACTCACCTCTGCCGGAATTTCCGCGGGTATCGACATGGCTCTGCGCGTGGTGTGCCGCATCCACGGAGAGGAAGTGGCAGGCGCCACCGCACGGCACATGGAGTACCCCTACCGAAGTCAGTAGTGATTCGAAGCTTGCGCCACCGAGTCTCGAAGGCCGTTCCAAGTGCTCTTGTTAGGTTGAGGATGTCTGCCGTCCTCTCCCGCGCGTCTTTTCAGCGTGGGAGCGGGGAGGGTGAGGGTGTGCATCACGCTGCTGGGACAGGCCAATGTCAGCCACGGTGTTGTCTGGTCGAGGAAGCCGGCGGCCATTCGAGCAGTGACGCAAGCAAGGCTCCCGCGCAGGCGAAGAACATGTCCTTTTGGCTGTCCCAGACATCTCCCTGGGTTCCAAGATAGGCGGTGCCGGCTTGTGGATCGGCAAGCGAAGCGACGACCCACTCGACTATCTCGTAGAACAGACTCCAGCCGGCGATGGAGGCGACGGCCAGATATCGCACCGCAAGAGCTCCCATCCTTGCCGGCTTGCGAATGGTTAGTTCGCGAATGGGCCGCAGCATGAGAACGCCGAAAGCAAAGTGGACGATGCGATCGTAGTGGTTGCGCGAAAGCGCGAAGACATCGCTCAACCATGCCCCGATCGGCACCTCCGAATACGTGTAGTGACTGCCGATTGTGTGCAGGACAGCAAAGATGGTTGCTTGGATGTAGGCTTGGTCGGAGAAGCGGAAGCGCCGATAGGTGAGAACGACCAAGGGAACGAACAGGAACGTCAACAGGTTCTCTAGTAACCAGTCGGCCCGATACTGCGGCGCAATGGCAAGCAACACCCATGTCCCCGTGAAAATGGACAAGCAGAGCATGGGAACACGATGGCTGCGGCGCTCCGTCGCTGTATGGCGTGTCACGCGTCCTACTATCTCTTGTCAGCGGACCAAGTAATCCGAAAGGGCCAGGGAGCAACCACGCGCTTCGGCACCCGTGACCCGGCCCAGGATCTCGAAGCCGTCGGCTGTGAGTCGTCCGATGTCTTCCGTAAGCACGGCAACAGCGCTGCCGGCGTTGGCAAGGTCGACATGACACAGCACGCCGGTTTCGCCGGCAGCGACATCTTGAAGCGTGCCGGGGTCGAGGACGCGCAGGCGCATCCAATGCGGGCCAACTTTGGCGCGATGACTGACACGGCCGTGCCAGCGATCGCGAATGACGTTGTCGTAGTACTGCGAAGACAGCTCGCTCATGCCGTACTCGTTGACGGCGTAGTATCCGGGCACCGCGAAGGTGTTCCAGATCGCTCGTAGTAGGCCGTTGCGCGACAAGGCGCGCGGGGCACCTTTGCTGCCGCCCGTATCCATTACGCGGCTACTGTGTGCCAGGCGAAAGTACAGTTCTCGGTCGCGGCAGTAGTCGAAAAACCGCAAGAGTGCGGCAGTGGTCGTCATCAGACAAATGGGCTGGCCGCTTCTCTCCGCTCCACGCAGTGCAGCCGTGAGACCGTCAAAATCGAGAGAATCACGGCCAGCGAAGACGGCGCTGTCCTCTCCCGCAAAGGCTGCGAACGCCCATGCGGTCATCTGCGCGAGCGACGACTCGGGACATTCCTCCACGGGTGGAATCAACGACAGCAACTGAATGGATGTCACGTCGGGAAACAAATGCTGGCGCATGCCAGCCAGAGCCGAAGCTCGGTAGAGGCGGAGGTCGGGCAGGAAGTGGCGGCTGCGGGTTTCGAGGCCTTGTGTGGTTCCGCTCGAAACGAAGACCCGCTCGGCTGTGCCACAGCACAGCTCCACATGCTTGAACGCGAAGGCCGGCACCGGCGGGATAGCGCGCCAATCGCCAACACTCGACGGGGTATGCCCCTGGCGCTCACACACTTGACGATACGCCGCAATGGTTGCGAACTGGTGTGCGAAGACATCGAGGGCAAGGTCTCCAAAGGTCGCGGAGCTGGCATCTTCGATGAAGCGTAGAACTCTATCGTGGACGTCGTGCATGGATAAGTTACCCCAGCCCCACGGCGAGCCAGCGCCGACACGCGATATCGGCAAGGAACAGCAGCATGGCCAGCGGCAGGAGCCAAGCATCCAGTGGCAGGTCGACACGGCGCGTGCCTGTCGAGCGTCCCGCGATCGTTCGTACGGGCGCATTCACAGCGCCTCCCGTCTCCGTGCTAAGCCGCTGCAGCAAAGTGAGATTGGGTTGTAGCCGCTCCAGTTCCCCCGATACGGCAGTGTCCTCACCGGATGGAACCTGTACCACCTGGGTTCGTTGCGTAACGTTGCCGTCGGCAAAGCGCGTCGATAGGGCCAGGGTGTAGTGGCCTCCCTGCTTTTCGGGGAGTTGTGCCGTGTAACGCCGCGCTCCGTTCGGCACCAAAGGCACGTCCATAGCTTGGCCGCCGTCCAGCAAGCGCGCGGTAACGACCCCGCCTTCACTGGGGCTGTAGCTTTCGAGGGTCAGCGTTACTCCATCCTCACGGCGAACGGCATCGACGGCGAAGTCTCCGGGCGTATGTTCGACCGCTGCCCAACGCAAGGTTTGCGACAAGAGCTTTCCCAGACCCTCCCACGCGGTCCAGGCCTTGGCATCCACCCCGAGGTCGGCGGTGAGCGCAACCACTCGTCCAAGCCCGAGTTGCCAGGTCGCCAACAGCGGATCTCCTTTGTCGGCCGTGGCCAAGTGCAACACCATGTCGGCTTGCGGCTTCAAACGGGCAAAGGCGTATCCAGACAACACAGGAATATTCTGCACGTCGATGCCGCGCAGTACCGTCGCCGAGGCATCGGCGCGTGGGACAAACGTTTGCTCTCCCTGAGGGGTCTGCTGTACCTGCCGGTGGGTGTCTTTGAGCAGCAACTCCGGCAAGGCGTCGGCGTTGGCTACGGAATAAAAAGCTCCTCTGGTGTGCTGCGAGATCTTCTTGAGCAAGCCGACCTCTTCCTGATCATCACCAATACGAATCGTCGTAACGCTGATCTTGGCCCGCGCCAGCCCGCTAATGATCTCGTCATGCTCGGCCGGTGGGCGGTTGGTATTGCCATCCGTGATCAAGATGACGTGCCCGTTGGTGGCGCGTGCCGCAGCCAATTGTCGCAGTGCCGAACGCAGCCCATCGTAGAAGTCGGTGCCACCGCCCACCTGAATTCTTGGCAAGTCGCGCTCGAGGACGACGCGATTGTCACGCAAGGAGCGTAAGGGCGCGATCTCGAACGCCAGCGAATCGAAGGCAATGACACCGATGTGGTCGCTGTCGCGCAATTGCCGCACGACGCTGAGCGCGGCGCGCTTGGCGTACACGAGCTTGGAGGCATCTTCGCTGAACTCGAAGCGATTGCGAAAGTGATAGCCCATGCTCTTGGAGCGATCGATCAACAGGAACAGTGCTAGCGGCTCGCGCTCCGGTTTCGGCGGCTTACGTGGCTCCAGAGTCACCGGCAGCAAACGTTCGAGCGCCGTGCGTTTGAGTTCCGCATCGCCGAAGGAGTCGTCTCCGCCGACCATGACGAAACCCCCGCCGTAGTCGCGTACGTATGCCTCGAGTGGATCGAGCGATTGGTTGGCGAGCGACTTGGCGGTGACCCCATCGAACACGACAACGTGGTAGCCCAGCAGTCCTTGCACCGACTCTGGCATCTCTGCCGGTAAAATCTGTGTGACGTCGAAACCCTTGCGCTTGAGAACCGGTCGCAAGGCAGAATGCTTGCGCGGTGTCGCCAGCAGTAGCCGCGGCCGACCGCTGACGGTGACAGTCGCGTCGCGAAAGTTGTTGCCAAGCACGTGGTCGCCCGCCGTCGTGACCCGTGCCCGCAAGCGATGCACGCCGGCTCGATCCATGCGGTAGGGGATCTCGACCGCATGCAGCCCGTTGGGGAGAACCAAGCGCTCGCTGCCGATCGACTCACCATCAACCTGCAGATCCAGAGTTGCTTCGCGCTGTGGCGCTTCGTTGCGTATGACTACACGCACGGGGAACACGCCACCCTGGGGAAGCACGGCCGGAACCAGAAGCTTGTCGATGGCCACGTCGGGGCCGTTGGCGCGTGGCGGCACCGCCGCAAACACGGCGACCTTGGCAAGCTTGGCCGCGGGTAGCTTGTCGAGGCTGCTCCCGTACGTTTCGTTGCCATCGGTAATCAACACCAGGCGACGCTCGCTGGCAGGTGGATACAGGGACAGGGCCGTATCGATCGCGGCAGCCATGTTGGTGGCACTGCTGCGTAGCGGCAGAATGGCCCATTGCAGTTGCTTGGGTGCCGCAGAGCCCTGGAGGACCTTGGCGTCGGCCGCAAACTGCACGACCGCCAGTTCGTCGCCAGGAGCCAGTGCCGACGCGAGACTGCGGACGTAACGCTCCGACCACTTCCTGCCCTCTTCGTCAATGCTGTCCGACACGTCGACAGCGGCTACCACCGACAGCCGGCTTTCCGGTAGAGCTGCGGTCAGTCGCACATCGGCCATGGCTACGACAACCAAAGCGAAGGCTGCGGCACGCAGTGCAGACAGCAAGCCCGACTGGCGCCCGACAAAGAACCAAGGCACGGCGAGCAGCAGCAGGAGCGCGTAGGGCCGTTCGCAAGCCGCGCCGGCAACATCCAGGTGCGCGAGCCAGTAGGAAAAGGTCAGCGCTTCGCTCATTCGACTGCCCTGCGTGGCGCGGCCGCGGTGACTTGCCCCGCAACTCGCCGGGTCGCAAACCACCACTCCACGAGCAACAACACGGCGGCAGCGAGCCACAACCACATCTCAAAGCTATCCGCCGGCGGCGCAGCCGCGGTGACCAACGAAGCGGCTTGCGCAGCTTGTACTCGTCCCGTTGGCTCCATGGTGCGGCCTATGTCCGACTCGCGCGCGTCGGCGAAGGTGGCCAGCAATGTTCGCTTCGAGCTAGCGGTGCGCAACTCGTGGACACCAGCCAGCAGCGGCTCGATCAACGAGGTGCCAGAGGTGCCCGCCGTGCCTGAGGTGCCTGAGTTGTCCGAGGTCCCCGACGCGTCTGAGGCTTGGATGTCCTGCTCCTGGCCGCGCGGATCTACCAGTTTCGCTGCGCCAGCGAACCCTAGGTTCACGGCCTCGCCGGTGCGCACCACGATAACATCGTCCGCTTGCGGTGCCAGCCAGTCGAGCAAGCTCAAGAACAGCAGGAGGAAGCTTGTGTTGTCGGTGCGCAGCATTTGCTCCGCTTCCAGATCGAAGCTGAGACAGGCCAGTCGTTGCGCGGCAGACTCGTGCGCAAAGACCAACGCGACCTCGCGGGTTGTGCTGCGGCTGCGTAACAGGATCTCGCTCCCGGGCGGTGGCTCGACGACACGAACTCTTTGCAGGGGCCGGTCCAGCAGCAGTTGTAGGCCGCGCATTGCCGCGTGCTCGGCATTCCAATCCAGCAACTCGAGACCTGCCTCCTCCCCGTGGCTGGAAAACGGGGAGCCTTGCGTCGGCGGGAAGATGTACAGCGTGCTCTCTGCTGGTGGCGCTTTGGGAGCCCAGCGATGGAAGATCACGATATCGGCGGCGCGCGCTGCCTCCTCGGTGTATGCCGTGGGCGCGACCACTGTAAGTTGCAGGCGCGCCGCCGGCGCCAGGGAGCGCAGCTCGGTCGCCAGGGTAGTGGGATTCGACACCAAGAGGACGCGCATCGCCCGAACCGAATGCACCCAGCCGTAGGCTACGTTGTCCAGGGTCAGAGCATCGGCTGGCTCCAAGCTCGCGGTAACACGTCCGGAGCGAGTAAAGCCGCTCACTTGGAATCGTTTCGACTCTTTGGCACCCAAGCTCACCCCGTGGCGAGCGACGACGCTGTTTTCAAGCTGCACGCTTACCAGCCCGTGCATCTCGCGCGCGGAAAAATTGTGCACTTGCACCGTGACGCGTGCGCCTTCCGGACCCTGAAAGCGGCCTTGCGTCAGTTCCATGGATTCAATGGCCACATTGTCGTCGCTACTGCCGCTTTGGAAGACGCTGACATTCTGGCGCAGGTGGGAGGGCAACGAGCTGGCGGGCATGTCGGTGAAAACCAGAACATCTGCCGGTTTCTCGCTGCGCTGCCGCGCACCATCGGCAAACGCCACCGCGTTGGCGAGGTCGCCTCCCGCATCGATTGGCGTGGCCCGTTCCAACGCTTCTCGCACCGTGGTGGTGTTACGGGTCCAATTCACCAGCACCGATGCCGTATGGCCGGCTTCGACCAGCATTACCTCGTCGACATCTGGCAAGCCTTCTAGGTACTGCAAGGCCTCGTAGCGTGCCGTCTCGAAGCGGCTCGTCGCATCCTCGCGAGCTTGCATGCTGGCCGTGGTGTCGAGCACCAGGATATGACGCATGCCGCTGGGTGTCGCCTGCACAACCCGGTAGGGCCGTGCCAAGCCAGTGATCAGGAGCAGCAGGGTCAGTAGTTGCAGCCAGAAGAGCCAATCGGGTCGAAAGCGTGCTGCGGTCAGGCGCTCGTCGTGCACCTGCTGCCACACCAGAAACGACGGGACGACCACCCGCTGTCGCCGCTGCTCCAGGAGATACAGCCAAACCAGAACCGCCAGCAGTGCCGCCCACCCAAGAGCCCATGGATTCGCCAAGCCCATCGTCAGGAGGCCGCCACCTTGGAATCCGAAGACGAAGTGGGTGCTTTCAATGCAGGAGCCCCGCGGCTGGTAAGTCGCCGAACAAGCACCGGTCGAGCCCCGCCGTACAGTCGGCAATCGCCAGGGAAATGCCTGAGCGCTCGCAGTACGCCCGCAAGGTTGCCAGATGCTCCTCCAGGGCTCGTTGATAGGCAACCAGATTGGTGGGTGTCAGGTGGACAGTGCGTTCTTGGCCGCTCTCAGCATCGACCATCTGAGCACGTCGAAACTCACGACTGGGATCGCGCTCCGTCGTTCCGAGCAGGCGCACGGCGGCAACTGACAAGCCTCGCGCCACCAACTCGCCGAGCCCGCGCTGGTAGTGCTCGGGTTCGACTAAGAAATCCGAGACGACGATCGCGGTGCCAACCACGCGCTGCTGGCGCAGGGCTTCGACAATGCCGGCGGCAAGCGTCGTGCGCCCGCGCGTATGCAGAGAGCTTACGAGTTCTCGTACTAAGGGCAGGGATTGGCGGTGACGAAACCACGGCGAGGTGATGTGGCCCTGAGGCGCGGCTTCGCTGAGCGCGACAACGCGCACTGGATCGTGGTGGCGCAAGCTGATGTAGGCCAAGGCTCCGGTGAGGGCAGCAGCGAAGCGGGCCTTGCCGTCGCTGCTCGGGAAATCCATGGAGGCAGAGACATCGACGAACACGTGGAGAGGCGCCTCGCGCTCGGCGCGGAAGCGCTTGATGAGCAGCTCGTCGAGGCGGCCGTAGGCATTCCAATCGACATGACGCAGATCATCGCCGGCGGCGTAGGGCGTATGACTTTCAACCTCGATCCCAGAGGCCTGCGCCCGCCGCGGCATCGGCGTGTTACCCGGCCGTGCGCTTAGAGAAGCGGAAGGCGCGATGCGCAGGCGATCCAGCTTGCGCAAAAAGGCCGGCGTAAACACCTCGGCCAGAAGATCACCGCTGCTCACGAGCATTTTCTCAAGGCAGGGCTGTTGCTGGTAGATTCGAGGCTAGTTGCCGACATGCACAAGTGTCCAGAGAAGCTCAACACTCACTGACAGCACCGGGATTCTGTAACGATCCCGATGCGGCTGAGGTTGATTCGGAACGGGAAAATCAAACCATGAAGATCATGAAGCTCATGAAGAAGAATTGCGGCACGGTAGTTCCGATTCCTGACTTCATGCCTTTCATGGTGAACGTGCTTTGAACTCACGGCAAATTCCCTCGGCCCAGGACGTCTGCGGTTATCGGTGCAAGCGTGCGCCGGCCTCTACGATGCGACGCACCAATTCGCGGGGGTCGACGCCGTCGGCAATGGCGGCAAAGTTCAGCACTAGGCGGTGGTTGAGGGCGGGGACGGCGACAGCGTCGATGTCGGCGTAACTGACGTTGACGCGTCCATCGAGTAGCGCCAGCACCTTGGCGCCGAGCAGGAGTGCCTGGCCGCCGCGCGGGCTCGAGCCAAAGCTCACGTAGCGATCAACCTGCTCATCGCGGAAAGCGGCAGTCCCTTTGGGAGCAAACTTGGAGGTCGACGGCAGCGTCGCCCGCACCAAGGCTGCTGCGTAGGCCTCCATCTGCGGGGCGACTAGCACCTCACGTACGAGCAAGCGGGCTTCCTGAGCGCGCGCCGCGGCTTCCTGCTCCGTGAACACCGGCTCGATGACCGGCTGTGAAGCTGTGGTGGTACTGCCAATGATGCGTTGCAAGTCGTCGGTGTCGGGATAGCCCAACAGAACTTTGAAGAGGAAGCGATCGAGCTGGGCCTCGGGCAGAGGGTAGGTGCCCTCCATTTCGATGGGGTTCAAGGTAGCGAGGACAAAGAACGGTGGTGGCAGAGGATAGGTTGTACCCGCCACCGTCACCTGCTGCTCGGCCATGGCTTCGAGCAGGGCGGCTTGTGTCTTGGGCGTGGCGCGATTGATCTCGTCGGCCAACAGCACGTGGGCGAAGATCGGCCCGGGAACAAAGGTGAACTCGCGGCCGCCGTTACGCTCGACCACCATGCGGTTGCCGGTGATGTCGCCGGGCATCAGGTCGACGGTGAACTGAACGCGATTGAAGGAAAGGTGCAGGGCCTCGGCCAGCGAGCGCACCAGCAATGTCTTGCCGGTGCCAGGGAGCCCTTCGATCAACACATGCCCGCCGGCAAAGAAGGCCACCAGGATCTCATCAATGATATCACCATGCCCAATGATGATGCGCTGCAGTTGCTCGCGCAGGCGAAAGAACAAGGATTGGAAGTCGCGAACGGCCTGTTGCGGGGTAGATGTCGTCATGGCGTCCCTCCTTATGGCAAGGCAGGAGAGCAACATCCACTACCTACCAAGATCCCAATTCGAGCCCAGCGAACTCCTGGAAAAGCTCGCAGCGATGGTGCCGGACGCGTCATCGGAGCTTACTATGCGAAGGCCTTCGACCACTTTCACGAATTAGCGGAACGGCTTGGCAAGCAGGTCGCCGCTGAGACGAGAGCTTTTCAGTGGACCTTGCTTCCTGTTCTCTTGCGTATTGACGCACGAGCAAGTGCTGGCCGCGCTACGTTGCTAGTGCCGAGCGTAGACGCGTTTGACGATTTCCTCGTACTCAGCGGGAATCGTCACTTTGCGCAGGGCGTCGTCGTCTAGTTCTCCCTCGGGTCTGGTGGGAACTGCGTCTTCAGTGGTGGAGTTCTTGGCAGGTGGGTGCTTGTCGTCGCGGTGGCGATGGCTCTTGTCCTCGACGCGATCAAGAAACGAATTCAGGGTCAGCTTGAAGGTGCCCAGAGCCGCGCCGTCGGCTGTGGCGTCGCCGCCACGCACGGTGAGAATGGTGGCGGCTTCGCTGCCGGCTCCAGCGTCTGGAGAAGAGCCCTGTCCCTTTTGCTTGGGATCCTTGTCCGCAGTCTTGTTCTGGTCCTTGCCCGGATTGGGGAGCTGGGCCGATGCGGTAGAGGGGTCCACCCCTTGTTGCGCTTGGGGCTGGCGCGGATCGCCGCCCTGTTTGCCGTTGGGCTTAACCTGCTGCCCGAGCCTTTGGTTTCCGGCATCCTCCTTACCCTGGCCCTTGCGATCTTCCGGCTTGCCATCGCCGCGCGGGCTGCGGTCGTTCTGGTCGTTCGTGGTTTGCCCCTCCTCTGAGTCTGCACGCGCGCCCTGCGGCATGCTGCCGCCAGATGGAGGTGGGAGCTGCGCGGATGCCTTGGCACCAAGCGGGGGCGAGTTGCCGGTCGGCTTGCCTTGCACAGTCTTGCCTTGGTCGGTGGAGCGTTTTGCCTCGCTCTCCCCTTTGCCGTGTCCTTGGTCGGTCTGGTCGTTGCCGTTGGCTTTATCCGCGCCGTTCTCGTCAGTGGTCCCGGTGTCCAAAGATGCGGCCGCAAGGGCGACCTGTTCGCGGGCCGTTTCTGCATCCTCCCCCTCTGCAACCGCAGCCGAGGACGCCGGAGGGGTCGGTATCTCATGCGGAGGGATCGAATCGGGTTCCAGCAGAGGGGATGTTGCCATCACTAAGAAAGCCACGGCCGCAACGTACACCGACTTCGGATAGGATTGCGGCAGCAGCCGCTGCGGTTGCCAACGTTCCCCGAGCTCCAGGCTTTGGCTCATCAGCACCGGCAGGAGGCGATTCGTACGGTTGCTTTCGGAAAGTGCCAAGAGCGTCGTCAGGCGATCGTGCAGCTTGCCTTGCTGATCGGCCAAACGCGCCGCGCGTTTCACATCAATCCAGTGAGCACGCCCGTACCAGACGGCCCACGCCGTTGTCGCCAGGCAGGCGGCCAGCGCCAACCAAGCCGGTGCACCTTGGAAGCGCTCGCGGCCAAGGCCGAAACGTAGAGCGGTGCTCAAGCACGCAACGGCGAGTACGGCCGCGGCTGCATGGGTGGCGACAATGCGGTTGCTGCGGCGGCGAAGGGAACGCAGGCGTTCCCCGATCTCGGCTAATCCGAGTTCAGTGGATGGCATATGTGCGGAAGGCGAAAGCCGGGCGCCACTCTACGAAAGGGGTCTGCACCGGTCAACGCCGCCCGTGGCAAAGCCGGCTGAGCCCGAAACCCTTAGCTGCCGCTCAGTTGGATGCGCGCTTTGAGAGGCCGCCAAGATCCTTCGCCGCAGAGTCATCCTTGGCAGCTTGCATGGCCTGTTCTGCTTGTACCAGAAGTGCTTGAGCACGCGGTGTGTGGCGGACAGCAAGGTTGAAGCGAGCCCAGTGTAGGGCTCGTGCTGGGTCGCGCCCGGCGGCAAGAAAGAACTCGGCGGCGTGATCGGCGAATGCGTTGGCGTGCTTCTCGAGAAGCTCGTCGTAGCGGTGCTGCGCCTGTTGCTGCCATGCACGGGCTTCTTTCTCTTGTCCGATCATCGTCAGCACGCGCGCCAACTGAGCTGCGTAGTCCGGGTCATCCGAGGTAGTAGCTAGCGGCCAACATGCCGATCCCAAGAACTATCGCTCTTCTCATGTTGCTCTCCTCCTTTTCCTTTCTGCGCCGCGTTCGCCGCGGCAATCCAACAAGATACTCGCCTCTACGCAGACGCCGGCCGTTTGGATTGGCGGGAAAGGCGCACGCCGGCCGTTTTCTTGAGGAGTCGAGGATATTCCGTGCTACCGCGGTGCGGGATGGCAGGAACTAGACGTGCTTCTTGGCGCCAAGTTCCGAGGCAGTAGCCGTAGTGAGCGCCTTCGCAGGGCTCAGCTCGGGATCAGTGGATGTAGTCTAGATCGGTTGCACGCGGTGCACGCAGAAGCGCCGCGATGCTTCGGCTCAAGCACGCAGCGGTGAGCACGGCCGCGGCGGCAACGGGAAACGCGGGCGTACCCGCTGCCGGCTAGTCCGAACTCCAGGGATGGTGCTAGCGGAGATTGATCACGTACTCGTAGTAGCGGGTGCCGGTGATGCTAAGGACGGTGCTCATGTTCGAGGCCGTGACCGGCGTGTAGTTGCCGTTGTAGAGCACGCGGAGCTGGGACCCGTTGTAGTGATCGACGACCATCTTCCAGACATAGAGCTTGTCGTTCACGAAGCGTGACAGCAGAAAATGCCCGTAGTGCGGTGCGCCGCTGAAGTAGATGGGCACGGTCTTGCCATCCGAATAGGGACCGACTGACCCGTACTGCCCAAACGTGCTGTGCCAGTGCCCGGCAAAGATCGCCGACACGTTGTAGTCTCGGAGCACCGCTTGGAGTTCGCTGCTCGCGCTTGCCGCGCCCCAGTCGTGGAGGTTCAAGATCAGGCGCTTTCCTTGCGCGCGTGCCGTTTGCAGATCATTGCGCAACCAGGCAATCGCCGATTTGATGTCGAAATAGTCACGCCGAGCGCCGCTGAAATTCCAGCCGTTCCACTGCCGCGTATAGGTTGGGTAATTGTTCAATTGGACGAAATGCACGTTGCCGATATCCCAGGAGTACCCCAGGCTACCGGAATGGTCTTTGCGTAGGCTCGGGAAGTTGTAGTAGACGCCGCTTTCGCCGTAGTCGAAGGCAAGCGGATTGAGTGTCTGTACCTGCTCGTTCAGGTACCAGACCATGTTCGAGGCGCACTGGTTCTCATAGCAATCGTTGACGTTGTTCGCGTAATCGTGGTTGCCGAGCCCGAGATAGACGTTGCTGTTCACGCCGTGCTCGTAGATGGTGATGTAGTCGTCGAGATCGACATCCTGCTTGCCGAATTCGGTGAGATCCCCGTTGACGATCACGCCGCCAAACGCCCCGTTGCCGCGATTGGCTTTCACCATGTTGATCGCGTTGACGACGTTGAGATTATAGGTGCGAGCAATGGTTTCCTCGGAGGCACCAGGGAAGAAGCTACGTTCTCGCGTGCATCCGGCGCTCGACGAGCTGTCGGTGCACACCGTCCACGAGAACTGGGGATCGGAAGCTTGCGCCAGGAAGAAATCGTTGACCTGAAACTCGCCCCACTCGAAGCGCGAGATCATGTCGTTGTACAAGTTCCCAACCCACGCGCTGTCGTAGTAATACGTGCGCTTCAGGCCAGAGCCGTCTCCGTGCTGGGTGGCGCGCACGTACATACCCTTGGGCACGCGCAGCGAGGAGTATGTATCGTTGAGGAACGAGGCATTCCGGCCAGCGCAGAACTCGGTGGAACGGCCGCCGTAGCTGCCATGCTCGTAGGCGAAGAAGCAGCGCGATAGAGATCCACTGTTGGTGGCCATGGTGAGGTCGCCGCGCTGCGCGCCGGAGTAGGTTGCGGCGATGAGTTGGTACTTGCCTGCACCTAGGGTGAGTGTGACGCGGCTGTTGTAGCCATCGCCCGCGTCGTCATCGGCGGCGAGCTGGGCCGTGCCGGCTTCGTTGAGTACGTATAGGTACGTATCGACCGGCGACATCAGGTCGATCTGCACGCTCTGGGTTGACGATAGGCTGAGGAGAAAGCGCGGATTGCGATGGTCCCAGCTCTGTCCAGCAGAGCTTTGCCAGCCGCTTGTTAAAGAGGCTGCGGCTGCCACACCACAACTCAATACCGTAAATATCCAAGCGGCGAGCATCCCGCGGACCACCAGTCGACGCTGCATCAAGATATCCTCAAGCTGAAATTTCCGGAGCCGCTATCGAGTTCCAGATAGCCTGTCAAGCATGGCGCATGCACCCAGATCCGGCGCTAACACCCACCTTTGCCTTCGCTGGATGGATTATCCTGCCCCCCCCCACACGGTTACCCCTGAGCTGGTGCGTCTGATTTCTGGAACGCTCCGCCCCGCACCGGCGCACCGGGGACCCAATGCCGGTCGGTTTAAGGATCGATGTCTGCAAGCGGCCCCCTCTCTCGCATTTTCGCGGGAGAGGGTTGGGGTGAGGGCACCATTCGACCGATTCGAGTAGGTCGTTGATAAATGGATAACATGGCTGGACCCCTCACCTTCATCCTCTCCCCGCGAAAGCGCGGGGAGAGGAGAACCCAGCTTGATTGTCTATCGAAGAGATCGCGTCGTCTCCTTAATCGACCGGCATTGACCGGGGACCTCCAGATCCGGCGTTAGTGCCGGATCTGGGATCGCTAACGATACATCCTCAATT
>CAZGSN010000396.1:0-3252 GCA_964528465.1 uncultured Binatia bacterium (SeqCode)
GCGGCGGCTTGCCGGTTTGCCGGTTTGCCGGTTTGCCGGTTTGCCGGTTTGCCGGTTTGCCGGTTTGCCGGTTTGCCGGTTTGCCGGTTTGCCGGTTTGCCGGTTTGCCGGTTTGCCGGTTTGCCGGTTTGCCGGTTTGCCGGTGCGGGGTGCGTAGTTTCCAAGCGCCGACGTGCAAGTGCAAGGGTAGTGTCCAGTTGCGGGGGCCTTGCCCGGCAGTTCGCGTTCCCGTCGGATGCGGGCCGAGGGTGGCCCGTCTCCAACTCAGATTCATCGATTCATCAATGTTTACAAGCACTGGAGACGCCCCTCGACTGGGCTCGGGACAGGCGCGCCCTTGCGGCGCATCAGCCGGATTGCCTGCCTAATCGAATTGGCCGGCAAAGCCGGTTGCGGCTGGGCCGCGCTGGGCTATCCAAGCTCTGGCTCTGGCATCCAACCGCAACGAGAGCCGTTTCGAGACGGATTGCGGCAGGAGCGAAAGCAAGAGAAAAGGTGAAACCATGTACAAGCAGAAGATCCCAAGTGCCGACCAAGCTCTCAAGGGTCGCTCGCAGGCAATGCCGGTGCCGGCTCGACATTACGTCAATGGCAACCCGTTACAGCCGCCGTTTGCCGACGGCCTGCAGCAAAGCATGTTCGCCATGGGATGCTTCTGGGGGGCGGAGCGCAAGTTCTGGGAGTTGCCCGGCGTGTATACGACCGCGGTGGGCTACGCAGCGGGAAGTACCCCGAACCCAACCTATCAAGAGGTATGCTCGGGCATGACAGGACACGCCGAAGTGGTGTGGCTGGTGTTCGATCCGCAACACATTGCCTATGAACGACTGCTGCAGACCTTTTGGGAGAACCACGACCCGACACAGGGCATGCGCCAAGGAAACGACGTGGGCACGCAATACCGCTCCGGCATCTATTGCTACGGGGAAGAGCAGCTTCATGCTGCCGAAGCTTCCCGCCAACTCTTCCAGACGAGGTTGCAGGCGGCTGGTCTCGGCTTGATCACGACGGAGATCTTGCCGGCGCCCGAGTTCTACTATGCGGAGGAGTATTACCAGCAGTATCTCGCCAAGAATCCCGGAGGCTACTGCGGCTTGGGCGGAACCGGTGTGAGCTGCCCGGTCGGCGTCGTGTCCTGAGTTCGTCGGCTCCGAGCGGCTTTGCCCGCTAACTCGATTAGGCAGGCCATCCGACTGATTCGCCGCGAGGGCGCGCCTGTCCCGAGCCCAGTCGAGGGGGCGTCTCCAATGCTTACAAATATTGAGGATTTGTCTGTGGAGACGGGCCGCCCTCGGCCCGCATCCGACGGAAACGCGAATGGACGGGCAAAGCCGCTCCGAGCCCTGAGTTACGCGCGGCACACTCGTAGTCGTCGGCGCGCCAAGTTATCCATTCCCCCATGTCGGCTCACTCCCCTATCCAACATCGATATGTGCAAGCCAACGGCCTACGCTTTCAGGTAGCGACCTGCGGAGAGGGGCCGCGTCTCGCGTTGTTCCTGCACGGCTTTCCGGAGTCCTCCTATTCGTGGCGCCACCAAATGCCGGTACTGGCTGAGCTGGGATACCGTTGCTGGGCACCCGATCTGCGCGGCTATGGCGGCACCGAGCGACCGCAGCATGTCGGCGACTACGCCATCGAGATCCTGATGGAGGATGTTGCCGGACTGATCGATGCTTCCGGCGCGATATCGACGGTGCTCGTGGCCCATGACTGGGGTGCGATCCTTGCTTGGTACTTTGCCATGCGGCGCATGCGACCGTTGCAGCGCTTGGTCATCATGAACGTACCGCATCCGGGAGTGATGGAAAGGGAGATCCGCAAGCCGCGCCAACTGCTGCGTTCGTGGTACGCGTTCCTCTTCCAGATTCCCCGGCTGCCGGAGTGGCTTCTGTCCCGGGACGATTGCCGTCCGATTGGAGAGGCGTTTCGCGCTTCAGCCATCGACAAGAGCCGCTTCCCGGAGGAAGTCCTGCAAGTCTATCGCGAGCAAGCCAGACAGCCAGGTGCACTCACCGCGATGCTGAACTACTACCG
This sequence comes from uncultured Binatia bacterium (SeqCode), assembly GCA_964528465.1. Taxonomy (GTDB): domain Bacteria; phylum Desulfobacterota; class Binatia; order HRBIN30; family HRBIN30; genus CAZGSN01. The sequence continues at coordinate 2,038 of CAZGSN010000396.1, forward strand.
TGCTCTCTTGCGAGGCGGAGGCGGTCAGCGCCAACGCCGTCTCGGTTATCCAAGCATCACCACACCGACACTGATGATCTGGGGTGAACAGGACATCGCGCTGTGCAAGGAGACGACCTACGGCACCGACGCATACGTGGAGGATCTCACCCTGCGCTACCTGCCCAATGTTTCGCACTGGGTGCAGCAGGAAGCTCCCGAGCAAGTGAACGCCATCCTCGTATCCTGGCTCCGCAACCAACCGGTTCCAACGTAAGTTAGACAACGGAGACTCGTGGTGTATCGAACCGTGTCGAGGGAGGACCTGACATCGATGCATGATTCACCGGGCGGGAAGTCGGTGAATCCAATCAGTCCAAATCATTGCAGAGGAAGCTCTCGCGCCAAGGCGCCAAGAGCACGAAGGTGCTGTCGGAAACAGTTTCGGAGAGGAGAGGAGCAACATCTTGCCTTAGCGGCCTTGCGTCTTGGCGCGAGAATTCCTTCCTCGCTTCTTGGGCTGGCGACGTCGTCATGAGCCAGACAATTACACTCACCGGGCCAGACAACCACACCACCCGCTCTTGCTAGAGTCTAGTGCCCATCCCAGAAGTCGTGAATCTGGACGGCGCGACGAAAAACGATCGGGAAATCAAACATCCGCAGATGGCGCAGATGACGCCGATGGAAGCTGTCCACAGGCCGTATTTCCCATCATGTCGGCAAGTCAGGCGCGATTTGCACGGTAGGTTGGAAGCCGATAGCTGCGATGCCCTTCAGCCATCAGCATCTGCGTCATCGGTGTCATCTGCGGATGTCCCTTGACGGCCGCGGGGTGTCCGCCAAACTTGGTCGCGTCCGCACCTGAGCCACAGCGTTGTACAGGTCGAGCTTTAAGAGAACCTCTGCAGCAGGTAGCCCTGCAACCAGATCGGGGTCGGAATCCGCCACGACACAGGTTTGGTGGCCAACGTCAATTACTCTTCCCCTCCCGTGGCCGCGCCGGTGCTACGCCAACTGATTGGTTCAGTTGCCCCGGTCTCAATCGACGGCGAGTACTTTGACGCTCGGTTCGATCTCACGGCTTGTGGGAGCCTCACGCCAAGTCGGCACCCCCGGCTACGGCGTTGGCGTGGGCGAGGGTACAAAGCCGCTGTAGCCGGCCTTGAACCCGTCGGTTGTGTTCTTCTGCGTGTGCTGGATCGCGAAGGTGGCCGACCAACAGCGCGCCGTATT
>CAZGSN010000397.1:0-2641 GCA_964528465.1 uncultured Binatia bacterium (SeqCode)
TGCATCTCCTCAGCGCGGGAGAGGGGAGGGTGAGGGCCCAAAGTGTTGGCCCTACAGAAGTTAGGACAAGCGGACGCCGCTTTCGTACATCGGTAAATCGCAGCGCTTTTCCAAGGGTACCCTCACCCTCCCCTCTCCCACGCGGAAAAAACGCGTGGGAGAGGACACCGTACGGCTGGCGATGGTGCTTTTTCCCACCGAAAAGCCTTTCGGGGTACCGGTGTCCAGCACCCCGATTTGTGGGTAACGTGAAGGGCTCTGCCTGGGAACGAGGTGACAAGGTGAACGAGGTGATGCGGGGGAATATCCTTAACCGACCGGCATTGGGCTTCGCCCCGGGCAAAGCCAGGCGAATCACAAACCACCAGCCACCAATCACGAGCCACCAACGACCAGCCAGGAACAGTGGACGCCGCCTGCCAACTCGCGGCATACTTGCCACGCATGGCTCCCCTGCTGTTCCGTTTGCTTGCACGCGTGGTGCTGACCAGCTTTGGCGTGATCACCTTAGTTTTCTTGTTTTTGCACCTGGTTCCGGGAGATCCCGTCGATGCCATGCTTGGCGAGAGCGCGAGCCCCGTCGATCGCCAGCAGTTGCGGCAGCAACTCGGCCTCGATGAACCGTTGGCGGCGCAGTACCTGCATTACATGACTCGCTTGGTGCGAGGGGACCTGGGAGTTTCCTTGCTCCGCGAGCAAACAGTCTCGACCGCGATTGCCGAACGTTATCCGGCCACGCTCCTGCTTACCGCCGCGGCCTTACTCGTCGCGCTGGCAATCGCCCTTCCTCTTGGTGTGTGCGGTGCCGCACGTCCGGGGGGAGGTGTGGATCGCCTGGCCCAGGTCTTCGCTGTCCTCGTGGTCTCGCTACCGAGCTTGTGCCTGGGGCCACTGCTCCTCTTGGTGTTTGCCATTTGGCTCGAGTGGTTGCCGGTGTCCGGTTTCGGCGGTCCGCAGCACGTGGTGCTACCGGCGTTGACCCTGGGGCTTGGCATGTCGGCCTTGCTCAGTCGCATGTTGCGGGCTTCGTTGTTGGAGTGCTTGCAAGAGGACTACATCCGTAGCGCCCGGGCCAAGGGGATCAGTGAAGCTGGCATCTTTCTGAAACACGCCCTGCGCAACGCGGCGATGCCTCTGCTCAGTGTCCTCAGTTTGCAGACCGGGGCCTTGCTTGGAGGCGCGATTCTCACCGAGACTATCTTCGCTTGGCCGGGCTTGGGTCGCTTGCTTCTGCAAGCCATCCAGTCACGCGATTATCCCATGGTGCAAGGCTGTATTCTGGTGATCGCGCTCACCTATGTCGCCGTCAGCTTGGTGACCGATATGCTCTACGCTGTCCTCGATCCACGCTTGCGTCCCGGGTCGGTTGCTAACCCATGATTGCAGGACCCGACGCAGCTCGCGAAGGGCAAGCACGTCGACGCGGCCTGTGGGCAGGGACAGTGGCGTGCGTACTCTTTGTAGCCGTGGCCATGTTGGCAACTTGGCTTCCCCTCTCCAATCCCAACACGCAAGATCTCGCGCACAACTTGCACCGCCCGTCGGCAACGCATCCCTTGGGTCAGGACAAGCTTGGACGCGACCTACTCAGCCGGGTGATATTCGGGGCCCGCGTGTCGTTGCTGGTCGGTGTGGTTGTGCTTGGCGTGTCGGTAAGCCTGGGCCTTACGCTGGGCGCCTGGGCTGGGTTTCGTGGTGGGCGCGCCGATAGTCTGGTGTTGTTCCTGATCGACACCTTACTGGCCTTCCCGGGGGTGCTGCTGATCGTCGGCCTTTCTGCGGTGCTTGGACCCTCTCTCCGCAACACCATCGTCGTGCTCAGTCTGACGGGCTGGACCGGTTACGCCCGTTTGGTGCGTGCGCAAATCCGAGCCGCACGAGAGCTGGAGTTTGCCACCGCGGCTCTAGCTCTAGGGGCGCTGCCGAGCCGAGTGCTGTGGCGGCATCTACTGCCGCAGGCATTGCCCCCACTCTTGGTGCAGGCCACCTTTGGTATGGCCAGCACGATCGTGGCTGAGGCCAGCCTGAGCTTCCTCGGTCTGGGGGTGCAGCCGCCCACGCCATCCTGGGGCGCGATGATCAACGAGGGCCGGACGTTTCTTCTTGTCGCTCCTCATCTCGCCATCGCACCCGGCGTGGCTCTGCTGGCTCTGGTCTTGGCCCTGAACCAAGTGGGCGAGGGGCTGCGAGCCGTGCTTGCCGTGCGTGCGGAGCGGTGACGTGCGTTTGAAGCCGCTACACAAGCCTGTGCAAGCCACCTCCTCTGCGGGGTCGGGGTCGCTATCGGAATCGGTATCGATTCCATTTCACGTGGGGTTTCCCAACCTGTGTCGCGGTCGATTCCGATACCGATTTCGACCCCGATCTGATTCAGGCTGCTTGTGCAGAGGCCTCAATTGAGGTCTGGCGGTTGCACTAGTTCTAAGGCATGGCCGTCGGGGTCACGGATCAGGAAGGCGGCGTCGGCGCCGAGGAGGTCTTCCTCCAGATCGACAATAGAAGGGGAGACGAACAACGCACCACCCGAGCGCAGGCGCGCCGGCCATTCCGGCACGGCGTCGACGAGGAGCTTGGTTTGCCAATGTGCAATATCGTTAGCGCGCAAGTGTTGCGGTGCGGGCCGGCCGTTCGTCGGCGCAAG
>CAZGSN010000398.1:0-6355 GCA_964528465.1 uncultured Binatia bacterium (SeqCode)
TCGAGCAGCACCAACGGCACGCGCACCAAGGCAAAGGCTACGGCCCAGGTTGGCACCCCCTTCAGGATGCTGACCTGCAGATAGTTGCGGCTCAGCCACACGATGGCCGCGACACTACTTCCCAGCACTAGCGCCAGCACCGCCGAGTTCGACGCCACCTTCCCTGCCGGGACCTTCTCGCGGTTGATGAAGTAGACGTTGGCCTGCGTGATGCCGAGCTTGACGAAGGTAACGACAGTAGACGGGATGAGGACAAACAGCGCGAAGACGCCACGATCATCCGGCCCCAGGTGACGCGCCAGAATCACGCCAATGATGGTGCCAAGGACAGTCCACGCCGCACGCGCACTGAATACGCCGAAGATGTCTTTGGAGAGCTTACTGGATGGGCGCAAATGAGACTCGGTGATGTTTGGAGACTTGCGGGGAGTTGTCGTAAGCGCGCAGCCATATCGGAGCGGCCGCCAAGATTCAACGACGCTCCTCCCCTTGGCAGGGTGTGCGACACATTTATGGGTAGCGGCCATCCGTCCTGAGTTAGACACCCGTCGGCGACGGGTCTGCCCGCGGCACCGACTCCACCATGATCATCGTGCTGGACGCTGCCAAACGTACCGACATGAGTTTTCGGGAGGGACAGGCTGACAGGCTGCATGACAGGCGCAGATGGGGTTTCGTCGAGACACAGGACTCCGAATGGCTGTCGGAAGCCTCGTTGACTGCCACCGCGTGTCACATTAATGTAGCACACATGAGAACTACGACGATTCGCGAGCTGAAGCACGAGACGAGCACCGTACTATCGTGGGTGGCCGGCGGGGAAACGGTAGAGGTACGCCGGTATGACCAGCCCGTGGCAATTCTTTCGCCGCCGCAACGCCGATTGGTGGTCCGGAGGCCTGATTTCGGAGCGCGAATGAAAGTGATCTACGGCAAGAAACTCCTGCGCACCACCGCAACGGACATGATCACCGATGCACGCGGCGATTCGTGACCGCCTACGCCGACACTGGCTTTCTCTGTTCGCTCTATGCGCCCGACACCCATAGTGGCCGGGCGGCGTCGCGTATGCGGCGGCAAGCACTGCCGCTGGCTTATACCTGGTTGCACCAGCTGGAGCTCCGCAACGCATTCCGCTTGCGGGTATTTCGCCGCGAAATCACTCCGGCCCAGCGCAATGCCTCGTTGAACACATTGCTGGCCGACGTCCAGGCTGGGATTCTGGCGCCTGCGTCACCGCTACTGGCGGAGGTCATGATCGAAGCCGAACGCCTCAGCGCTCTGCATTCGGAGACTCTTGGCACTCGCAGCCTCGATATTCTTCACGTTGCCGCTGCTTTGACTCTGGGCCTCTCGCAGTTTCTGACCTTCGACACCCGTCAGGCTGCACTGGCTCGGAACGCTGGGCTAAAGGTGCCGGTCCTCTGAACGAGACCACGGTGACACGCAACTCAACCACCAAGGAGCCGAGGCGATCCTCGCACCCTACTGGAGGACGACAACCCTGGAACTCGACGGCAACGGCTACCTGAAGAAGATCACCAACCCCGACAACCGTCACCTGATGTGGAATCACGGGACTTACGGGAATTGCATTCCACCCAACACCGTAGGCGAGCAGAGTAGCCGCGGCGGGTAAGGCGCCGTGCCGCCGTGCGATCGAAGTCTATCGGGTCCCTGGCCCTTGCAGAGCTTGGTTTTTCGCAGAGTTCCCATAATCACGTCGCACACCCTAGCCCTGAGCGACACCGTAACCGGCATTGAGGCGCTCGGTGGGCTCCGATAGGATGCGCCACCCATGGTTCGCGCCTCTCATCTCACCAAGTGCTTCGGCGCCTTCACCGCTTTGACGGATGTGTCCTTCGAGGTCGCCGAGGGAGAGATCGTCGGCTTTCTCGGCCCCAATGGCGCCGGCAAGAGCACGACCCTGCGTATTCTAAGTGGCGTCTTCCCTCCCACCTCGGGAACCGCGGAGGTGGCTGGCTTCGATGTCGCAAGCGCTCCCCTGCAGGCCCGTGCTTGCGTCGGCTACTTTCCCGAACGCGTCGCTCTCTACTTCGACATGAGCGTGCGCGAGTACCTCCACTATGTGGTCGAGATGAAGGGCTTGCCCGCTGCGCAACGCCGCGGCGCCATTGATCGCGCCATGCAGGCTTGTGCCATCGATCGCGTCGGTCACCGCTTGATCGGCAATCTCTCCAAGGGCTACCGCCAGCGCGTTGGTATTGCTCAGGCCTTGGTGGGACAACCTAAGGTACTGATTCTGGACGAGCCGACTTCCGGCCTAGATCCCGAGCAGGTGGCAGAGATGCGACACCTGATTCGCGGCCTGCGCGGCGACAGTACGGTCATTGTGTCATCCCATATCCTGTCGGAGGTCGAAGCCACCTGCGATCGCGTCATCATCATCAACCGCGGTCAGATCCTAGCCGTCGATACACCACGCAATCTCCAGCAACGTTTGCGTCAGACCTCCGAGGTGCATGTCGAAGTCCTCGCTACACCCGAGCAAGCACGAGCGGCTTTGGACGCGGTACCTGGAATCGTACGCATGGAGACGGCATCCAATCCACCGCTAACCACGCTGGTGGTCAGCACAGAGAAGAACCGCGACGCGCGCGCCGAGATTGCCGCGGCATTGAACCATGCGGGCATTGCCCTCTTGGAACTCCGAGCCGTAACCGCATCGCTAGAGGACATCTTCCTCAACCTCCTGCACGCCCCCTCGCCAACCATCAACACGCCCTCCCCTGCTGCTCCGCTATGAAGCTCTTCGTGGTTTGCCGGCGCGAGCTGCGCTCCTACTTCACCTCCTATGTCGCCTATGCCTTGCTCGGTGTTTTTTTGCTCTTGAGCGGCTACTTCTTTTACAGCGACCTCGTCTTTTTCATCCTGTTTGGTGGCTACGTGCTGCCGACCGGTCTGTGGCAGGTACTGTTTCTCGACATGCAGAAGTGCACCATTTTGGTACTCCCGCTGCTCACCATGCGGCTGTTCGCGGAGGAGAAGAAGCTAGGGACTATCGAGTTGCTGTGGACCTACCCAGTGCGCGACAGCGAGTTGGTCGCCGGGAAATTCCTCGCCTGCTGGCTCTTTTTCGTATTCCTGTTGCTGCTCACGGCTATCAACCCACTGCTCTTTCACTCGTACTATGCCTTCGATGTTGGTCCTTTACTCGCGGCCTACCTCGGCCTGTTTCTCCTCGGCACCGCTTACCTTGCTTGCGGGATCTTCGTATCGTCGCTGACTGAGAATCAAGTCGTCGCCGCCATGGGCACCTATGGAATCCTCATGTTCTTTTGGTTCCTCACCTGGAACGAGGAAGCCGTTAGCGAGCAGCTCGTGCACGTATTGTTACGCCTGTCGTTTTTCGACCACTACCTAAACTTCACGCGTGGGGTGATCGATACGCAGGACATTGTTTTCTTCTCGATGGTATCGGCCCTGTTCCTCTTCTTCACCCTGCAGGCGCTCAACGCCCGCAAGTGGCTCGGAGTGCGATGAGCCTGCCTGCTCCAAACTCAGCCCGCCACGGCAACGCGATGCGGCATGTGGCAATGCTCGTCCTGCAAGTTGCCCTGGCGGCAGGCTTGTTTGGCTTGCTGCTGGTTCTCGCGGAGCGTCACAATCGCCGCTTCGACCTCACCCCCAACCAGGCTTTTGTACTGTCCGACGGCGCAATGCGCGTCGCACAAGGCACGAAACTTCCAGTGCGTATCCTCGGGTTTTACAACGGCCAGGACGGTGACCAACGCCGACGCATGCAGGATGTCCTCGATCTATTCGTGCAGGCCGCCCCAAATCTCAGCTACCGCCTTGCCGATCTCGATCGCTCGCCGGCTTTGGCGCAGCGTTACGGCATCAACAACTACGGCACCGGCATTGTGGAGATCGATAGCGGCGAGTTTCGCGAGCTGCGCGCCGTAGATGAAGAAGAGGTTACCAACGCCTTGCTCAAGCTGACGCGGCGCAAGACGCGGCGTTTGTGCTTCGTCACCGCACATGGGGAACGCAGCCCGCAGGATCGCGACGAGCGCCACGGCTACAGTGCTGTCGTCAAGGCCGTGGAATCGGAGCACTTCGAGGTGGAAACGCTGGATGCGTTCCCCTCCGGCGAGACCGGCCAGCGCTGTTCCATCGTGGTTTTGGCGAACCCCAAACATGAGTTTCTCGATGGCGAGGCAGATCGCCTCACCCGATACTTGGAGCTGGGTGGCCGCGTCCTACTCCTCCTCGACTCCACCGCTTCCGCATCCGCTATCGCCCTTGCCCAACGGCATGGGATCGAGGTGGGCAGCAACGTTGTCGTCGACGAGCGCAATCGCCTGTACGGCGCCGACAGCTACATGGCGCGGGTTCCGATCTTCGCCAAAGAACTCTTCGGCGCCAATCTCGACACAGCCGCAGTTTTTCCTCTGACGCGAAGCGTAGAGCCGGCCGCGGAGGTGCCACCTGGCCTCACCGTTCTGCGGATTGCGCTCACGACCGACGAGAGCTACGCGCGGATGGGCTCGACGGAGCCTCCTGCGGAAGAAGCGCACTTCCGACCGCAACTCGACAAGCCTGGTCCGTTGACGGTAGGCGTAATGGTCACCGGCAACGCCGCTGCTCCAGTGGCAACCGAGGACTTGCGACAGGCAGACCCGAATAAGGCGACCTTTGGTCAGATGCTGGTCTTCGGCGATGCCGATTTCGCCAGCAATTTGTACCTCAATGTACTTGGCAACAAAGACTTGATTCTAAGCTGCCTGGGGGCACTGGCAGAAGATCCAGACCTCATCTCGGTGCGTCGTAAGAGTCTGCCGCCAAGCTCGCTTTCGGCCATCTATCTTACCGGCGATCAGGGCCAGACCATCTTTTGGATTGCCGTCGTCATCCTGCCCGGTTTCTTTGCGCTGCTTGGGATTTTGATCACCTGGCAGAGGCGCTACCGAGCCAGTCGCTAGGGAACGCTTCGATGAGCTGGCGTGTCACAACGGCACTTGCCGCGTTGGTCGCGGCCATGGCACTGCTCGTCTACGTGGGCGAAGAAGGCAAGCCGCCGCCCGGCGCCGAGATCGCAATCGGCCAATCCGATCCTGCGTCGCTGGCAACTCCGGGAAGGCGTGTTGTCGACGTAGCCCGCGAGGCCATTACCGGCATCACCATCGTTAAGGCCGACAAGCGCGTCGAGGCCTTGCGGCATCAGGGAAGCTGGGGATCGGAGACGACCGCACGCGTCGTCGACGGCTTGCTCGACGACGTGCTCAGCTTGCGCACGCTGGACGAGATCACCGTGAACGCGGAGGAGCTGGCCGACTACGGCCTCCAGCCACCTCAGACCACGCTCGAGGTGAAACAAGACAACGGCCAGAGCCTGCGGCTGAGCATCGGCAAGCGTAACCCCAGCGCTACCGCCGTCTACGTCTGCTTTGATGGGAAGGCCCCGGTCTATTTGGTTGGAGCGTTGCTGGCATGGAAAGTCGACTCCGCCGTGCGAGATCTAGCTGAATCCGATTCTTTGGATTCCAAGGCTAACCGCCGAACCAATCACCAGTAGGTCCACTACGCACATAGTGTCTCGCCTCATGTGGAACACCTCCCTCCTTACGGTCGATCCCTTGCGTGGCCGACGTCAAAGCCCCGATCGCTTTCGCCAACCCTGAGTCTCTCTATCTCGCCTGCGTCGATCGGCCGCGCGGTGTCCGATAAACGCGCACCGCGTACAGCGCGACCGGAAGTGGGGGCATTCCTAGAAGTTTCGGCGGATGAAACATCGTTGCTGTCAACCCGCCGCAGCAGTACGACTGTTGCCAGGGCGTGGGTCATATTTGTTGGCTTTCATCCGAGATCCACGGCCTCACGGCCGCGCCTACTGTGTCTTCGCCAGCTCCGTGTAGCCGCGCGCGTGAGCGCGTGGATGGTGAAAGTTTGCCTCCCAACAAATTTGTCGCACGCCCCTGTTGCCAGACGAAGAAGCACGCGGGCACCACCATTCCGAGCCTGAAGCAGGAGAGACGCTGCACGCGAAGCGCCCGGATGGCCGCCGCATCATCTATTTGATTAGGCGCCCATCCGGATCGCTCCTGTAGGCTTTCTCTCCATCGTGATCCCCGCGCCATCGGCCACCAAGCTTGCTTCCCAGTGCCAGGTGCGCCATGCAGCAGCGCATGGAATGGTTGCGGCGCGGCTTTCTCCTGCTGTTGTCGCTGGTGTTCACGTTGGCATTGGTCGAAGCGGGGCTGCGCTTGCAACAGCACTTGGGGCCGTATGTCGACCTAGAGTTCAACAACATCAGCAACATCCCTTCGGAGCTGCTCAACCACACGCATGCGCCACGGGAGGACTGGCACCTCAAGGAGCGTGACAAGTACGG
>CAZGSN010000399.1:0-17008 GCA_964528465.1 uncultured Binatia bacterium (SeqCode)
AGAAGGAAGCGGCAAATATGCAGGAGCCGGAGCCTCATAATTATGAACCGGAAGAGCTGTTGGGTATCGGCTCGCACGATCTGCGCAAGCCGTTCGAGGTGCGCGAGGTGATTGCGCGCATCGTCGACGGCTCACGCTTCGAGGAGTTCAAGCCCAACTATGGCACGACGCTGGTGACCGGCTGGGCGCATCTGCACGGCTACCCCATCGGCATCGTCGGCAACAACGGCATTCTTTTCTCCGACTCCTCGCAGAAGGCGGCGCAGTTCATCCAACTGTGCAACAAGATCGATGTGCCGTTGCTGTTTCTGCAAAACATTACCGGCTACATGGTCGGCAAGCAGTACGAGCAGGGCGGCATCATCAAGGACGGCGCCAAGATGATCAACGCCGTCTCCAATTCCAAGGTGCCCATGTTCACGGTGATGATCGGCAGCTCCTACGGCGCCGGCAACTACGGCATGTGCGGCCGTGCCTACGACCCGCGCTTCCTCTTCACCTGGCCCAATCACAAGATCGCGGTCATGGGACCCGAGCAGCTTGCCGGCGTCATGTCGATCGTGCGCCGCCAAGCCGCCGAGCGCGCCGGGCAAAGCTACAACGAAGACGAGGACAAGATGATCCGCGAAATGGTCATGGGCCAGATCGAGCAGGAGTCCAACGCCTTCTACGCCACAGCGCGCATCTGGGACGACGGCGTCATCGACCCCCGCGATACCCGCACCGTGCTCGCCATCGCCCTCAGCGCCGCCTTCAACAATGTCGTCAAAGGCGCCGACTCCTTTGGCGTCTTCCGCATGTGAAGGACGCGAAGACCACGAAGGCCGGACAAGCCGAGGTGGGATCTTCTTCGTGACCTTTGTGCACTTCGTGGTGGGAATTCATGTTCCGCCCGTTCGACAACCTTACCCTGAACGCCAAGCTGCTGAGGAATGTGAGCAAGCTGGGCAAGGTCGTCCTCGGTAAGTGTGGCGCCAACAGTGCCACCCTTCTTCCCGGGGCCTGCGGCAGTTCCCGCAACGTCGCCTACTGCCTCGAGACCCGCGTCGAGTGCCGCATCTGCCAGATGATCAACGGGATGAGCGGCCTGAATGAGAACTGCGACCTGTTCGACGACTTCGAGGAAAATGGCAGTTGCAACTAAAGGATTGATCGAAGGCGGATGTCGGATCCGTCGTCGCCGTTAGCCGCTAGCGCAAGCTACCTCCCCTCGGCATATCTCGTGGATCCGCCGAGGGGAGTACATGAACTGCGCCGGCAGCGGGGATGTTGCGGCGTGTCTCGCGGAACAGACGGCCTGCCACATTTGCAGGACGTTCACGTCGATGGACGGGCTGAGCGAGGACTGCGATCGGTGCGACGACGGAGAGCTCGACGACGGTTGCCTCTGATGGCTGGTGGAGAAGTTGAGGCTAGCGGCACGTTACAAGGGGATTCGACAGTGTCGCAATGTGGGTCGTCGTCTGTTCTCGTCGTCTCAGCGCCCAGGATCTATCGTTATCTTTATCTTTGTTTGCGATGCGTAGGCGCCCCGCTCCCGCTTTTTGTTTTCAACGCGGGAGAGGGTTCAGGTGAGCAATACCAACAGGGATACACAGCCCCAGTCTTGAGTAAGCAAGGTGATGGGGAATTGCGACGCCAGCGTGGATTTGGTCGTCGGTTTGGTCGTGCTTGCAATTCTCCGGCGAATTGAAGTAGAGCGGCGTGTAGGTTTCCAAGCATCCAGCATTACAGGGGCGAGGAAGAAGGAAACCGCAGCAGCTCTCAACACCAATCTGCGGTGCGGACCGCGACGCGGCGTAAGATCGGGCGGATGTTTCGATTGAACAGGGAGGGAAGTTCTATGCGAAGACTGGGACCCGCACTGGCGATGATGGCGCTTGCGTTTGTTTCGTGCGCCGAATCCGCTTTTGGGCAGACCTTGACTCCAACTGAAACGGCACCGCCAACCGTCACTTCCACACCAACGCATACGCCGGAGAATAGCAACACGCCGACGCCGACGGATACGGCAGCCAGCACCAGCACGCCAACGCAAACCGAGACTTCACCTCCGACGCACACGCCGAGCGAGACGGCTACGCCACTACCAACGTCCACCCCGACGGATACGGCAGCCAGCACCAGCACGCCAACGCAGACCGAGACTTCACCTCCGACGCTCACGCCGACGGAAACAGAAACTGCGCTTCCTACCTTTACTCTTACCGCCACCGAAACGGTGCCGGCGACAGCGACGGCGAGCAAGACGCCAACCGTACCGGTGACATCGACGCCGACGGATACGGTGCTGATCGCCGACACGCCGACGCCAACGGAGACAGCCCCGCCCAATCTCACGCCAACCCCAACCCTGACTCCGTCGTTGGCACCAACTTCCGCGGGAACGGCTACACGGACGCCAACGCCCACGCGTACGGCGACGCCGACGCCGTCGTTGACACGAACGCCAACTGCCACCCCCACGGCATCCGCAACGCCCACCCCCACCGGCATCTGTGGTGACGGCACAGTCAACACCGCGGCTCCCAATCTCGAAGCCTGTGACGACGCGAACATGGTTGCCGCTGACGGCTGCGAGAACGACTGCACGCTGACGGTCGTCAATGAGTCAGCCGGTGCCGGAGACACAGTGACCACCGACCCCGGCAACAATGGCCCGAGTGCGCAAATTCCCGTCATCTCCTCCATCACCACACCCAATGCCGGTAACGTCGTGATCCAATCGACAACCACCGCGGCCGAGGCTGATCTGCAAGTCGTCGGAACGCAGCTCAGCATCGAGGCGCCCGCCGCCACGGCCGAGGATCCGCTCATTCTGAGTCTGACCGTCGATGCCTCGGCGATTCCCGCCGGAGTGATCCCCAGCCAACTCCAGGTCTTCCGCAACGGCACGGCAGTGGAGGATTGCAGTCCAGATCCAATGGATCCGCCGGCAACACCGGACCCCTGCGTTGCCAGTCGCGTCGTTGGCGGAGGAGGAGAAGTGACCATTACCGTCTACACGGCACACGCAAGTCTGTGGAAAGTTGCGGTGCGCGCCCTGACGAAAGATGAGCGCATCTGTGTGAACGGCATCAATAGCAAGGGCATCGGAGTGCTGAAGGCGCAGGAGAAGCTCAGCCTCAAGTGCCTGACCCGCGCGGCGGCGGGTAAGGAAGGTGATCCCGAGACCTGTCAAGGCGCCGATGCCGACGGCAAGGTCTCGGCCGCTGCGCAGAAGACAACAGCCTGGGCCGGCGATAAGTGCGCGCCGGCGCCACTCTTCGGTTACACTACGGCGAGCATCGTTAATACGGCCGCAACGAGCGAAGCGCTCGGCCTCGTGCAAGATCTGTTCGGCGCCAACCTGACCACGGCAACACTGCCCGCCAGCAACAAGGCCGGCTCGAAATGCCAGAAATCGGTGCTGAAGCTGGCCCAGAAGCGCTTCGATGCGGCCGCCAAGGCGTTCCTGGCGTGCAAGGAAGATGGTCTCGCCGGTAGCCCCAGCCTCGTGGTTTCCGCCGCACAGATGCAAGGATGCTTTACCCGCATCGGATCTAACATCAACGCGAAGGTCGCGGCCGCCGCCAAGAAGCTTGGCTCGGCTACTGATGGTACCTGCGGCGCTACCGATACCCTGGTTGCCCTTCCTGGCATCTGTACCGGCGGTTCCCTTGCGCCCTGTATCGAGGCGCGCATCCAATGCCGCCTGTGCCGTCTGTTCAACGCGATGGATGGCTTAAGCCAGGACTGTGACCTGTTCGACGATGGAGTAGCCAACTCAAGCTGCAGCTAGCTCAGCAGCGGAGTGATGGGGATCGAATGACCAGCGACAATGAAGCGATTTGGGAGGAGGGTAGCACGAGCCAACCCCCGCCGTCCTTCTGGGATTAGAACACTCGCTACGTGACGCCGTACCCAAGGTGAAGACGAGAGCGAAGGAGAAGCAAATGTACAAACCATTTCATCAACTGGCTTGCTTGGTAGCAACTCTTTTGCTCGCCGCCGGACCTGTTGCGGCAGATCCCGATGACGGTTGGGATGCGCGCTTTCGGCTCGATGGTTTCAACAACGCCGTGCGCGCCATCGGCGTGAACGGCAGCGACGTCTACGTCGCCGGCGATTTCACGACGGTCGAAGACGTGACCGCCAACTACATTGCCAAGTGGGATGGCAGCACCTGGACGAGCTTGGGAGCCGGCATGAATGGTGCGGTTTACGCGCTCGTCGTGGACGGCTCCAACCTGTACGCCGGGGGCACGTTCACGACTGCCGGTGGGGTTAGCGCAAATCGTGTCGCCAAGTGGGATGGTTCGACTTGGTCGGCTGTGGGCAGTGGCACCGGTGGCCTAGTGCGCGGCCTGGCGATGATGGGTGGCAACTTATACGCGGGTGGGGATTTCACCAGTGCCGGCGGCAGTGCTGCCAATCGCGTCGCCAAGTGGGATGGCTCGGCCTGGTCGGCTCTGGCGGGCGGTACGAACAACACCGTCAACGTGGTCGCATCTTACGGCTCAAACCTTTACGTCGGTGGCACTTTCCTGACCGTAAACGGCGCCGACATCAAGTACCTTGCACGCTGGGACGGCAGCTCTTGGTTTCCCGTTCGCCAGGGATCGTCGACGGCTCTGAATGGAGCTGTGCATGCCCTCGCCATCGACAGTACCTTCGTTTATGCCGGCGGCGCCTTCACCGGCACCAGCGGAGCGAGCATCACGGCTTATCGGCTCGCCCGCTTCAACACCATCGACCTCACCTGGGATCACGTCGGCAACCCCTATGCCACCAACACGGTGCAAGCTTTGGCGCTGGTGGGATCCGATTTGTACGTCGGCGGCCTTTTCGACTTCATCGGCGCCGCAACCCGGCCTTACATCGCCAAATGGGACGGCAGCGCCTGGTCATCGCTCGACACCGGGATGAACGGTGATGTCAAGGCGATCGCCCAAGTTGGCGGTAATGTCCTGGTCGGCGGCAGCTTTGAAACAGCCGGCAGTCTGCACAGTAAGCGCCTGGCTCAGTGGAACGGCTCGGCGTGGTCGACGCCCGGGTTCGGCAGCAGCGGCCAAGGCGTAAATAGCACGATCGACGCGGTAGCCGTTGATGGCACTAATACCTACGCCGCCGGCACCTTCACCTTTGCCGGCAACGTCGCCGCCAGCTCCGTGGCGCGCTGGAATGGTAGCGGCTGGTCGGCGCTCGGAACCGGTATGAACGGGCGCGTGCGCGCGCTCGCCATGCATGCCGGCAGCCTCTATGCGACGGGCGACTTCACGACGGCCGATGGCGTTCTCGTAGGCCGTATCGCACGCTGGACCGGTAGCGCCTGGACGAGTGCTGCCGGCGCTAGCGGCCTCAACAGTGGCGGCTACGCGTTGCTCAGTGTTGGCAGCGATCTGTACGTTGCCGGTAACTTTACCAGCGTAAACGGCGTGAGCGCGGCACGCATTGCGCGCTGGGACGGCAGCGTATGGTCAGCTCTGGGAAGCGGTCTCAACAGTACCGGTCAGTCTCTCGCTGCAATTGGCACAGATCTCTACGTCGGCGGTAGCTTTGTGACCGCCGGGGGTGTCAGCGTTGCGCGAATTGCGAAATGGAATGGCAGCGGGTGGTCGGCGCTCGGCACCGGACTCGACTCCCCCGGAGCAATCGTGAATGCGCTGGCGACAAGCGGAACCAACCTTTACGCCGCGGGTGCCTTCAGTACGGCGGGTGGCAGCAGCGCTGCCAACGTAGCGCGATGGGACGGCTCGACCTGGAGTGGACTCGGAACAGGCGTCGATGCAGTGGCGCGTGCTCTTGCCGTTCACGGCTCGGATGTATTTGTCGGCGGCGACTTTGCCAACGCTGGTGGCGGCAGCGCCAGTCGTATCGCCAAGTGGGATGGTACGATGTGGAGTGCGCTCGGATCTGGCATTGACGCCTCGGTCAACGTGCTATCCGCGTCGACCAATCTACTATACGTCGGCGGCACCTTTGGCCGTGCCGGTGGTAAGGGCTCCGCCAACTTCGCCGCGTGGGTACTGCCATTCTGCGGTGATGGAATCATCTCCACCCCCGAATCGTGCGACGACGGCGACCTTGATGGCGGGGACGGCTGCAACGCGACCTGCGAGGTGGAGCAGTGCTACGTGTGCAGCGG
Organism: uncultured Binatia bacterium (SeqCode); assembly: GCA_964528465.1. Lineage (GTDB taxonomy): Bacteria > Desulfobacterota > Binatia > HRBIN30 > HRBIN30 > CAZGSN01. The sequence continues at coordinate 6,128 of CAZGSN010000399.1, forward strand.
CGAGCCGTCTGTCTGCACCCCCGACGACGGCGCCGCGTGCGATGACGACATCTTCTGCAACGGTGCCGACACCTGCAGCGCGGGAAGCTGCGGGCACGCGGGCGATCCGTGCAGCGGTGGCGGCGAGTGCAATGACGTCTGCAATGAGACGACCGACGACTGTTTCGCACCGAGCTCGCAGGCGTGTAGCGATGACAGCAATTCGTGCACCGAGGATTTTTGCGACGCGGCGGGCGCTTGTGGGCATACGGTGATCGATGTTTGCGGCGATAGCCTGCAGTGCGCCAGCGAGCAGTGCGACGACGGCGATCTCGACAATGGCGACGGCTGTGACAGCAACTGCACTCCTACCGGCTGCCAAAACGGCGTGACGACAGCCGGCGAGCAGTGTGACGACGGCAACGCCGTCAGTGGTGACGGCTGCGATACCAACTGCACGTATACCAATTGCGGCAACGGCGTCTTGACCGCCGGCGAGACGTGCGACGACGGCAATCTCGACGACGGCGATGGCTGCGACAGCACCTGCAAACCCACCGGCTGCGGTAGCGGCGCGCGCACCGTGGGCGAGTTCTGCGATGACGGCAACGGCATCAACGGCGACGGCTGCGACAATAACTGCAAATTCAGCGGTTGCGGCAACGGTGTCGTTGGCGGTAGCGAGGTTTGTGACGACGGCAACCGCGTCAATGGCGATGGCTGCGACAACAACTGCACCGTCACCGCCTGCGGCAATGGCGTGCCGACGGCGGGCGAGACGTGCAGCGAAACCCTCGACCCCGATTTGAGCTGGGACACTACCTTCGCTGCTGGCGGGGCGAGCGATCTGGTGAGCGCGGTCGCTATCACCGGGAGTGATGTGTACGTTGGCGGTTACTTTGGCGAGATCGGTGGCGTCGCTGCGGCTGGAGTGGCGCGCTGGAACGGGACCGCGTGGCAAGCTCTCGGGAGCGGCGTAAACGGCGGCGTCGAGACCATCAAGGTCGTCGGTTCCGATGTTTATTTCGCCGGCTCCTTCAGCGAGGCAGGCGGCGTACCCGCGAGCTCCATTGCCAAGTGGAATGGATCGGCGTGGTCGGCGCTTGGCGATGGGATCGACGGCGAGGTCTTCAGCCTGGCGTCGATCGGCAGCGATTTGTTTGCGGCTGGATCCTTTGGCACGGCCGGCGGCGTAGCCGTCAACAATATTGCGCGTTGGGACGGCAGTACATGGTCGGCGGTCGGCACCGGTACCGACGATGTCATCTGGAGCCTCACCGTCATCGGCACCGATCTCTACGCGGCGGGCGGCTTCCAGAACGCCGGCGGTACGGCCGCTGCCTACATCGCCCTCTGGAATGGCAGCACGTGGGCGGCCGTCGCCGGAGGCTTGCCGGAGCAGGCCTTTGCGGTGGCGGCGCAGGGAACGCGCTTGTGGGCTACCGGCGAGGGCTATGTCGCTTATCGTGACGGTGGCGCCTGGGTGACCCTGCCGGTCGACGGCGACTTCGGGTACGCGCTGGCGGTGGGTGGGGACCATGTCTTCCTCGGCGGCGACTTCACCGCCGTCGGCGGCGTCGCGGCGAAGAACATTGCCTGGTGGAACGGCTCGACATGGCTGGCCATGGGCAGCGGCGTCAATGACCAGGTGGACGAGATGATCGTCAGCGGCAACACGCTCTACGCGGTCGGCTTCCTCACCTCGGCCGGCAACTTGTCGACCGGCAGCCTGGCGCGCTGGTCCTTGCCGTTCTGTGGCGACGGCGCCATGGCACCGGGTGAATACTGTGACGACGGCAACGCGACCGACGGCGATGGTTGCGACAACAACTGCACGCCCAGCGCCTGCGGCAATGGCATCGCCGCCGGAACCGAGTCGTGCGATGACGGCAACGCCGTGAACGGCGACGGCTGCGATAACAACTGCACGGCCACTGCCTGCGGAAACGGCGTCCGAACCGCGTCGACCAGCGAAGCCTGCGATGATGGTAACTTCGCGAATGACGATGGCTGCGAGAGCGACTGCAAGATTACGCCTGTGGAGGATACCGTGCCGCCCGGAGGAACGGTCAGCACCGGAAGCAGCGCTTCGCCCGAGCTGCCGATCCAAACGGCGATCACCACACCCGACGGTGGCACGATCGCGATTGCAACGGCAGATGAGCCGTTGACTCCGGCGGGGGTACAGGCGCTCATTGAAGAACTGCTTATCGAGGCACCGCCGGCGACCGTGGCCGTACCGTTGATCATCGTTCTTACCATCGACGCGTCGGCGATCCCGCCCGGTGTCGACCTCCTGCGCGTCGATCTGACCCGGAACGGCGTGCCCATCGGCGACTGCACCGGCACACCGGGGACCGCTACACCAAATCCATGTATCCAGAGCCGTGAGCTGCTGATCGACGGTGACGTAAGGATTACCGGTCTGACCTCGCATGCGAGCCTTTGGGGCGCCGTCGTCCGCGGGCAGAACAAGGCGGAGCAGAAGTGCGTCACTGGGACCAACGCGGCTGGAGTGAAGGTAGGCAAGGCTCAGGCGAAGGCAAACGCTAGGTGCCTAGACGCTGCGGCCAAGGGCGAAGAGAGCAATGCGCTGACCTGCTTGAGCGCCGACGCTGGAGGCAAGGTTGCGAAGGCGTTGCAGAAGACAGTTGATGTGCAAACCGGGAGCTGTACCAGTGCTCCCCCCTTTGGCTTCGCCCTTGCCGCGGTGGTGAACCCAGCCGCACAGGCCTCGCAGCTTGACTTCATCGGTGATCTCTTTGGTGCCGATTTTAATGCTGCGATCATCGCTAGCGCCGACGCCACAGGTGCGAAATGCCAGCTCTCCGTGCTCAAGACGGCGAACAAGCTCTTCGAGGCCAAGGCCAAGGCCTTCCTCAAGTGCAAAAAGAGCGGGCTGGCAGGTAAGAACGGCCTATTCGTGTCGGGACCCCAGCTAGCTTCGTGTTTCGATGTCCTGGCAGCGGATACGGATGGCAAAATTGGCAAGGTCGTTGCCAAGCTTGCGGCGACTGTCGGCTCTGCCTGTGAAGGCGTCAATCTACCTACCGCGTTCCCGGGACCGTGTGGCAGCACGGCCGCGCCGTCAAGCTGCTTGCATGCGCGTTCGAGCTGCCGTCTGTGTCAGATGTTCAATGATATGGACGCGCTGAGTCACAACTGCGACGATTTCGACGATGGCACCTTGAACGCAAGCTGCATGTGAGGAATGGCGACGCGGGTCGACCGCGTCCCACGTCGCCGGCCAGCCGCGGCAGCGGCGCAATGCGTGCTGACGCAGGGCCACGGCAAAGTCTTCTCTGGAAGACCCGACGGGGTTTCCATCCGATGCGGCTGGGGGCAGCCCGTCTCCAACGCTCACGAAAATCAGCAATGGAGACGCCGCGCCCTCGCGGCGCATCAGGCGATATGCCTCCGTCGACGACTTTGCCGTGGCCCTGCGAGCTGACGGCTCTCGGTTTGACAAACAGACCTGTCGTGAGTTCACTCCCAGGTATGACAGATCGCGACTCTCCATTGCTCCGTGCCGACCTCGAGGCGATCTCAGTGCGCACGCTGCAGCACTACGAGCAGCGGGCGGTAGCGTTCTGGGAGGGGACGCGGGATCACGATGTTGCCCAGAACGTTGCGGCGCTGCTGCGTCATATCGAGGGCACGCCGCCATTCACTGTGTTGGATCTTGGGTGTGGGCCTGGACGCGACCTGAAAACCTTCCGCAGTCTGGGGCATACGGCGACTGGTTTGGACGGTGTACCGACCTTCGTCGAGATGGCACGCTCCTACAGTGGTTGTGAGGTCTGGCTACAAGAGTTTCTTTCCCTGACCCTTCCTGCAGCGCACTTCGACGGCATCTTTGCCAATGCCAGCTTGTTCCACGTGCCGGCACAGGAGCTACCACGCGTCTTGCAGGAGTTGCACGCGACCCTGCGACCGCGGGGCGTGCTTTTCACCTCGAATCCACGCGGCCGCGACGAAGAGGGTTGGAGCCAGGGACGCTTCGGCGCCTTTCATAGCCTGGAGACGTGGCGTGCCTTCCTCACGCAGGCTGGGTTCGAGGAGTTGGAACATTACTACCGTCCCCCCGGCCTGCCGCGTGAGGAGCAGCCGTGGCTGGCCAGCGTTTGGCGGCGGGTGGCTGACTGACTGCCACGCGTTGATGCGCGCGGCTACGCTGCTGGCGAGCATAGTAGCCGCGGCGTTGGGTGGAACACCCGAGGTTGGGCCTGCTTGCATTCCACCCGGCTCCACGCGCTGACGCGCGCGGCTACGTCGCCGGCGAGCAAAGCAGCGGCGGCCGTAACGCCGTGGGTTGGGTGGAAACTCAGGTATCGTGTGGAGGCTTGAAGGATGGCCTTGCTCGCATTCCGTCATGGCCACGCGTTGACACGCGCGGCTACGGCGCATCGCAGGCGAGCAAAGTAGCCGCGGCGGTGACGCCGTGGCGTTGGATGGAAAGATTGGCCTCGATGCGCTCAGCAGGGAGACCTAAGCCGCCGCGTGGCTGGCGAGGTATGCGTCGCGGCAGACCCTTGCCAAACCGGGGAGATCCGAGATCACACCATCGACTCCCAGTCGGAATAGTTCTGTCATTTCGTCGGCCTGGTTGATCGTCCAAATGTGCATCTCGAGGCCGAGACGGTGGGCAGCGCTCAGTACCTCGGGTGCTGCAAGCACGATGTCGCCGAAGCGTGGTGGTATTTGCAGGGCGCAGCCGGCGGGGTGGTAGTTGTCCCAGTTGCCTTGTTGCACGCGGCCCATGAAGTCTACAACCTCGGGCGCGGAAAAGCTGGTGACGATTTCTGGTCCCTGACGCCGAATATCCTCCATGATCTCTCCATGCTCTGCAGCCAGCAGAACCCGGTCGGTCGCTTGCAGACGGCGCAGCAGCGCGACCACGTCAGCGGCAATCGCGGGATCGCCCTGCTTGACCTCGACGTTGCAGCGTACATGCGGATGGCGGCGTAGCAGCTCTTCAAAGGTTGGCACTGAAACCCCATGTGCCCGGTAGGGGAAGTCGTGTCCGTCGCGGGTGAAGCGGTAGCCTGCGTCGATCTGTTGCAGCGAGGCCAGCGTTTGCTCGCGTATGGGGCCCTCGCCATTGGTGGTGCGCTCGAGCGTGGCATCGTGAAACACGACGATGGCACCATCACGGGTACCGTGCACGTCGAGTTCAAGGATCTCCGCACCCAGCGCCAAGGCAAGGGCAAAGGAGGGTAGGGTGTTCTCTGGCGCCAGACCGGCTGCACCACGATGGCCGATGACGCGCGGACGTTGTCCCTGCAAAAAAGAATTGAGCATGCCGGCCACTGTGCCACGACAGCGGGCCGGTTCGCTAGTACGCCGGAGCGGTCCTAATCGTGCGCCAGCCAATCCCGTCTGCGCCGCCGCTTACATCGCTAATCTCTGCACTTGCACGACTGTTCTCCGGAACGCCGCACCCCGCACCGGCGAACCGGCGCACCGGGCACCTCGCGGTCCTGCGCCAGCGCAGGACCGCGACCTACGCCGCGTCGACGTCGGGTCGCGTGTCTGCCAGCAGTTGCGTGAGTTCGTCACTCAGCACGCGCGGCAAGCGGATCACGCTGTCGACCATGCGGATATGAGGAATGAGCTCGGCCAACTGTGCTTGCTGTTCGTGGCCCGACTTGTGGCCGCGTAGGCTCTGGAAGGCGCGCAAGACCTGTGGCGACATGGGAGCGACGGAAGTGCCGCGCATGGCCAGGATACGGTGGCTGGGTGCGGCCAGCGACAAGTACGCCGCGCCGTAGGTGCCGCCGCCGAGGATGCTGACAATGCCGTGCCCAAGCATGCGTGTAGCAACCATAGACCGCAGGCATTCGGCCAAGGCTCGATGCAGGCCGAACTGCTCTTGCCGGTAATCCACCGCGTGGCCTTGGCAGAACAAGAAGGTGAGCACGAAGGCGGGCTGCTGTGCGTGCTGAGCAAGACGGCAGAGCATGTCGGTGACTACCGCGGCTTCGTCAATGCCGACGCCGTTGGCAAGGCTCTCTTCCGGTCCCACGACCAAACCCAGTGCGGGGTGCGTCGAGAGCGTGCCCAGCGCTGCGTGTACGAGGCCAGCGCGTAGCACCGTATCTCCCGGGTGCCACTGGCCGCGAAACGAGTAGCGCAGAAGATCCCGGCGGCGTGCTGTCGTCTGCGGAGAAGGGTGCACGAGCCCAGGGTTCTGCATTCGGAAGCTCTCGCGCAAGAGCCGCGTTGTCGCGGCGCTGTGTGCCAGCCTTGCCTGCAATGGCTCGACGGTTGGTGGCTTGTGAACGAAACCAACCAACGCTGCTCGTAGCGCCTGCGGGTCGTCGGCAACGATTTGATGCGCATCGCCATTGGCCAGCCGGGTAGTAGCGGAGGTAGCGGCATAAACAGCCTCGTCGGCTGCGCCGTGGATATCGCCCAAGAGTTTTGGTCCGGTGAGACCCCAGTGGGCATTCTCGGTCATCAGAATGCGATCGGGTAGGGCTGCCATTACTGCCAAGGCCCCGAAGCAGCCACGCGGGCCGCTGATGATCCCGGCAACAGGGACACCGAAGAGGGTGAGCCGGGCAAGCGCAACTCCGACAGCGGAAACAGCCGCAAGAGCCCGCGGTCCTTCTTCGACGCGCACGCCCCCGGTATCGAAGCCGAAGATCAGCGGCCGCCGCCTGCCGTCTGCGGCAAGATGCTCGAGCTGTGCGAGTATGCTCGCCTCGTGTGTTCCCACCGTTCCCCCCTGCACACGACCATCAAGAAACGCCACCAATACAGGTGCGCCGTCAATGCTTCCTTCGCCAAGGACAAGCGCGCTTGCGCTTTCTGTACCGGGAAGGCGAGCAAAGCTGGCGGCATCGAGAAGCGCCTCGGCGCGCTGCAGCGCCGACAAAGCAGAAAACGTGAGGCCCGTGCCCATGTTGCCTTGGTACTATGCATGCCGAGCTTGCGCCAGGGCCGATGAACTCCCCGGATCTGGCCGGGTGTGCGTCATATTTGTTGGTTTTCCTCTGGGGGCCACGGCCTCACGGCCGCGGCTACTGCGTCTTCTCAGCTCAGAGTAGCCGCGCGCGTGAGCGCGTGGTTGATGGAAGCCTGCCTCCCACGAAATTTGTCGCACACCCGATCTGGCCCGGCTCCGGATCTGGGGGCGCATGGTGCGTCGCTTCGCCGGTGCGGGCTGAAGCATTTCGGAAATCGGACGCGCCGGCCCAGGTGGTTCCCGAAGCCGGCCAGAGGCTCCCCCTCGTAACTCTACATGCTATGGGCGAGACAATGGATGCGGACTTTCTGGTGATCGGCAGTGGCTTGGCGGGGCTAACCTTTGCCCTGCGTGCCGCGCGCGTTGGCTCGGTGGTAGTGCTCAGCAAAGACCGCTTGCCCGAGAGCGCAACCAACTACGCCCAAGGCGGTATTGCCTCGGTGTGGAGTCCGGAAGACTCTTTCGCGGCTCATAGGGACGACACCATCGCCGCCGGTGCCGATCTTTGCCATCGCGACATTGTCGATCTCGTAATCCAGGAAGGGCCAGACGTGGTGCGGGAGATGATTGCTTTAGGAACCCAGTTCTCTCTGCGCGAAGGGACGGAGGAGCCGGAGTATGATCTCGGACGCGAAGGCGGGCATAGTCGCCGGCGGATCTTGCATGCCTCGGATGCAACGGGTGCCGAGATCATGCGGGCTTTGGTTCAGGCGGTGCGCGAGGAGCCACGCATCACGGTGCTGGAGCGGCATATGGCGGTCGATCTTCTAGTGGACTCCAAGTTCGACACGCGCATCGCCGAACCCTCGTGTTGGGGTGCCTACGCCCTCGATCTCGCCACCGGCGCGGTGAAGCGCTTTCGCGCCTTGGCAACGCTCCTGGCGACGGGCGGAGCGGGTAAGGTCTACCTCTACACGAGTAACCCCGACATCGCGACCGGAGACGGCATCGCCATGGCGTATCGTGCCGGGGTTCCGGTCGCCAACATGGAGTTCTTCCAGTTTCATCCGACCTGTCTGTACCATCCACAAGCGAAGTCGTTCTTGATCACCGAGGCCATGCGTGGAGAGGGAGCGATTCTGCGGCGGCCGGACGGCGAGGCCTTTATGCGGCGCTACGACGCCAAAGCGGAGCTAGCCCCGCGTGACGTGGTCGCGCGCGCCATCGACAACGAAATGAAGGTGCACGGCTTCGAGCACGTATTCCTAGATCTGACCCATCGCGACCCAAGCTTCATTCGCAGTCGCTTCCCGCACATCTACGACACGTGCTTGCCGCTGGGCATCGATATCACCCGCCAGCCGATTCCGGTCGTGCCGGCCGCCCACTATTGCTGCGGTGGGGTGATGACGGATGCCCACGGGGCAACGAGGATTCGGCGCCTGTTTGCGGCTGGGGAGGTGACCATGAGCGGTCTGCACGGCGCTAATCGTCTCGCCTCCAATTCTCTGCTGGAAGCCGCGGTCTTTGGGCGGCGTGCTGCCGCGGCTGCGACGGAACTGGCGCAAAGCCAGCGTGTCGCTTGGCCGGAGCTACCCGAGTGGAATCCAGGCTGTGCGGTCGATAGCGACGAGTCGGTGGTAGTGGCGCAAAATTGGGATGAGATCCGTCGCTTCATGTGGAACTACGTCGGCATTGTCCGCTCCGACCGCCGGCTGGCTCGGGCGCGCAAGCGCATCGAGCTGCTGCAAGCCGAGATCCGCGAGTACTACTGGGACTTCCTCATCACCGGCGACCTAATCGAGCTGCGCAACATCGCATTGGTGGCCGAACTCATCATTCGTTCCGCCATTACCCGCCGGGAGAGCCGCGGTCTGCACTACAACATCAACTATCCAAAGCGGGATGACGAAAACTGGTTGCACGACACCGTCCTGGTGCCTGGTGGTGAGGCATAGCGACTGCCGCCGGACCGCGCTGTTCTACTATCTCCTGATTTCGTCGCGCCGCGCACAGATTCTCGATGCGACGCGTCCTTGTGGCAAAGGCTCTTCTCCGACCTCCGCGGTTTCTCCGACCTACAGCCTACGGTCTACAGCCTACAGCCTGCGCGGCCCGCTCAATCGAGTGCGGACGATCGGTACGTATCGGCTGTCTGATCGAGAGAATTTGGTTGCGGCCAAGAGGCCGCGCTACGCAGTACGGCGGTGCTGCTACGCCGAAGCCAAGGTAGCTTGCAGCGTGTCTACTACATAGTCTTGCTGAGCTTCGGTGATCATCGGGTACAAGGGCAGGGTCAGAAGTTCCCCGGCAGCAGCTTCGGCGATGGGGAAATCTCCGCGCTGATAGCCGAGGTGGCGGAAGGCTCCCTGGAGATGCAGCGGGATGGGATAGTGGATGCCCGCACCGATCCCTGCTTCCTGCAGGCGCGCGAGGACTGTGTCGCGCTTTGGTACGCGCACCACGTAGAGGTGCCAGACGTGCACATTGCCAGCAACGGTTTGCGGGCGCCGCACTTGCGGCAGCGCGGCCAAGCGCTCGTCGTAACGTCGTGCGGCTTCACGGCGCAATTGGTTCCAGGCTTCGAGATGTTGCAGCTTCGCGAGCAGCACCACCGCCTGCAGCGTGTCCAAGCGCGAGTTGAAGCCGACTTCCGGGTGTTGGTACTTTTGCTCGCTGCCGTAATTGCGCAAGGCGCGCACCTTGGCCGCAACACTATCGGAGTTGGTTAGTACCGCACCGCCGTCTCCGTAGGCTCCGAGATTCTTGCCCGGGTAGAAGCTAGTGGCGGCACCGATGCTGTCTTGGCCGAGGCGCCGGCCGTCGCGGCTGGCACCCTGAGCCTGCGCCGCATCTTCGAGCACGTGCACTCCAGCCCGCACTGCCAGCTCGGTGAGTCGTGGCATGTCTGCCAGTTGGCCGTACAGATGTACGGGGAGTAGGGCCTTGGTCTTGGCTGTGATGGCCCGCTCCACCGCAGCAACATCGATCAGGTAGGAGTGTGGCTCGGCATCCACGAGTACCGGCGTCGCTCCGGCGCGCATCACCGCGACCCCGGTTGCAATGAACGTATTGACGGGAAGGATGACCTCATCCCCGGGGCCAACGCCGATGGCCCGCAGAAGCAACTCAATGGCATCGGTGCCGTTGGCAAGGCTGACGCAGTGCTGTGTACCCGAGAACGACGCAAACGCGTTCTCGAAGCGTCCAACTTCCTCGCCGAGGATAAAGGAGGTTTGCGCTAGGACTCGAGCGAAACCGGCCATCACCTCTTCCGCAACCACGGCATGCTGCGCGGCAAGATCGACCAACGGTACCTTCAAAAGGGCCTCCCCGGCGTCGTCCTGTGCCGTTGCCGGCCGCTCATCGTGGGCTCTCGCGAATCTCCAACATCAGGGCCTGTAGGATCAACTCGAAGCCGATCAAGAAGGGCAGCACGCTGAGCATGACCGTTCCGGTTGTTGCCGGTTGCCCTGTCCACAGCGAATGTGCCCAGGTGAGCAAGCCGAGCGCGCCGCTAACCAACATCAGCGGTGCGCCGACCAGCAGGAACAGCGCAATCGCGGAGAAATCGCGCAGCATATACTTCTGCCACACGCGCCAGCAAAAGCTGCGCGCCAAATAGCCGGGGAAGGTCGTCAGAATGCGATGGATGCGCAGCGACGATACCTCGTTGCCGTAGTGCGCCGGCATGGCCACATCTTTGACACGAAAGCTGAGGATATTCAGTTCGATCAGCATTGAGTTCTCAAAAAAGAAATCGCGCGCCAAATGCTGCAAGTCGATGGATCGTAAGGCTGTGGCGGTAATCGCCACGTAGCCATTCTGCGGGTCGAACACGTGCCAGTAGCCAGACGCCAGTTTGGTGAGAAAGGTCAGGCCAAAGTTGCCGATCAAACGCAGCAGGGGCATTTGCTGCAAAGCAGCAGTGTGTAGGAAGCGGTTCGCCTTGGCGTAGTCGTAGCCATCGTGCACCAGGGGAGACAGGATGG
>CAZGSN010000400.1:0-5514 GCA_964528465.1 uncultured Binatia bacterium (SeqCode)
CCGCCAATTCGACTAGGCAGGCAATCCGGCTGGTGCGCCGCGGGGGCGCGGCGTCTCCATTGCTTGTAAACATTGATGAATCTGAGTTGGAGACGGGCCGCCCTCGGCCCGCATCTGACGGAAATGCGAATTGGCGGGCAAGGCCGGCTCCGCCTGGGAACGAGGGGAACTCCAGCGACAGTCTCGCAAGTTTGCCGCTCCGCGCGCTCGCGCGCGGCGACGACTGCGGTCAGCGTTTTCCCGATAGGAAGGTGCGGTGCACTAAGGAGCGTAGGCGCTGGCATAGCTGGTCGCGGCTGGCCTTCATGCCGCTGGCGACCCAGTCGGCAAGCAGCACTTGGTCGATGGCAGAGAAGACTTTGGACAAGTAACTGGGATCTTCGCGCAGGAAGCTGCCGTCTTCGACTCCGCGGCGAAAGACTTCCGATTGCAAGTGGTGGATCTGGCTCCACACCTGGACGCGCTTGTCCGTAACCGGGGTCGGGGTCAGCACCCACGAGGTTCCTTCGCGCAGATGCATACGCAGGAAATCCGGGTTGCCGTGGAAATAGTCGACGTAGCCGTCGATCAAGGCATCGAGCGCCGCTCGCGCGGTGGCCGCCTCGCCGGCAATCTGCCGCACTCGCCCCAAGATTTCTTGGCCGCGGGCGTCGAGAATCGCCGCCAAGATATCCTGCTTGCTGGCAAACACGGCGTAGATCGTCCCCATCGACAGACCTGCACGTTTCGAGATGTCCTGAAGCTTGGCCGCCTCGAAGCCTTTGTCGGCGAACACCTTCTCGGCAGCCAGGAAGATGTGCTGCCGGTAAACGTCGGTGCGCGCCTGGCGGGCTTCGTGGCGCGCTTCCGGGCGCGGCGTGCGCTTGGCTTTGGCAACCCGCATGAGCGCGACTCGAATATCATGCACGACCTAGATTGACAACTCGGGTTTCCGAATGGTAATTCGGAAACCTGAATCTTCCCCACAAAACGGAGGCCTCTATGGAGTTCGGGATCTTCTCGCAGATGCACGTACCACCCTGGGATGATGAGCACTCGCGCTTTCATCGCGAACTCGAGGTGGCGCAAGCCGTCGACGCGGTCGGCTTCAAATACGACTGGTCGCCAGAGCATCATTTTCTACTCAATTACTCGCACCAGCCGGCCCCTGAGGTCTTTCTGAGCTGGGTGGCGGCACAAACCAAGAACATCCACGTCGGCACAGCCATCACCAACATCACGGCAGCGGTGAATCATCCCGCGCGTGTCGCCGAGCGCATTGCCACCATGGATCATCTCTCCAAGGGACGCGTCCAGTTCGGCACCGGCCGTGGTTCGTCTTCCGCCGAGTGGGGCGGCTTTGCGATTCCCAACGCGGCGCAGACCAAGCCCATGTGGCGCGAGTCGCTGGAGCAGATCCCACGCATGTGGCGCGACGAGCCCTATGAGTTCGAAGGCCAGTACTTCCGCATGCCGAAGCGCAACGTGCTTCCGAAGCCGTACACACGGCCGAACCCGCCAATGTGGGTGGCATGCTCGAGCCCAGCCACCTTTGCCGAGGCCGGCGAGCTTGGTCTCGGCGCCCTGTGCTTCACCTTCGGCGTACCTTCGGAGATCGAGCCCCTGGTGCGCTCCTACAAGGAAGCCATCCAGCGCTGCAAGAATCCAATCGGCGGCTACATCAACAACAACATTGCGGTGACCACCAACATGTTCTGCCTGGAAGATGCCGACGAGGCGCGCGCCTTGTATGCAGGTGCCAAGGTCGAACGTTTCAGCGAGTACTTCTTCCAGTGGCTGGATTCGATTCCTCGTCCCAAGGGCATGCCCAAGGAAGGACCCGTCGGCCCCCTCCCGCAGACTACGGCCGCCGAACTCAAGGCGGGTCTGGCCGTGGGCGGTCGTCAGATCGGCTCGCCGGAAGAGATCTCCAAGGTCATCCAGATGTACTGCGACATCGGCGTCGATCAGCTCATCTATGCACCGCTGACCTTGACCCTGGATCAGAAACACGTGTTGCGCTCCATCGAAACCTTCGGCAAGCACGTGCTGCCGAAATTCGACAAGGACCCGATCCACAGCCCTACCCGCCAACGCGAGGCACAGCTCAAAGCCAAAGCGGCATAGGACGAGCCGGGATCAGTAGATACAAAGGACGCTCGCGTGTCGGTGCCAGTTTTCGACAAAGTGTTGATCGGTGGCGAGTGGGTACCAGCCGCGGGCGGTACCTACTCGATCATCAATCCTGCCACCGAAGAGGCGGCAGGATCAGCACCGCAGGCTTCCGTCGAACAGGCAAGGGCTGCGGCACGAGCAGCGCGCCACGCCTTCGAACAAGGCGAATGGCCGGCCCTCAGCGGTGGCGAGCGCGCCGCGCTGTTACGCGAAGCGGCGGCAAAGTTTCAGCGTGAGGCCGATGGTCTGATCGACCTCACCATCAACGAAACCGGAGCCGTGCATGGCATCGCGGTGAGCCAGCAAGTAGGAGCCGTTGCCCTACGTTTGCTCAAGAACGCCGAGTTAGCGGCGACCTTGCAGGATGAGGCGACGCCACCGCGCGAGCTTGCCGCGCCGGGAACACGCAGCATCGCCTCGGGTCTGGTCGTGCGCGAGCCAGTGGGTGTTGTCGCCTGCATTACCCCGTTCAACTTTCCGATGACCAATTGCGCGGGAAAGATCGGGCCAGCATTGGCTTGCGGCAATACGGTGGTCGTCAAACCGGCGCCCGTCGATCCGCTCGGGGTCGCCGAACTTTGCCGCATCGTCGACTCCGTCCTGCCTCCGGGGGTCATCAACTTCGTCAATGCCTCCGGCCCTGAGGTCGGCGAAGCCCTGACCGAGTCGCCCGATATCGACATGATCTCCTTCACCGGCAGCACCAGCATCGGCTGCCGCATCCAAGAAGCTGCCGGCCGTTCGATGAAACGTACGTTGATGGAACTGGGAGGTAAGTCGGCCAACATCGTCTTCGCCGACGCCGATCTCACTGGCGCGTTGCGCGCCGCCATGCAGGTGTGGACCTTCCACTCGGGGCAAATCTGCATCGTCGGTAGCCGCCTATTGATAGAGGAATCCATCTACGAAGATTTCACCAAGAAGCTTGCGACAGCAGGCGCAGCCTTGAAGATTGGCAACCCACGCGAGCCGGGCGTCGTGGTGGGGCCGCTGGTCTCCGCCTTGCAACGTGAGCGTGTCGAAGCCTGCATTCGTCGCGGCGTCGAGTCGGGTGCAAAGCTCGCATCCGGCGGCAAACGCCCGGAGCACTTGCGGCGCGGCTATTACATCGAGCCGACGCTGTTCACCAATGTGCACAACGACATGTCGATTGCGCGCGAAGAGGTTTTTGGCCCGGTGATTGCCGCGATTCCTTTTCGCGACGAAGCAGAGGCCATCGCCATTGCCAACGACTCAGATTTCGGTCTCTACGGATACATCTGGAGTGGCAGCACGGCTCGCGCCCTGCGCGTGGCGCGCCGCTTGCGAACGGGAACGGTGCAGATTAACGGCGCTCCCCCCAATGCCGAAGCGCCGTTCGGCGGCTACAAGCTCAGCGGTGTTGGCCGCGATGGCGGGCGCTACGCGCTCGATACATACTCGGAGCTCAAGTACATTGGTTGGACGGCATGAGAGGTATACATGGCATTTGATACGATCATCAAAGGTGGCTGCGTCGTCGATGGCTCTGGTCTGCCTTCACGCGTAGCCGACGTCGGCATCAAGGATGGAATGATCACCGACATTGGGCGGCTCTCCGGCGCCAAGGAGACCATCGCCGCGGACGGCTTGGTGGTGATGCCCGGCATCGTCGACGTGCACACCCACTACGATCCGCAACTCTCCTTCGAGCCGTTTGCGACGTCGTCCTGCTTTCACGGCGTAACCACGGCGATTGGCGGCAACTGCGGCTACTCGATTGCTCCGTGCAAGCCGGCCGATCACGACTGGATCACGCAGTTGTTTGCCAAGGTAGAAGGCATGACCCCGAGCGTATTGCGTGAAGGTCTGCCGTGGGATTGGGAATCCTTTCCTTCCTTTCTCGATGTCCTCGACAAGCGCATCGGTATCAACTTCACCATGTACATCGGCCACTCGGCCGTGCGCCGTTACGTCATGGGCGAAGCCGCTTCCGAGCGCGCCGCGACGCCTGCGGAAATCGAGCAGATGAAGCAGGTCGTGCGCGAGGCAATGGCTGCTGGCGCCGCCGGCTTCTCCTCGTCGCACGCGCCCACCCATGTCGATCACTTGAAGCGCCCGGTGCCCTCTCGCCACGCCAGCTTCGATGAGGTTCTCGCCCTTGCCGAGGCCGCCGGCGAAGGCGGCGCAGGCAGCATCGTGTATCTTCCGGTCTCCGGTCCGGCCGGCGTCGACGCCGCCGACCGCGAGCGCCTGGTGCAACTCGCCCTGCGCTCGGGCTTGCCCGTGATCATTCAGGGCATGGGCTATCGCCCTGGAGCGCGCGAGCTGTGGGATGATCAAACCCGCTTCCTCGACGAGGCGCGCCAAAAGGGAGCTGCCGTCTACTCGATGCTGAAGACGCAGCCGTTTCTGCGTCCGTTCAACTGGCGCCGCGGCACCTCGGTGTTCGACGGCGTATTCCACTGGCGCGACCTTGCCGACCAAAAGCCCGAGCAACGCCTAGCGACATTGAAGGATCCGGCGATGCGCGAGAAGCTGCGCGCGGGGATCGACAATCCCAACAAGGACCCGCAAAAGGGCTCGACCCTACCGATGCCGGCCATGAGCGCCATCTTCGTCGACCGTTGCAGCAGCGATGCATCGGCCGAGGGCAAGAGCCTTGCGGATTTGGCCAAGGCGCGCGGTGTACATCCCGCCGACATCATGGCCGACCTGTCGGTGGCCACGAATCTCGAAACGCAATTCCTGTGGAACAGCGAAGCGCAGGCATGGATCGATGCCAACGCCGAAGCCCAACGCAACATGCACATGATCATCGGTACTGGCGACGGCGGTGCTCACGCCGATCGTGACGACGGCGCCGAGTGGTCGACGTACTTCCTCAGCAAGTGGGTTCTCGAGCGCAAACAATTCACCCTCGAAGAAGGCATCCGCCGTGTCACCCACCTACCGGCCGTTCTCGCCGGGCTCAGGGGCCGTGGCATGTTGGCACGCGGCTACCATGCCGACGTCGTGCTCATGGACCCCAAACGCTTGGCTCTCGGCAAGAAGAGCTTGGTACGCGACATGCCCGGAGGCGAGGAGCGTTGGTCGGTAGGCTGCGAAGGTGTGCACCGTGTCCTCGTCAACGGCCGCACCATCGTCAAAGACAACAAGCTCACCGGCGAACGCAGTGGCCGCGTGTTGCGCGTCGGCAATCCGACGAACTAAGCCGGCAACTCATGAAGGCAGCAGTATTCTACGGCACCGACAAGCCGGTGGTGATCGAGGACGTGCAAGTCCGCGATCCCGGCCCCGGCGAGGTGCGGGTCAAGCTCAAGGCGGCAGGTCTGTGCCATTCCGACCTCAGCGTCATCGACGGCACCATCCCCTACCCTACTCCAGTCGTGCTCGGCCACG
>CAZGSN010000401.1:0-11136 GCA_964528465.1 uncultured Binatia bacterium (SeqCode)
TGGGCTTTACCGATCGCGTTCTGTTCCTGATCGTCATCGAGCAGGCCCTGCTGCTGGCCATAGTTGGCTTCCTCCCAGGCGTGCTGCTGAGCCGGTGGCTCTACTCCCTAAGCGCCGCAGCAACCCAACTACCGATGCAAATGCACCTGTCCACCACAGTCTTTGTGTTCTGCCTGACGGCAATCATGTGTTGCCTCTCGGGCCTAGCCGCGCTGCGCAAGGTCCGCGCCGCCGATCCCGCGGAGGTGTTCGCATGATCCACATCGACCAGGTATCCCATTTCTACAGCAACGGCGCGCAGAAGAAGCAGGTGTTGCACGAGGTCAGTGCCGAGATCCACAGCGGGGAAGTGGTTCTGCTCATGGGCCACTCCGGTTCGGGGAAGACGACCCTGCTCGGCTTGGTCGGGGCTCTGCGCTCGACGCAACAGGGTAGCCTCCGCGTTGCCGGACAGGAGTTGCACGGTGCCGATAGCCGCACCCTCATCTCGGTACGCCAACAAATCGGCTACATCTTTCAGCACTACAACTTGCTCGACAGCCTCAGCGTCCTGCAGAACGTGATGACGCCGTTGCTGCTCGACCCGCGCTGCACACGACGCGATGCCGAACAGCGGGCCGCAGCCATGCTGGCGGCGGTCGGGCTTACCGGCCACGAGAAGCGCCACGCGGTCCAGTTGTCGGGTGGCCAGAAACAGCGCGTGGCCATTGCCCGAGCGCTGGTGAGCCATCCTAAAGTGCTCCTCGCCGACGAACCTACCGCCGCTCTCGACAGCAAGGCCGGCCGCACCGTGGCCGAACGCATCCGCAGCATGGCCAAGGAACAAGGCTGTGCCGCCGTCATCGTCACCCACGACGACCGTATCCGCGACGTAGCCGACCGCATCCTGGTCATGGAGGACGGGCGGTTAGTGGAAGCGTGCTGAGGTTCTGCGGTTCGGGAGTGCTGGGCGTACCCAGCGAAGCGGTACTCGTACTCGTACACGACCTGAAGGACCGCACGTATGACCTGGCAGAGCAAAGCCGTGTACGCATACGGGTACGAGTACGGGCAGGCCGAGCAAGGCCATGCGCTGGGCGCGCACAACGACCCGCGCCAGTGAGGGCCGGCGTTAGAGTCCGCTGGTACAGGCCCAGTCCCGCGCCAGGACCGCGCGAATGGTGAAGCGTTTGCGAGGCTGAGCCTCGCCGGAGATGCGTTCCCAGGCGGAGCCTGGGAACGAGATCGCTTGCCGAATCCCCTCGTTCCTAGTTCCCTCGTTCCCAGGCTCCGCCTGGGAACGTACCGTCTTCGAGGCTCAGCCTCGGGGAGTTGCCTTCTCAACAGGACCGGTCCCGCGCCAGGACCACACGGAACCTGGGGACCGTGGCAGTGGGTAGCAGGAATCAACGAAAGGTAGCGGCTTGTTGCCGGCGTTGGCTTGCAGACCGAGCAACGATACGGGATGGGTACGTTCCTGGTTCTGTGGCGTGCTACTTCGCTTGGCGCACGGCATCTAGGGCGAGGTAGGCGATAAAACCGGCACTGGCAACTAGAATTAGGGCAACGATCAAGTCCATGACTTATAGATCCTCCAATTCCCGAATCTTCTCCTCGAGTCTTGCATGCAAGACTCGAATCACAAACGCGATGAGGGCGATCGCGATCATGCCCCCACGATGCGTATCCAGCCTGCCGAACCGACGTTGGCGAGCAGCCATCCGATCAGGCTGATTCCGGTGGCGAAGGTAATCCCCAACCAAAGCTTCAGGTACGCAATCTTCTCTTTTGCAACGTCAGCTTTGGCCATGGCGCAATTCCGTAGGCTGCTTCTTAGTACCGGACTCGGATCACCGCGACAACTCGCGAATGAGGCAATACGATGAACCTATTTGTCCCTCTCGCCCTCGCCTACATCCTGCTTGGCACCTCGTCGACCCACGCCTCATGCAACGCCATCCCCGGCGCGACGCGCACATTTCGCGGCGCCGCTGGGTTTGTTGATAGGCCGTTTGCCGGGCCAGGAGATTTTGTCGAGCTACGCCCAAACCTAACGTGCTCTCCCGATACACCAGCCTTTGCTTCCGTGGCTTCGGAGAACATCGTTACGCTAGTCTTCCGGCCGCCGAGCGGTGAAAGCAACGTCGTCATCCTTGCCACTGATTGTGATGCCTTGCTGCGTGCGCGGCAGGCTTGTACGGAAACCGTTGGAGCGACGCATGTAACCTGCGTAACTGTGAATCGCGACGAGCGATCCTTGGACATCGAGAGCTTCATCCGTGACGGTATGCGGCGCTTGCGTTTTCGTTTTCCAGACACGGACGGTCTGGTGGGTACTGCCCACGATGACCGCACCCTAAGTGGCCCAGTTTCAGTAGCGGTGTCACGCGTCGGCGATTCGAATCCGCTGCCTTGCGGCCTAGCTACAACCCCTTGCCGAGAGCACACTGGCCTGGCCGCCTGCATCGACGAGCTATTCCCCCTTGATGGAACTTGCGATTCGCTACCCGACCCAATTTTCGATCATTTCACGGCACTGCCTCCACCGAACGACTATCAAGCCATGTGCTTTGATCCATCGCCGCCATGCACTGGAAGTGCTGAGGAGATACGATTCACGACAGATCGTGCTGGGAACATCCTCCTACCGATGGACTGGCGTGGCATTCTTGTAGGCCAGGGTGTCCCCATCGCGAGGTTGCTGCGCGGTAGTAGTAGCGTACCCGCGTTTCCTAGTGGCGAAAGTCCAATCCATATTCCTAGTGGCGAGTTCTTGGCTTCCTACGCCCCCGAGGGTTCGAAGCTGCCCCCGATCTTCGAGCCACAGTCCGATCCTGCTGCGATCGCAGAGGCAACGCTCTTCGGATCTGCGGATGCCGCGCGAACCGTCCTGCGCATCGGGCGACTCAGCCCGACGGGTCGCGCATGTGGCGAAGGGCCAAACCAAGGCCTTCCTTGCACTACTTCGATTGATTGCTCGGGCGACAGGTGTGAGGCTGCCCTACCGTTGTTTGATTTCGCCACGCGCTACGCATCAGGCACGGGCCCGGTTGTGGTGGATCGCTTTAGGCCCGGCGTCTGCCAGGATACTGGTCTGGCTTGCTCGGGCGATTTACAGTGCCCAGGCAGTCGTTGTGTCGGGTATCGAGCGGTGGCGCAGTCGCCGGTCCCTCTGGATGGGCTCACGCAATCCGAATCAGTCGGCGCCTTCGTTGTTGGCGAAGGGATTGATGGCACCGATCTCAACGCTGACGGCGACACAACCGACCATGTTCTGCTTCTTAGTGACCGCAAGACCGGGAAACCGCAGCCGTTCGGGACAGGCCTGGGCGTGGGCCGTGCCGTGGTGCGCATCCATGAGCCTCCCTTCAGCTACCCTGCAATCGCCGTACATGAAAACTTTGTTGCCTTCCTTGAATCCGAACCCTTGGAGGCGAATCGCGATGCGAATGGTAACGGCGACATTAGGGAATCCATCCTCAGGATCTTTCGTCTCAGCCCGCAGGGTGCGGTCGAACTCGCGCAGGGAAAGAATATCGCAGTAGACCCGGCACTGGATATCGATGGGCGAAGCGTCGCTTGGGCCGGACGACACCTCCTCTTTCGCATGTCCGAGGCAGCGAATGCTCACCAGGTGACGACACGCGTTAGCGTGGGCCCTGATGGCGAGGATCTCGGACAGCTTGGATACGCGTGCCCATTTCTCTCCCATGACGGAACAGTCGTCGCCTTTGACCGCTTTCCCGAGAAAGGCGTGTATGTGGCGAACGTGGGCGAATTGGGGGCGCAGCGAATTCTGGAATCGCCTCAGTTGCTGAGCCTCTCCGCCAATGGGCAACGCCTCCTGGTCCGGGACAACGGCAACATCATGCTGTTTGACCTTTCGACCCGGACCCAGAGCCACATTGCTCAGGGAACCACTGGTGACGGTGACCTCTCCGCGAACGGAAGGACCGCAGTTATCGTGCAGGAAGTCGGAAGGTATAGCGCCCTCGTCACATTCCAGACTGACCCACCGGCTGAGGTGTCTCGGGTGCGTGTGTTGGGAAATGTGTCGCAACCGATTCTGTCCAGCGATGGAGAGTTTGTTGTTGCCTTACGCGATGATCCGTTTCGTAATAGTTTCCCCACTCTACTTCCAATCATCTCGCAACCGGACGTTGTCGCGGACAAGCCTATCCTGGACATGAGTTCAGCGGAGTTCAACGTGTTCCTTCATGATTTTGACGGCATGGAGAACGTCGTCTTTCATACTTCCCATGGGGGGCTTGTCCCTGCGGATTCCAACAACAGTTCTGATGTCTTTGCCTACAGCCTCGCTTCTGGGCGAGTGACCCGCCTAAGTGTTCACTCCACCGGTGGGCAGCGCATGCTCGAACGTTGCACGTGGGGAGACGTGTTTGCAGGTGCCGACCAGATCTCGGCGGATGGAAAAGTCGCCGCGTTCTTGAGCGCGCAAGGTGGTCTGGTCGATGGGTATCCGGGCGTATGCGCACGCCCCGTGGTGATCGTCGGTGACCCACCCGGAATTGGCGGTGGATATCGTCTCGGTGGAGTGTTTCGTCACGACCTCCTGACCGGAGCGACATCCCATGTGGATGTCACCCCGCAGGGTAGACCAGCGAACCAAGGTAGCTTCTGCGTGGCTCATTCACGAGACGGGCGCTTCACGGCATTCGCGAGTCTAGCGAGCGACCTTGTCGAAGGTGATACGAACCGAACCGTGGACGTGTTCACTCGGGGTCCCGATCTGACTGATTGCAGGGCGGATCTCAACGGAGACTGCGACCTTGCCGATACCCTGCTCCAGGCCATCGACTCGGGCACGGGGGAAGTGAAGAGCTTGTGCCCGGCGGGCGCCGTTGCCATTGCCGGTGAGGCGGCTGCGTTTCTGCGCCCCGAGGCCGCAGGAGATGCGCCTGGCTGTCCAGCAGGGCCTGACCTCAATGGCGATGGCGATACTGAGGATTCGGTATTGCACCTCTGGAGAGCAAATTCGGGAGTGGTCAACTTGGCGCGCTCCGGAACGCGAGTGGTGGCATCTGCCGAGATAGTCGCGGTGTTGGCCGCGGAGGCTAGCGAAGGAAGCCGAGACCTCAATGAAGATGGCGACAGTAAGGACATGGTCGTGCAGGTCTACTCCTTAGCAACTGGAACCTGGAGAAATACCAGACAAGCGGCAGACGCTATTGCTGTTTCTGGTACCCTCGTTGCCTTCTTGACGCCAGAGACGGCTCAAGGGCGAGATCTCAATGGGGACGGAGATCATGACGATCGGGTTCTGCAGGTGTTCGATGTCAGAGCCGCCTCCGATGAGCCTCTGAACCTTGGCTGGGCTGCCGAGGAGTTCGTTCTAGGAGAAGAGTTGCTGGCTTTCCGCACGCGTGAGGCGGGGCAAGGCAATGTGCCTCTCAATGGTGATGGGAAGGCCGACGACAGCGTGTTGCTTGTCTACGACTTCCAGTCCGCGGTGGTGGTCAACACGGGGCAGGCGGTAACCCCATGCCGTCTTGAAGCGTGCGATCCCCGCTATCCATACCGAGTAGGCCGCAACACGGTGAAATTTCTCACCTTCGAGGTCGACCAGGAAGCCGACCTCAATGGCAACGGTGAAGCCACCGATCTTGTCCTCCAGACGATCAATATGCGGCATGGGCAGCTTGCGCCGCGTTTGGCCCGCCACCGCCGTGCGAGGGGAATCGCCACCCCACCGATGGAACTGGCAACCCCGGATAGCGTCGCGCTGATCGCCGCAGCCGCTTCCGGTGTTTGCACACAGGACGGTTCGGTGTGCGCGAGTGATGCACAGTGTGCGAGCGGAAGCTGCTTTGTCCCACCCGGTGGATGCACTCGCGCTCTTGAGACATCGTGCGACCCGAAGGCCGATTCCCCGACGTGTGGAGACGGTACGTTCTGCCTACCGGTCTCTGGTCTACCTGAGGATGGCAGGTGTCACAGGGTAGAGGGTCCGTGCAACAATAGTGCTGATTGTGCGGCAGGGGCCGTATGCCGAGTGAGCGACCAGAACTTCCAGCGTCTGGTAGCGCCACTCGGCAGCAGTTCTAGCACGGGGGCTGCATTTGCCGGTGCAGGCGTATGCATCGAATCCAGGTTGGAACCATCGACATGTCAAACGGCAACCAACTGTGGCAGCGGTGCCAGTTGCGAGAGGGGGAACTGCCGCCGAAGGCATGGACCCTGCGCGACGAATGCAGACTGCCCAAGCGGCAGCGTCTGCGAACCGCGCATGGAGATTCAAGCTGCGGCTGATAGCGACAGTGACGAGATCATTGATCCGCTAGACAACTGCCCGCGTACCCCCAATGCAGATCAGCGAGATGGAGATGCTGACTCAGTCGGAGATGCCTGCGAGGGCAACGAAGTTCGCCTGGAGCTGAGCAACAGTCGGCAGCGACCGGGGGCGACCGCTTGCGTTACCGCATCGCTGCGGTCAAACGGTGTAGCTACGGCAGGTCTGATAAGCGACCTCACGGTCAGCCCGCCGCTACACACCCTGGAATGCACCTCGCAACTCACAGGGGAAGCAGCCAGGAGTAAGCATCTGATGCAGACGGCCTTGCCGTTGGGGCTACGGATTGAAATCGGCGGCGACAGTGCACCGCTACCGCCAGGGCCACTGTTCCGGTGCTGCACTAGGATCTCCGGCACCGCAGCTGTTGGTACATTCGCGATAGCTTCGACACTTTCGGCCTTCACGCCAGATGGCAACCCTGTCAGCCGCATTTCGACGGCGGGCGGTTCAGTTGAAGTGAGCCTTTGCTCAGGCGACTGTGACGAGGATGGGGCCGTGACGATCGCCGATGTCGTCGCAGGAGTCGATATTGCCCTTGGGCATCTCCCCCTCTCAACATGCCCTAAGATTGATCGAGACGAGGATCGTGGCGTGGGCATTGAGGAATTGGTTCGTGCCGTATTGGCATTAGGGAGTAGCTGTGACCTGCAGCCCAAGCGGTAGGCGGGGCTCGTGGATGGTTTGTTGTACGCTGCGCAGGTTGCAGTAGCGGCCGGTATTCCGCCATCGAACTTCGACCTCGGCAAAGGAGGCACGCTGTACGTCAGCACCTGCAGCGGCGACTGCGACGGCAACAACACCGTCTCCATTAGCGAGGTGCAACGTTGCGTGAACTCCTTTCTCGGTGCCTCCCTCTGCGCACCGCAAGCGGGTGCCGCCAACTGCCCGATGGCCGACGCTAACAACAACGGGCAGGTGTCGATCAGCGAGATTCAGCAGTGTGTGAATCGGCTCCTCGGTGGGTGCTGAGGCTGGGAGGCGGAGCCTCCTGCAATTCCCAGGTAGGCGCGAGACGCGCGAGACCCATTTCGAACTTCGACGAGTTCAACGGCAAACGACGAGCGGGAACAAGGCCTCGACCTTGTTCCCGCCCCAGATTGTTGGTTGTGTTCACTCGCCGCACGCCGAAGAGTCGGAATTGCTGCAGTGCTGCCGGTAGAACAAGTACCGCCCACGCTGGGACGAAAGGAGAACGGCCCCGGGCTAAGGCCCGGAGCCGTTCTCCTTTCTCGTCATCTCCCCCGTTGAGATGGACGCTGGCACCTCGCTGCCTAACGCCGCCAAGTCATCATGCCATGCAAGACAAAGGTTCCCGTTGCGAAATGGGGAGGGTCGCTTGGAGCCATGGATACATTCTGCATCCGAAGAACGAGACCGCTGGACGAGACGGAATCAACGACCACCTGGCCACCCCGAGCGGAAACCCAGGATCGGCCGTTCCCGTTCGGATCAATCTCCTGATAGCGAACGATTGCGGAATTCTCTTCACCGAAATTCAGCGGTGGATGAGTCGGATAGACCCCACCCACTTGGATCTGGGGCACGGCGTTCAATTCGATGGTGACGATCCGCATGGTAGAAGTGGGGGGATCCTGGATGCATGTCGTCGCCGCTAGAACCAGGACGTCCACACCACTGATGTTACGAAGCATTCCAGCCGCAATGGGCCCATTCATTGCACCGCGGTTGACGTTGGTTCCGGAGAAGCTCGTCAAGCTGAGGCTTGCGGACCCCCTCGGCGTCGCACACGGCACCGGGCCTACGACGATGGTGGGCGGCACTGTGGAGCGAGCGCTAGCCGTGCGGGTTGGCGTTGCGCTTCCCCACCTCGTCGCCGTTCGCGTCGGCAGAGAGGTGAAGGCTCGTGTTGGCGTCGTTGCCGGGTACCAACGGGTCGCTGTACGGGTTGCTGTTGGCGTCATCATGTAACGCGTAGACGTTCGCGTCGCCGTAGGCGTCCAGGTACTCGGGATGCCGCGAGTAGGAGTCCGAGACGGCGTAGGAGTCCCCGTCGGCGTCTGAGTTGGGTTGGAGTTGTCGATGAAGCGCTCGCAGCCAGTGCGTTGGCTGGGTGATGGGTCACTATCGCAGGTGTCGTTCCCGTCACCACCGTTGACGTTGTCGGCCCCGGCACCACCGCGCAGATTGTCGTCGCCGACGCCACCATTCACGGTATCGTCGCCCTGCCCGCCGCGGACGTCATCATTCCCTTGCCCACCGCCGACAATGTCATGGCCAGCGTTCCCCGCCACGAAGTCGTTGCCGATGTTGCCCGAGATCTGATCGTTGCCCTCGCCGCCACAGATATAGTCGTCACCGTCGCCGCCACTGAGGATATCGTCCCCCGGGCTGCCAAGAATCAGGTCTGCGGCAACCGTGCCGTTCAAGCTTGCCGAAGTGCGCAAGACGAAGATTCGCTCCGGTGCCGGCCAGTGCACTCCACCGTCGACGGCGTAGAAGCGAGAAGTCGCCGAAGACTGATAAACCGACCACTGGAAGCACTGCCCAATCAATGTATCCGCCGCCGCGGAGGAGGTCAGAGCGAAGGTAAGGGCGCAGGCGAACACCCAACCGCGCCATGAAGGAACAGAGAAAGAAGCCATGAGAAATCAACCTTTCTGGTGAGCAAGTCACCGGGGGACGCCATCGCGCGGCGTCGGTTTCAAAGACCGCGTCGATTCGACCGACACGCCACCGAATTTGCGGTGGAACCCGAGACAGATCAGGAGTGAAACGTGGACTGGATGCGACGCATGACTGACTACCTCCTCCCGTTGGTGATGACTGAGAGGAGACGGCAAGTGGCATGCCATCTTGGGAGCGCAGAGACTGAGTCGATCGCGCAGGGCGCCGCAGCACCTCGTGTAGGAAGGAGTGTTGCTGTCGCGGAAGAGCGGTTCCTAGCCGCTTCGTGCAGGCAGCTAGGCAGCTATCTATGGCGACGCAGTTGCGCCACGCGTCGGGCTGCCTGCACCATCAATGTATACGACGAGCGCACGCCCGTAGGCCCAGCTTTCCGATCACGTGCTCTTGCGAATGCGACGCTTCCGACAGCAATACCTCAGGTCCATCGCGGTTGTAGTTGCATCTACCGTTCGACGCATTCCGCCTCGAACCAATCGCCATGCTACCACCCGAATCTTGCAGTGCCTGCCTGCCCAGGCCAGATGATTGCACTCCTACCGCAGTCAGCGCTCGCTCGACGTCAATGGATGATCTCGACCCCGTAGGCCGAGAACTTGGGATCGATGGTCACGACCGGCACACGCAACTGCAACGCGCTAGCGATGATGAAGCGATCGAATGGATCGCGATGATGGTTGGGCAGAGCGACGGCGGCGGCACATAGTGCCGAATCGAGTGGCAGTTCGGTCAACCGGTAGCGCTTCTCGATCTGTTCAATCCAGGGCAGAGGGTCCAGTGGAAGCGCGAGTTTTCCCTGTTGGTGCTTCAGGGCAATTTCGAAGGTGCTAACCGCAGAAAACCATCGCGTCGGCTCGCCGCGCAGCCGTTCTTTCGCTGCTCGTGATAGACGTCGATCACCGTTGGCGAGAAAGAGGATGGCGCATGTGTCCAGTATCATCGCATGCCCGAAGGCCAGTCCGTCTCGCTGGCTTCCTCGGTTGGGTCGTATTTTATCTTGATGGCCCCCAGCTTTCTGTCCGGCGCCATCGAAAGCTCGGGACGATGCGGTACGAGTTCCGCCACAGGCTTGCCATTACGACAGATTACGATCCGCTTCCCATGCTTTTCGATCTCGGCAAGCAGTCCCGAGAACCCGGTCTTTGCTTCGTGGACGTTGACAGTGCGCATGAATTGCCCCTAGTCCACTTAGTCCGCCAGAGTCAAGGCCTTCGCCGTGCGACATCCGGGAAAAGCTTGGAAGCGGAAGAGACGGAAGGATACATCCATCAACCATCTGATTCCGAGGGCAGTCGGAACGTCGAGCGCCAAGGCCGCTGTCGGTTCTTGCGGTTCAGGGTGTGTTGCCCCAGCAGGCAGATCGGCTCACCGGCGCCCATTCGTGGAGCCGATCACACGGTAGAACGCCCCGTACGGCACGCCGGCCAAGTCGACCGCTGGCCCCCAGCCATGGATGGTCCAGCCTTGCCGTTGCAGAGCGTGCTGCGAGCGGGCGTTGATGAGGCCTATCCAGTGGGTGATGTGGTGCCGGCGCGACCAGCGCAGAGTAGCGTGCAAGAGATCCGAGGCGACATCGTGCCCATCAACGGGCTCAGCGTGGAAGCGGCTGCCTTCCACCGCGGTAGGCCGCGGGATGAAGCTTGGTAACACAATGCCGTAGGTCTCGATCGGAAACCCTTGCGGGCCGCCGCGCAACAAACGCACGCCACCAACCACGAGTCCTTCGTAGCTGGCGTACAAGTGCTCCGCGGGCGCGTCGAAATCGTCGATATCGAACCCGTGCGAGTTCGACGGGAAGACGCGCATCTGTTCGCTGAAGATGTGATAGCGCCGCCGCAGAATGGCAAACATCTCTTCGCGACTCGTGGCTCGCCTCACGACGTATCCGCGGTGCGACAAGCGAATGGGGGGAAAAGCAGTGACGGTTTTTAGGTTCGTTGCCAACATGTGCAGCGCCTCCTCGCGCCAAGGTTTGGCAAGGAGAGAGCGCAAGCGACGTGCCACAAAGCCGCTGCTGGTGCGGCTCAGCAGCACTCTCGCAACGACAGACGCAACCGGAACGCGGGTGCAGACGACGGAAGAGATCTTCCTACGCAAGGCTGTGGATGCGTCTGCAGCGGAGTCGCAGTCGGGGCGAGAACAGCATCCACATCACGACACCCCTGGCAGATGTCCTCGGGACCAGATAGTTCCACCAGCCA
>CAZGSN010000402.1:0-14637 GCA_964528465.1 uncultured Binatia bacterium (SeqCode)
CATCCCGACCTTGCGCCACAGCCGCAAGACTTCGTGCTCGAGCGCACCGTCGGCATCGACGGCTCCTACGGTACCCAACTTTATCCTGTTCTGCGCCAGCTTCGCCGCGACACGATGCTCATGAGCGGGGTGTCGACCAACCTTGCGGTAGAAGGCATCGTGCGTGCCTCCGTGAATCGCGGTTTCGACCTCGTGGTTCTCGAGGACTGTTGTGCCAGCTTTCCGGACGAGTGGCATCGCTTCTCGGTGGAGAACATCTTGCCGTTGATTTCTACGGTCACCAATTCCGAAGCCGTGTTGGCAGCGCTGAAGCCGCCGGCAAGTTCGGCGTGATGCATGCCGATCGTCGCCTTTCCGGATCCGCGCACTGCCAATCGCGATGGTATTGTCGGTGCGGGTGGCGATCTGCATCCGCAATCTCTGTTGCTGGCATATCGCCAAGGGATCTTTCCGTGGCCGGTCGAAGGTCAGCCGTTGCTGTGGTTCTGCCCGGCCAAACGGGCAGTCCTAGAGTTCGCCGACTTGCACGTGCCGCGCAGCCTCAAGCGCGAGCAAGGACGCGGTCGCTTTCGCTTCACGATCGATGTTGTGTTCCCGGAAGTGATCCGCGCTTGCGCGAAGTCGCCGCGGCCCGGCCAAGCCGGCACCTGGATCACGCCCGCTATCGTCGACGCCTACGTTCGTTTGCACGAGTTGGGTATCGCTCACAGCGTCGAGGCCTGGCAGGGGGATGTCTTGGTAGGGGGTGCTTACGGCGTTGATGTCGACGGTGCCTTTGCCGCGGAGAGCATGTTCTACACCATGCCCAATGCGTCAAAGCTCGCGCTCCTGCATCTCATCCAACACTTGCAGCGGCAGGGTCTCGACTGGATCGACATTCAAGTGCTCACTCCCCATCTCGAACGTCTCGGAGCGAAGACGATCCGACGTAGCGCGTTTTTGGAGAAACTCGCCGCCACGCGGCGCCGAGGCTTGCGTCTCTTCCCGCGCCCTTGAGGATTTCGCGGCAGAATTACGTCCACGACGGGCGGCCACAAGGGCCGCCCCTACCAACTCGCCGCAGCCAGAATCGTAGGGGCACCCCTTGGGGGGGTCCGATCAGGCGCACGGAGCAGCTCTTCTCTTAAACTCGGATCTGCTTCCAGCGCCCACTGTTCAGCCGCCACGCCTTGAGCGCCGCGCGAGCGATGTAATCACCGAAGATGGCGGCCCACAGCCAGGGCAGGGTGCCGTGTACGATGTAGGTGACGACGTATGCCCAACCAAGACGACAGCCGTAGAAGGCCACGAACACCGACACCAACGGAAACTTGGTGTCACCAGCTCCGCGCAGCGCACCGCCTAGGGTGAAATCGATAGCCATCAGCGGTTGCGACAAGGCCAGGGCGTGGATGAAGGAAACCGCGTCGACGACGACTGCCTGGTCAGCGACGAATAAGCGCGCGATCGGTTCAGCGGCTAGATAGAGCACGATGCCGCAGGCGGACATCATGCCGACCGCGAGACGGTTGCACATCCAGGCACTGTGCTCGGCGAGTTGCGGGTCTTTGCGACCCAGGTTCTGGCCCACCAAGGCTCCGGCAGCCGCGGCAAACCCGAATCCGGGCAAGAAGGACAGCGCCAAAATGCGGACACCGATAAAGTAGCCGGCCAAAGCACTGGTGCCGTAACGGGCCGCGAAGATCAGATAAATGAAGAAGCCGATCTGCATGAGGAGCTGCTCGGCGGCGGCAGGATAGCCAATGGCCAGCACGCGGCGGATGCTGCCGAAGTCGGGACTCCATCCACGCCGCGGCAAACGCAGCGCCAGGGTTCCTCGCAGGAGGAGCAGCAGGCACAGAACTGCTCCTGTGCTGAAGGCAATGGTCGTGGCCAAGCCGGAGCCACGCACGCCCATGGCGGGGATGCCGAACTTGCCGAAGATGAAGATGTAGTTGAGGGCGATGTTGATGATGTTGACGATGAAGCCGATGGCCAACGGGGTGCGCGTGTCGCCCGCGGCACGCAAAGCGGAACCGATGACGAAGAGCAGTGCCGATTCCGGAATCGACCACATGACAAAGCGGACAAAGTCCGCACCCAGGTAGGCAACCGGGCCTTCGACGTTGAAGGCACTGACGATCTCATGGGCGAACACGATGACTGGCACGACCACGGCAATCGACATGGCGAAGGCGGCGAGAATCGACTGCAACAAGACATGTTCGGCGTCGGCTGTCTCGCCCGCGCCAACGTGGCGCGCGACGATGGCCAAGGTCCCGGCTCCAACCGCCGTCATGGCGACGCTTACGGCGGAGAGCACCTGCGCCCCCACGCCCACCGCGGCCACGGCCTCGGCTCCGAGACGACCAACCATCAGCGTGTCGATGAGACCGACCAGCGACTCAAGGAGAAACGTCAGGATGACGGGCCAGGCCAAGGCCCAGATGGTTCGAATCAGCTCGCGCTGCTCCACCGGTGCCACACTTCCGTTGGCTGACGCTAGATGCAGCGCCGTTGCTCTCTCCGCCTCCGCCATGGTGTTGCGTGGAGGTCACCGCAAAGGAACAGTCAAGTCAAGCTGCCAGTTGTGACGCTTGTGGTAGTGGGCGTGCGTCCTATTTGTTGGCTTTCATCCGAGATCCACGGCCTCACGGCCGCGGCTACTGTCTTCGCCAGCTCCGAGTAGCCGCGCGCGTGAGCGCGTGGATGGTGGAAGTTGGCCTCCCAACGAATTTGTCGCACACCTTTGGTAGTTTGCGCGAGCCGTTGCTCGTAGGTAAGCGGATGCCCGCCAAGAGGAGAGTGTTGATGAAACGGAATCGCGTAATTCGTGGTCGGCGACGGATGCCCCTACGGTGGGCGGCCTTCGTGGTGGCAGCGGTGGCTTGGCTACTTGCCAGTGGCGTGCACGCGCAGCCGCAGCCCGCGGGTAAACCGCCGGTGAGGTTCGGGATTCAGACGGCGCAGGAACAAGTCACCTGGCCTCAGCTTGTCGAGACTTGGAAAGCAGCGGAGCAAGCCGGCTACGACAGTGCCTGGGTGTTCGATCACCTCATGCCGATCACGGGGGATAAGGATGATTCGTGTCTGGAGGCGTGGACGCTGCTCGCCGCCCTGGCGACACAGACGCAACGCATTCGCATTGGTGCTTTGGTGACCGGCAATCCCTATCGCAATCCTGCCTTGCTGGCGAAGATGGCAACTACTGTCGACCACATCAGCAACGGCCGCCTCAACTTTGGAATCGGAGCCGGTTGGTTCGAGCCGGAACATCGTGCCTTCGGCTTCCCCTTTGGAACCGCGAAGGAGCGTGCCGAACGGTTGGACGAGGCCCTGCAGGTAATCACGCAGCTTTGGTCGCAACCGCACGCGTCGTTTGCCGGCAAGCACTACAGCATGCACGAAGCGCCGTTCGCGCCGGCACCGGTGCAGAAACCGCATCCTCCGATTGTCGTGGGTGGGCAGGGCAAGAAGTGGATCCTGCCGCTGGTTGCGCGCTACGCCGATGGCTGGAACGCCCCGATTGGCATGACGCCCGCTGGGATCCGCGAGCGCAAAGAGATTCTGCGTGCCGAATGTGAGCGCATCGGCCGGACGCCGTGCGCAATCGAGATCTCGGTGTTTCTACCTCTGGTGAATATCTCCAATATCCCATTGGCCGGTCCGGCCACACGTCTCGGCGCCCGGGCTGTCGTTCCCAGCAAGATTGCCAAGAATATCTTGGCTGGTTCGGCAGAGGAAATCGCCGGCCACATCCAAAGCTTCGTCGATGCTGGCGTAACGCATGTGATCCTCTATCTGCGTCCCCCCTTCGACCGCGAACTGATGCAGCGCTTCGCTACCGAGGTGATCCCCTTGTTTCGATGAAGGAGCCCGTACGCATCAGAATCGTGGCAGCCAGCGGCCAACCCGGCTGCGGTAGTCTGCATACTCGCGACCGAAGACGCGGCTCAGGTGCGGCTCCTCATAGAAGACGATGAAGGATTGGAAGCACGACCACAGCAAGCATGCGTAGACGGCGATGGAGAGAGCCCGGTACAGGACCACCCAGGCGACAACGGTGGTGAGCACCCCAACATACATGGGGTTGCGCGTGTAGTGGTAAAGACCGCGCACGACCAAACGCCTTGGCGCATCGATGGGAAGCGGCGTGCCGCCTCCGAAAGTGGCGAAATCCCACAGGCACCACCCATAGATACCAAGCCCGAGCCCAAAGAAGGGAGCCGAAAAGCAACTCGCCAACCCTCCCGGCGGTGGCAGCTCGCGCGTAAGCCAATAGGGTGCATAAATGGCCGCCGTTCCGGGAATCAGCAGGGTGAAGAGTAGGTTCTTCAAAAGGAGTGTCGGATTCGTCACGGGTTACCTCCCACTGCAACAAGGAAATGATCCACGCCCACTTCGCCGTCGCCGCGGCAATCGCCCGCGCACAGGGCAGAAGCGGAAGTGGGCAAGAGAACTGCGATGGCTAGGGCAAATGTGGGTAGAATGCGTGTGTCCATCTCGAATCCTTGCTTCCTATGCGAACAGACGCTCACTGTTCTTTCGACGCCGAAGTGAAAGACCTCCTACCCCTGCCGCCTGCTCCCTACTTGTTCACAAGCAAGCGTAAAGGGCGTCGCTGATCGCCTTAGGGCGCGGGTCAATGATCCAAATGCCGTGGTGCATCTGGTTCATCACGTATCCGAAGCCTACGTGGGCATCGAGATCGGCGAAGCCTATGGAGCCGCCCATACCGCCGTGACCAAACATGCGTGGGTTAGGACCGTAAGAGCCGGCGGGCGAGGGCAGCATGAAACCGAGGCCGAATCTGGTATGCATCGGCAGAATCCCGTCCCAGCCGTCGGTTAGCGTCTGCCGTGCACGCTCGATCGTCTCGGTATTCAGAAGAGTGTAGTTGCCCTCGGCTCCTCCGTTAGCCAAGACCCCGTACACTCGCGCCAGGGCTCGAGCGTTGGTGTGGCCGTTGGCGGCAGGAATCTCGGCCCGGCGCCAAAGCTCCATGTTTGCCGCCTCCGGAAGAATCGGTGGGTTGGCAAAGGCTTTGGCTAGAAGGGAATCAGGATCTTTCAGAATCTCGGCGTAGAGGTCGATTTGAGCCGGGTCGACGGGAGCGGGAAGCATCGGAGCAACCCGAGCATCATGCTCCGGCGCCAAGCCGATGTGCGCATCGAGGCCGAGCGGGCGGGCAATTTCGTCGCGAAAGAAGCTGCCGGGGGACTTGCCGCTGATGCGACGGATGACCTCGCCGACGAGGAACCCGTACGTCAACGCGTGATATCCATGCCGACTCGCGGGTTCCCACCAGGGCTCCATCTCCGCAAGAGCCTCGGTCATGATCTGCCAATCGTATAGGTCCACCGGTGCCAGCGACCGCCGCACGGCGGCCAACCCGGCGGCGTGGCTCAAGAGGTCGCGTACGCGAATACGGCCCTTGCCGGCCTGCGCGAATTCCGGCCAGTAGTCGCCAACCGGTGCGTCGACATCGAGTTTCTGCTGATCGACCAGGCGCAGAGCGCACATGGCTGTAAGGCCTTTGGTTGTCGAGTAGATGTTGGCAATCGTGTCCCGCTGCCAAGGCTGCGTGCGGCTGTCGTCCACGTGCCCGGCCCAGACATCGATTACAGTTCTTCCGCCGATTACTACGGAGAGTGACGCGCCCGTCTCGCCGCCGCGTCGAAAGTTGTCGAGGAAAGCATCGCCGACTGCGGAAAATTTTGGGTCGATGGTGCCGTTTAGAGTGATGGAGCTCGACATACCAAATCCTCCAGGAAAACCAGCCGTAGCTCAGCGCTTGGTCAGAACGACCACTGGGATCTGCCGCTTGGTCATCTTCTCGTACTCGCCATACATTGGGTTGTAGCGCACCGCGGCTTGCCACAGGCGCTGTCGCTCGGCGCCCGTGGCTTCGCTCGCAACCACCGCGAAGGTGTCGGCGCCGACTTGAATGCTCGCCTGCGGCTGCTGCACTAGGTTGAGCCACCACGCCGGATGCTGCGGACGGCCGCCGTTCGAAGCAATCAAGATCCAGTTGTCGCCATCCTGGAAGTATGTGAGGGCGACAGCTCTCGCCTCGCCTGAGCGGCGACCCTGCGCCGTAAGCACCAGGTTCGAAATGCCGCCGGCACTGTGCCCGAGGCGCCCGCCGCTAGTCCGATAGATCCAAATGTGCACCGGGCTCACGTACTTCCACCAACCACGGTCACCAATGGCCTTGAGAATTCGAAACTTCAAAGAACTCATGTGGCCTACACAAGCATAGTTCGCCGTTGGAATGAACCGCCTGCGGCGGCTCAACCACATCCCGGCGTCTGACAGCTCGCTACTATCAGACAGCCCGTGCAGAGCTTGGGATTTCCGAGGTTCCCAACGAATTTGTCGCACACCCCTACAGCCTGCGCGACCCGCCCCGTCCCTCCACACTATGGTTGTGGGGGCGAGGCCGCGCATCGCCTCGGTGGTGAGGCATCGGGCTTGTCGGCGCCGGTGCTTGGGCTGCGGTGAGGCTGCGGCTAAAAGGAGAAAGCAAACGGAGGAAGACAGAACATGGCAGCAACGGCATCGACGATGGTGGCCCTGGGGACGCAGGCTCCGCGTTTTCATCTCCCGGACGCGCACGGCAAGTATTACAACATGGAAGACTTCCGCGGCACTCTAGCTTTGCTGGTGATGTTTATTTGCAACCACTGTCCGTACGTGAAGCACATCCGTAGCGGCCTGGCGGCATTGGGGCGCGACTACTCGCGCGACAAGCTTGCCATCGTGGCTATCAACTCGAACGATGCCGCGGCGTACCCGGACGATAGCCCTGAGCAGATGATCCAAGAAGCACGCGACGCGGGCTATACGTTTCCTTACTTGGTCGACGAGTCGCAAGGCGTGGCTCGTGCCTACGACGCTGCTTGTACTCCCGACTTCTTTCTCTTCGATCGCAATCGCCACCTCGTGTATCGCGGGCAGTTCGATGACAGCCGCCCCGGCAATAACCACCCGGTCACCGGCAAAGACTTGCGAGCCGCCATTGATGCTTTGCTGTCAGCGCGGCCGATCCCAGAGCCTCAGATCCCCAGTCTCGGCTGCAACATCAAGTGGAAAAAGTAAGCGCAGATTCGGCGCAGCCGCGGAATCATCAGGAGGCCGAGCACACCCCAGGAGGCGGCGCGACGCCCGCTTACTTTGCCTGTCTGCGTGTGAGCTGCTTGCGGATGGTGACGCAGTTGCGATCCCCGCGGCGTTCGTAAGTGATGGAGTCAACCGATTGGCGCACCAGATAGAGGCCGAGGCCTCCGATCTCGCGGTGTTGTACGGCAAGGTTGGTGTCGGCCGGTGGCCGTGCCGCCGGGTCGAAAGCCGGGCCATTGTCTTCCAGCGTTGCCTCGATCTCGTCAGGGAAATAGCGCAGACGTACGGCGAGATAGGGATTTTGGTGGTTGGCATCCGCTTGCTGCGCGAAACCGTGCTCGATCACGTTGGTGACCAATTCGTCGAGCGCCAAGCGCATCGCGGTAAGTGGAGTTTCGGAAATCTCGTGTCGGGCTTGTAGATCGGACAAGGCCTGGTGCACTTGGTCGAGGTCGGCAAGCGTGCCTCGCAGATGCAAATCCGTCGCACTGCTGGTTTGGCTCATGAGCGCGGCTCTTCCCGATAGCGTAGCGCCAGTAGCGTGATGTCGTCTGTCTGTGCGCTACCGGCGCTGTACGCCTGCACGCTTTCGACAACTTCCTGCACGAGCTGGGAAGCGCTCGCTGCCTGGCTGCTAGCGAGTAGGCTCAGGAGCCGATCCTCCCCGTACAAGCAGAGCTGCGTATCGGCTGCCTCGGTGACTCCGTCGGTATACAGCACCAAGGCGTCGCCGGGATGCATGCGTAGCGAGCCTTCTTCAAACTCAACGCCGTCGAGCACCCCGAGCAGTGGGCCGGTCCGCGGCAACGACTCCAGGCTTCCATCGCTACGGCGCAGCAGCGGCGGGTTGTGGCCACCGTTGGCGAAACGTACGTGGCCGCCGCGTTTGTCGACGACGGCGTAAAAGAGGGTGACGAACATGTCGGAGGTATTCTCGGCCAGCAGCAGGCGATTGACGCGATCCATGCACGCCGCCGGAGTTAGCCCGTTCAACGCC
Source organism: uncultured Binatia bacterium (SeqCode) (assembly GCA_964528465.1). Taxonomy (GTDB): domain Bacteria; phylum Desulfobacterota; class Binatia; order HRBIN30; family HRBIN30; genus CAZGSN01. The sequence goes on from CAZGSN010000402.1 coordinate 8,099, forward strand.
GTGGCCTTCACCAGTGTGCGACTCACCGCCATGAACAAGGCGGCGCCAATACCTTTGCCGCTGACGTCGCCGATCACGATGCCAAGCTGGTGCTCATCGACGGCAAAGAAGTCGTAGAAGTCGCCGCCGACATCGCGGGCGGGGAGCATCCTGGCAAAGACATCGACCGTCTGCTGCTGCGGAAACTGTATCGGCAAGATCGACTGTTGGATTTCGCGGGCGATGTCCAGCTCGCGACGCAGTGCTTCGAGCGCCGCATGCTCTTCTGTTGCCCGTTGCAAGGCGGCAAGCTGCTCGCGTGTTTCCGCCAGAAGTCGTGCGTTCTCGACGGCCACGGCAACGTTGCCGGCAATGCCTTCGAGAAAGCCAAGGTCATCGTCGTTGAAGGCTCCGCCACCGACACGGTTCACCACTTGCAGGACGCCGACAACGCCGCGTTCGGAGCGCAACGGGGCGGCAAGCAAGCTGTGGGTCGTCGAGCCGGAACGTTGATCCGCACCGTGATAAAAACGTTCGTCGTGGGTGGCGTCGTCGATGCGTACTGCCTTGCCCGTCGTGAGCGTGTAACCCGCCACGCCCTGATCGGCGGGGAAGCGTATGCTCTGCAGGCGTGCCGCAGCCTCGGGGTCGGCATTGGCAACGTACGGGAAGTACAGCTCGTTGGTGGTCGTATCGAGCAGCAGAATGCTTACCCCCTCGGCGCGCATGACATCGGTGCACTTGGCGGTGACCAGGCGACACAACTCGTCGAGATCGGTACGCGCGGCAAAGGCGCGCCCCAGCTCATGCAACAAGCGCAGGCGGGCACTATCGTCGAACATCTTCTTGGCACCCTGACACATCTGCTGCGTTGGCGAAACTTGGGCCTGTGCGCCGGGGGCGTGCGTCATATTTGTTGGCTTTCATCCGAGATCCACGGCCTCACGGCCGCGGCTACTGTGTTTTCGCCGGCTCCGTGTAGCCGCGCGCGTGAGCGCGTGGATGGTGGAGGTTTGCCTCCCAACGAATTTGTCGCACACCTGTGCGCCGGTGTGCCAGTGCCCTGGTGTGCCTGTGCGCCCGTCTGCTTAGGGCGAAAGCGTGTGCGATAAAGCTGTCGCTAGCAGCCAGGCGATTCTTGCACATCTCGAGTTGCAACGTTCTAAACCATCGTGTCGCACACCAGGCGGGGGAATTGTTCGCGGCGGCGCTTTTTTCGCGCGGTGACATGATGTAGGCAGGCGCGTCTCGAAGCACCCATGAAAGAATCCCTGCAACGCCTGTGGCTGGGGGTCGTCTTGATCCTCGGCGTGTCCACCTTGCTTGCCCTGGCGGATCGCGGCAATTCGGGTAGCGTCGGCGCAGGCGGCCATAGGAAGTGGAGGATCAACATCCTGGCCTTCATCACGGCATTCGACAGCGATGAGTGCCAGCGCGGGATTCGAGCCGGCTTGGCGGAGTCCTTGGTCGAGGGCAAGGACTACGAAGTCATCGCGCGCAACGCCCAGGGCGACATGCCGACGTTGACGACGCTTGTCGATGCAGCGCTGAGTGACAACGCGGATTTGATCATGACCCTGTCGACGCCGACGCTGCAGGCCGCCGTGCAGCGGGTGAAGTCGATTCCCATTGTCTTCTCGTTCTCGTCGAATCCTATCGGTGCCGGCGCTGCCAAAACCTACGACGATCACCTACCGCATGTCACCGGGATTCCCACCACCGGCGCCTACGAGGAAACTATCGGGCTGATCCGCAAGATCGTTCCCAATGCACGCCGACTAGGCAGCTTGGTGGTGCCGGCCGAGGTCAACTCGGCGTACAACACCGAACAGATCAAGAAGGTGGCCGCGAAGTATGGCCTTGAAATGGTGACCGTGCCGGTGAATTCCAGCTCCGAGATTTCCGATGCGGCACTGGCGCTTTTGGCACAAAGCGTCGACGCGATTTGTCAGTCGCCGAGCAATCTCACGATCACCGGCTTTGCCAGTATTTCGCGCCCGGCGCAGCGTTCCGGAATTCCTGTGTTCGGGTTTCTCACCAGCGATGCCGAGAACGGCGCCATCGCCGTGGCAGCGCGCGACTATTTCGAGTCGGGTAAGGCCGCCGGTCATGTGGCAGCACGCGTCGTGCGCGGGGAGAGCCCTGCGGGGATCCCCTTTCGTGAGGTCGATGCAACCCGCATCCTCGTAAACAATGGCGCCGCCAAAACTACGGGCATCCGTATCCCTGACGACCTGCTGCAGAGCGCGGCGCGGGTTCTGGAATGATCTCGCATGCGAATTGAGAAACGCCACACGCCACAGGCACTCGAGCTGATCGTGGAAGGGCGGTTGGACGCCTACTGGGCCGATCATCTCGGTGCTGCCATCGAAGAGAGCTTGCGTTCAGGCGGCCATCGCTTGCGCGTCGATATGGCCGGCGTGGTCTACATGAGTTCCGCCGGCATCCGCATTCTCCTGCGCTTTCGCAAGCAGGTGCAGGGTCTGGGTGGCTCGTTCGTCGTGGTCAACCCATCCGAGGCAGTGCGCAGTGTCTTGGAGATGGTGGGTCTGGCCGCACTGCTCGCCGATGCGACGGAAGCCGAGGCGAGAGGCCCCAGCAGCGCTACGCGGGAATTTGCTTGCGGCGAGGTGGTCTTCGAAGTTTTCGGGTCCGCTCCGCCGGCACCCGTCAACCTGCGTCTGGTCGGCAGTCCCAACGCTCTTGTCGATACGATGCAGTCACCGCTTGTTTCTCTACGACTGGATGCGTCGATGTTGGCGCTTGGGGTTGGCATGCTCGGCGACGATGCCGATAGCGGCAGCGAGCGTGCGGGAGAGTTCTTGAGTGCGGCTGGAGCGGTGACTTACCTGCCTGCCGACGGCACCGGCGTAGCCGACTATGTGGTGGCGGAGGGTGCGTTGCAGCCGCAGGCGCAAGTTCTTTACGCAGCGGTATGCGACATGAGCAACGCCACCTTGCTGCGCTTCGAGGCTCCCAAGGATCGTGGTGAGATCGGCCTCAACGCTTTGGCGCAGGCCGCTCTTGCCTTTGCCGGCTCGGATGCCGCAGCCATGGTCTTGGTGGCGGAGACGGTTGGGCTTCTCGGTGCAGCCTTGCGGCGTTCTCCTTCGGGTAACGCGGGCAGGGAGACCTTCTCCTTTGGTTTCCCTGAGGTGCGAAGTTGGCTGTCGTTTACTCCGGAGCGTGTGTTTGCGCGTAGTGTGGCGCTGGTGACCGGTGTGGTCAGCACGGCCAGTGCGAGTGCCGGCCTGGGTGTGCTGCGGCCGTTGGCGGCAAGCGGAGACCTGCACGGCCACTTCCACGCTGCTGCCTTTGCCTATCGCCCCTTGCGCAAGGGCAGCATTGATTTGCGCGGCACGGTGCGGGGGCTGTTCGACGATGGTGCGCCCTTGGGGATTTTGCATTTGCTCAACGATGATCGTCCCATCGTTGGTAGTGGCGAAAGCTTGTTTGTACGCGGTGCCTGTTGGGTAACTCCCATCTGTGGTGTGGAGCGAGGTTGAGGCAAGGATGACACTGCTCCTGGGTGCATGGACGGTTGGCTTGATCTTGTCGCTGCTCGCGCTCGGCGTGTTCATTAGCTTTCGCGTCTTCAAGTTTGCCGACATCACCACGGAAGGCTCGATTACGCTTGGGGCGGCGACGGTGGCTGTGCTGTTGGCACAGGGGGTGTCGCCGTTGCTGGCCACGCTGTGCGCCTTTGTGGCCGGTGCCTTTGCCGGTGCGCTGACCGGTGTGTTGCACACGCGCTTCGGCATCAATGGCCTGCTCTCCGGGATTATTGTGATGACCGGCCTGTACTCGGTGAACCTGAGGATCATGGGCCAAAGCAACATTCCGTTGCTCAACGTTCGCACCATGGTGAGTGACGGTGAAGCTCTGGGCCAATGGCTGGTGGGTGGTGTGCAGTCGGTATCGCTTTTCGGTTGGACCGTACCCTTGCGCGAACTCGGCACTCTGCTCCTGGCGGGTGTACTCATCGTAGTCGTCGGCCTGCTGCTGTTCGCTTTCCTGCGCACCAATTTGGGTACGGCCATGCGCGCCACCGGAGACAACGATCAGATGATCACGGCGCTTGGCGTCGACGTGCGCAACATGATCACCCTCGGCCTGGCTCTTGCCAACGGCCTGGTGGCGCTGTCGGGGGCGCTGTTGGCGCAGTACCAAGGGTTTGCCGACGTGCAGATGGGTATCGGCATGGTGGTGTGGGGTTTGGCGAGCGTCATCATCGGTGAGGCCTTGGTGGGAACTCGCCAACTCGGCTTTATCCTCATCGGTACCGTCATGGGCTCGCTGCTCTTTCGTCTGTTGGTGGCCGGCGCCCTACGTGCCGGGCTGAATCCGAATGACTTGAAGCTGGTCACCGCCGGCTTTGTGTTAGCGGCGCTGGTTTTGCCGGAAGCCTTCGCGCGAGCGCGGGCGCGGGTAGGGGGCAGGTCGAGCCATGCTTGAGATTCGGCAGATCGCCAAGACCTTCCACGCCAACACGGCGAACGAAGTGAGAGCACTGCAAGGGGTGAGCCTTGCCATCGATCCCGGATCGTTCGTGATCGTCATTGGCACCAACGGATCGGGCAAGTCGACTCTGCTCAATGCCGTAGCCGGTACCTTCTTCGTCGATAGCGGCAGCCTGCATTTGGGGGGGCGCGACATCACCCGCTTGCGCGAGCATGCACGCGCCGAGTTTGTCGGACGCGTCTTCCAAAACCCCTTCAGCGGTACGGCTCCTGAGATGACGATTGCGGAGAACCTTGCCATGGCGGCGCATCGTGGCCGTCGGCGCGGGTTGGGTTGGGCTCTTTCCTCTGCCTTTCGCAATGAGCTGCGCGAGCGCATTCGCAGTCTCGGCATGGGTTTGGAGGGTCGTGTCGACAACGCCATCGGCAGCTTGTCGGGTGGGCAACGCCAAGCCCTGACCCTGTTGATGGCTACCTGGTTGCGCCCGGAGTTGCTGTTGCTCGACGAGCACACGGCAGCACTCGATCCCAAGAGCGCCGAGCAAGTCATTCGCTTGAGCGAGGCAATCGTGCAACGCGACCGCCTGACGACGCTGATGGTGACGCACTCCATGCAGCAAGCCACCGCCCTCGGGGACCGCCTGGTGATGATGTACAAAGGACGCGTTTTGCACGACCTACGCGGCGACGACAAACAGCGCCTGCGCCCGGAAGATCTGCTGGCGCGCTTCGAAGAAGTGCGTCGCACCGAGCAGCTCGACGAATCGGCCGCCGAGTTACTGAAGCGATCCTACGTCTAGGGCTGCGCCCATCTTTGCCAATCGCCGCTTCTGCTGGTCGCTGGACAGCGTGTTGGTATCTGGCACCAAGCGCAACAAGAGCTCCCAATAGGTACCCTAAAGAGTCTCTGCGCGAACTTCCTGGACGCGGCCGATGAAGAAATTCCTTTCAATCATGATCAACCCGGCGAGCGGACTGCCGACTTTCTCCGAGACCGCGGTCTCGTTTGTTCGTCGTGCCGGTGAGAAGCCGAGACGGGGTGTTTTGACCGCCCGCACCCCGGAGGCCGTACTCGCCTACGGTTCATATTTCTGCGTGGTGACCTGTGTGGAGTGAGAACGCCGGGCAAGGGTGCTCGGATAGCCGCCAGCCTCTAACTCTCCCAAACAGACTTGCGTAGTATCAGAGCAGTTCCATCACCCCGGCGAAGGCTGAGGTGACACGAGGAATTCAGCAGGGTCAGGCTCCGGGTGGGATGCTTTGTGCAGAAACCAGCGGCGGAGGAATCACGAGGGGCTTTATTCCGTAGTGAGTGCGAGCTGTCTACCAGGAACCGTGCGAACCATGACTTCCGTGGGAGCCGTGGCTGCCGTGCGATCCGTGGCTGCCGTGCGATCCGTGGGACCCGTGACTGCCGTGTGATCCATGGGATCCGTGGCTGCCATGCGAGCCATGGCTGCCGTGCGATCCGTGGCTTCCATGGGATCCGTGCGACCCGTGGCTGCCATGCGATCCGTGCGATCCGTGCGAGGCATGGGAAATATGCAGGGCTAAGAGCATGTTCTTCTCGCTGTTGGGATCGGTGCGCAGAGCCTCCGCGCCCTCCGATGCATCGAGTACGATCTCGGGGTGCACCGCGCGAAGAGCCTCATCCGAACTCAAGAATCCCAAGGCGGTCTTCTTCAATGCTGGGATCTCATTCTTTTTCTGGCTCATCTCCTGGTCCTCCTTCACGTCAGTGCCCATGCAACGCCCCGCGGAGTTGTAGGCTGTTGGCTTGTTCGGATCGGACAAACCCCGCGCGTGCCACGCGAAAGTTCGTCGAATTGCATCCACAAGCCAGGAACTGGCTAATCGCGTACCACGATAGAAAACGTTGTGCAACGAGAACGGTGCGGAAATATGGCTTTGCGACGAACTCTTGAAGGGCCGCCAAGGGCTCACCTCCTTGCCGCTCCGGCTGGGGCAGGATATGTTGCGTCGCCTCCGGTTGGAATGACAAGCAGCGCTACCTCCATTTCTATTTTCCGGTTTCTGCTGAGTCGCTTGGCTGCGCTCTCTAGCAGTGGCCTGCCTACGTCTACTTCGAAATACAGAGGT
>CAZGSN010000403.1:0-7135 GCA_964528465.1 uncultured Binatia bacterium (SeqCode)
TCGCAGCCAGTGGTGTTGCCGCCGGTGCAAGGGTTGTCGCCCTTGGTGCCGCTGTTGTCGCCGTCTTCCGGAATGCCATCGGCATCCATGTCGGGCGAGGTGCACGAGGTTGTACTCATGCACGCGGTGAAGCCGTATGCCGGATTGAGATAGATGTCCTGCAAGGCAGCCTGCCCGAGCTGCGAGGAGGCGTTGCCGGGGCTCGTGCACGCCAACAAGCAGGCGCCATCGTTATCGGCGCACGCATTGATGCACTGCTTCGTAGCGACGATCACAATCTTCGCCTGCGTGGCCAGGGTCTCACCGCAAGTCGAGCCACACGCGGTATTGCTGTCGCACGTTGCCCGGCAAGCCAACTGAGAAGCCTCGCAGGCCGCCCTATCGCTTTCGTTCGTCGCTTCGCAGTTGGCAATACATGCCTCGAGGACGTCCCGATCTGCTGGTTGCATGGGCGACTCGAGGAAATCCTTCTTGCATTCGAACATACATCCCTTGTGGCTGGCCTTTGCGTTGAGCTTGCAGCCCGTTTTCGTGGTTAGCTTGCAACCCTTGGAGCATACGTCGGAGGCCGCTGCTGGTCCTGCCAGGAAGGCCAGTAGGCCGACCAGGAGGAGTGTGGAAAGGCCGCGACCGAGCCGATGGCGCCGTTGCAGACCTTTGGGTTGAGATACCTGTTGCTGTGTCGTGAACATGGGAGTCTCCTTTCTCTGTGCTGTGTTGCGTTGAACCGAAGTCACTTCCTGCATCAGAGACATTGCAGTAGCCGTGCCAACCTCGGAGCAGGCTCGGGCGACGTGAACGCAAGCAGGGTGTCTGGATAAACCGACGGACCACGCAACCGCGAGGTGTCGAGGAAAGGCGACAGGTGTCGGCTAGGGCCGGTCCGAGCTGCGGGGAGGCGCTTAGGGAACCTCTGCCCAAGCCCGAGCAAGAGTAGCCTGCAACCGGATCGGGGGCAGGGTCGCTATCGGAGTCGCTATCGATCCGCCTTCTGTGTAGAGGCTCCGTAGCCCGCAAACCTCAGTTCAATTCCTCACGTTCCCGCAACGCCACTTGAGAACCGCCTTCGAGACGCGGCCTGAACTGATGGCCGCTCCTCAGGCTGAACGGAACATTTGTTTACTGAGCCCAAGCAACCGTTCGCGCTGAGGAGCCGCCCTGTTTTGGCGGCGTCTCGAAGCGCAAAGCTAGCCAACTGAGCTTTTCGGGCTTAGGAAGGAAGGCCCTGTTCTGGGAAGTAGTCGCGAGTGGGCGGCTGCAAGCCTCAGAGCATCGACCGCGCGGCAATCGTGCTGCCGGCCAACTCACAGCAGAGCCGCAGCCCCCATCGAAGAAATCGCCGCTAGGTGCTCTTACGTCGGCCGGGGCTCGGCGCGGCGCTGGGCCATGAAGGAGAAGAACTCGCGGGCTTCGCGCAGGCGGCGCACCATGACTTCGCGGTCGCGCAGCATGTCCTTGACGATGCGCAAGATCGGTCGTGGGCGCAGGTAGTAGGCTCGGTAGAAGCGCTCCAACGCTTCGTGGATCTGAGCGGAAGATAAGTCGCTGTAGGAGAGTACGGCTTCCTGGATGCCGGCATCCTGAACCAGATCGCGCTCACGCTCACGGGGGAGCCAGCCGTTGGCAACGGCCTGCGTGTACAGCTCAGTTCCGGGATACGGCGCGGCAAGGGAGACCTGTAGGCTGTAGGGGTCAATCTCCTTGGCGAAATCGATGGAGTTCTGGATGGTCTGCATGGTCTCGCCCGGCAAGCCGACGATGAAGGTGCCGTGCACAAGGATGCCGAGCTTGTGGCAGTCCTTCATGAACTCGAGAGCGCGATCGACGCGCGTGCCTTTGCGGATGTTGTTGAGAATATGCTGGTTGCCGGTCTCGAAGCCGACGAGCAACAAGCGCAAGCCATTGTCACGCATCACCTTCAGAGTCTCGTACGGCACGTTGGCTTTGGCGTTGCACGACCAAGTGATGCCGAGCTTGCCGAGTCCCCGAGCCACTTCCTCGGCACGTGGCCGGTCATCGGTGAAGGTATCGTCATCGAAGAAGAACTCGCGCACCTGTGGAAACAGCTTCTTGGCGTGGGCCATCTCGGCAACCACGTGCTCGGCACTGCGAGTTCGATACACGTGACCCGCAATGGTTTGCGGCCACAAGCAGAAGCTGCACTTGCTGCGGCAACCGCGCCCCGTGTACAGCTACACGTACGGATGTTGCAGATAGCCGATGAAGTACTTCTCGATTTGCAGATGCTTGGCATAGACGTCGGTCACGTAGGGGAACGAATCGAGATCATGGATGGGCGGGCGCAGGCCCGTCTTGCGAATTTCCCCATCGGCATCGCGATAGGCCAGGCCCGTCACTTCCTGGAACGGGCGGCCTTCCGCCAATTCCTTCACGACGTAGTCGAACTCACCAAGACTCACGAAATCCACAGCCGGAGCTGCCTGCAACGTCTCGTCGGGCAGAATCATGGTGTGAGCGCCGACCAAGCCGATGGTAGCGCGCGGATAAGATTCCTTGAGGTGGGCGGCCGTCTTGGCGTCGGAAGCAAGGGATGGCGTCGACGTGTGAATGACAATCAAGTCGTGGCCCGCAGCTTGGCGGGTCACGTCTTCCAGGGTAAGGTCGTGCGGGGGAGCATCGATGAGCGTGCTGTCTGGAATCAACGCCGCCGCCTGCGCGAGCCAGGTCGGATACCAAAACGAACGCACCTCGCGGCGCGCCTGGTAACGCGAGCCGGCGCCGCCATCAAAATCATCAAACGACGGCGGTCCCAGGAACAACGTCTTCAACATGCACCCACCTCTCTCTTTGTCGGCATTACCGCACCGCTTGCGCTTCCATCAAGCCAGAGCCGAGTCGCCGCCCCGACGGCCGTGTCGAGCCGCAAAGGCTGCGACCAGCTCGGCAACTCGTTCGCGCTCAAAGTCGAGACTAACAACGTGATAGCTGCGCTCCAGCATCACCACTTCCACGGGGCCACCGAGCTGCTCCTGCAAGTAGCTCACACCTCGTGGTGAGCAGGTGTGATCCTGCTGAGCATGCACGACCAGAGCCGGCTGACGCACCGACGGAAGTTGATTGCGGACATGCCTTTGCAGCAACAACAGTTGATGCAGAGCGCGGATAGGCATGCGGTCGTAACATTCCCGCTCGACATGGGCACTCGGGTCGGCAATGTCGCTGATCCCCTTGGCCAGGTAGCGCAGGCGTGAACTGGGCAGGCGTCCAACCAGCGGCAGCATAGGGCGAACGGTCTGCAACCAACCTCGCCGCAGCACGACCGCCGGCGCCAGCAGGGCAAGCGCGGCCACTTCCTGCGGATGCTGGGCAGCAAGGGAAAGAGCCAGCAACGAACCCATCGACTGACCTACCACGACTACATGCGCATGCTGTTGGCGCAGTGCGAAGAGCTGAGTCTCAACCGAGTCGTACCATTGTTGCCAAGTGGTCTGCTCCAGTTCCTCGACCGACGTGGCATGACCGGCAACGCGTGCGCCATGAATCGTGTGACCCGCAGCATTTAGACGCTCGCCCAGGAAACGCATCTCTTGCGGGGTGGCGGTGAAGCCGTGGATGAGCAAGCAAGCCACATCCCCGCCACGCAGGTGAAAAGCGGGGCTCCAACCCGAACTGGAAGCCGGGCTGGATGCGGCAGCGGCGGCCAGCGTGGTGGAGGCGTGGCGGCTCGGCATCGCGACGGGCCCGAGTCTTATTGCCTTCCGCGCGGAGCTGATCCCAGCAGCCGTCCGCTATCCGGCACCGACGCCAAGAACTCCTGATTCACTTGAATGTTCGCACGTGCCTTGAGGTAGTTGACGAACTCTTCCAGGGCCTGTTGTTTGCGGCGATCTTCGGTTTGGCGGATCAAGTTGTCTTTGTCTGTCTTGAACTTCTCTTCGTCGGCTGGGGTCTTGCTCTTGAGCACGGCAATGTAGCTATTGCCCGTAACCTCGTACACGGCGGGGGCCACGGGCTGCTCCGGCGTAAGCTTGAACGCAGCCTTCTTGAGGTCGGGGGCACTGCCGATCTTGGCCACGTATGTCCCTTGGCGGGAGAAATCCGTCGTCTCTTCGACTTCGACTTGGAACGACTTGCCGACTGCCTCGATGTCCTTGGACAGTTGCAGCGCAGCAAGAGCCGTCTCCGCCTTGGTCTTGGCAACGGCCTCTGCCTTCAGCGCACGCGCCGCCTTCTCGACGTTTGCACGAATCTCGGCCAACGGCGGAATACGCGACGCGATCTTCTCCTTCACGATGAAGAGATAGAAGCCGGTTGGGGAATCGACTACCGGACCAAGCTTACCCACCTCCGCCGCAAAGGCCGCATTCGGTAGTGGCCCGTGCCCAAGTCCCGGCGGGCTATCGTTCTGCGCGAATGGTTCGGGGGATTCCAACTTGAGACCAGAGGCAGCAGCAATTTCGGTGAGGCTCTGTCCAGCCTCCGCCTTGCCATGATCTGCATAGGCTTGCTCGCGCGCCAGGGTCCTCTGCTTCTCGATGCGAACCTTATCGACAACGGCAACCCGTACTTCGTCGAAAGGCATGGTTCCGGCTGGAATCTTACTCTCGACCTTGATGATGTGCAGGCCGAACGTGCTTTCGACCACGTCGCTAATCTCGCCGGGGTTGAGAGCAAAGGCAGCGTCTTCGAAGGGCTTGACCATGGCGTGGCGCCCAAACGTGCCGAGGTCACCACCCTTGGCCGCGCTACCTTCGTCTTCGGAATTTGCCTTCGCCAAGGCTGCGAAGTCTTCCCCGCCCTTGGCTTTGGCGAGCAGCTCGTCTGCCTTCCTACGAACCTCCGCCTTCTTCTCGTCGCTCGCTGATCCATCGAGCTTCAGAAGGATGTGGCGCGCGCTGACCTGTTCGGGCTTCTCGAATTCCTCCTTGTGCGTGTCGTAAAAGGTTTGCAAGTCAGCATCGGAGATTTGCACCTTGGGGCCAAACTCGTTGTTCGGGTAGTGCACGTAATCGACACGCACCTTGTCCGGCTCGCGGAACTTCTCCTGGTTGGCGTCGTAGTGCTTCTGCACGTCGTCGTCGCTCAGTTGCACCTCGCCGGTAAATGCGGTGGCCTCGAACTTGAGAAACCTCAGCGACACCTTGTCGTTCTCGATCCGGTAGCGGTCCAAGGCTTCCGCTTCCGTCACATGGACGGCCGAGGAGATCAGGTCTTGCACCTTATTGACCACCAGCTCTTCGCGCTGTGCGTTTTCAAACTCTCCCGGGGACAGCCGATTGGCGCGTAAGATACGAACGTACAATTCCTTATCAAAGCCACCGCCCTCCGCGTGAAAGGCTTTCATCTCCGCAATGGCGTTGGCGATCTCCGCTTTGCTGGCACGCAGCCCTAGGCGCTCGGCTTCCTGGCGCAGCAAGGCCACACGGATCAATTGATCCATCGCTTTATTCTTCAGGTCGAGCATCCGCGCCAGCTCGGGCTTGAAGTTATCCTTGTAGATGTTTTCGTAGAGGCGATAGAGGTTGTCGTGAGCCCGGCGATAGTCGGTGGAGTCGATCCTCTCGTCGTTGACCGTCGCCACCGCGTCCTCGGCCCGATTGTCACTACTCACGTTGCCGGCGACTCCCCAGACAACGAAAATGACCGCAATCAGGCCGAAGATACTCTTGACCCACAGCGCTCCGGCGTTTTTGCGAATGAACTTCAGCACAAGATCTACCTCTATTTGTCAGGGATTTCCGAAGCGCGCGACGATAGACTAGGCACTTTTTGAAATCAATTGCGTTAGCGGCGGCGAAGTGCGACCTGATACCGACTCGCATGCAAGAAGGAGCGTCTGATGAAGCGTAGAAGGCTTGGAAAAACAGGGTTGGTGGTTTCGGAGATTTGCCTGGGAACGATGACATTCGGCAACCAGGCAGACGAGAGCACGAGCATGGCGATCCTTGATCGCGCCAACGACGCGGGAGTCGACTTCCTCGACGTTGCCGAGATCTATCCCGTACCACCGGATCGCAAATACGTGGGGCGTAGCGAGCAGATCGTCGGCAAATGGATGGCGAACAAGTCGCGCGACGCCATCTTCCTCGCCACCAAAGTCGCCGGCCCCGGCGGCGGTTGGTTCCTCTCGCCGGTACGGGAAAATCGCGCTGCGCTCGACCGCCACCACATTTTGCGCGCGGTCGAGGGCAGTTTGAAGCGCCTGCGCACCGACTACATCGATTTGTACCAAACCCACTGGCCCGACCGCGGCGTGCCGATTGATGAGACCATGGAGGCGCTGACGCGGCTCATCGAAGATGGGAAGGTCCGCTACGTCGGGTGCAGCAACGAGACGGCCTATGGATTGACCAAGAGCCTGTGGGCGAGCGAGATCAAAGGGCTTGCCCGCTACGAAACGATTCAAAACAACTTCAGTCTCAACAATCGCCGCTTCGAAGATGAATTGGCGGAAGTGTGCCGCCGCGAGCAAATCAGCCTGCTGCCCTACAGCCCCATTGCCGGTGGCGTGCTCAGCGGCAAATATCTTGATGGCAAACAACCTGCCGGGGCACGCTTCACCTTGTACGGGGCGCATGAACGAGGTCAGGCGATGGTCCGCCGTTTCGTCAATGACCGCGCCTTGGAGTCGACGCGGCGGTTCATGGCGATTGCCGCCGACGCCGGAATGGCGGTGGCGACCTTGGCCACGGCGTGGTCGCTCGCCCACGACTTCGTCGGCTCCACCATCATTGGTGCCACGCATCCGGATCAGCTTACGGAGACGCTCGCCGCGGCCGACGTCAAGTTGTCCGAGGAGGTACTGAAAGCCTGCAATCAAGTCTCGCGCGACATCCCCTACCCTATGGGGTGAAGTGCCTCCGGGCGGGCGATGCGCAGACGCCCAGATCCGGCGCTAACGCCGGATCTGGCGGTGCCCGGTGCGCCGGTTCACCGGTGCGGGGTGCAGCGTTCCCGAAAGCAGACGCGACAGCTCGGGGGTAACTGTGGGCCTCAGGATAAGAGACTGGGAGCCAGTCCCACCGTCTTTTCAGATTGTCTTTCTCAAGTCACCGTTCGCACGCGTGTAGATTTCATTTTGCAGACCTCTGCGCCGGTGGTAACTACGAACGCACACGGTTCGAGGTCCACACAGGCCTCCTTGCTGCTGGTGAGTCGATGATGGGTCACTGGT
>CAZGSN010000404.1:0-7523 GCA_964528465.1 uncultured Binatia bacterium (SeqCode)
GCCGGCTGCGCAGCGAACTGCGATCGCAGTCCCGGCACCGTGCGTTGATCGGAAACTCCGCTCCGATGCAGCGGGTCTACGACCTCGTCGCACGGATCGCCGACACCCGCACCACGGTCCTGATCCAGGGAGAGAGCGGTACCGGCAAAGAGCTCGTGGCGCGCGCCATTCACGCGGCTAGCCCGCGTCACGACAAGATCCCATACTCCGTAAACTGCGCCGGCTTCACCGAGGGCACGCTCGACAGCCAGCTCTTCGGCCACCGCAAGGGCGCTTTCACTGGGGCCGTGGATCACCACAAAGGCCTGTTCGAAAGTGCCGATGGCAGCACTCTGTTTCTTGATGAGGTCGGCGAGATTCCCTTGCCTCTGCAAGCAAAGCTCTTGCGAGCCTTGCAGGAGGGAGAGATCGTTCCAGTAGGCGAAACGCGCCCCCGGCATGTCGATGTGCGCATCGTCGCCGCCACCAACCGCCGCTTGGAAGAGGAGGTCAAGGCCGGACGCTTCCGCGAGGATTTGTACTACCGGCTCGGCGTCATCAAGCTACGCATGCCGGCGTTGCGCGAGCGACGCGAAGACATTCCAGCACTGGCCAACCATCTGGTCACACGCATCTCCTTGGTCGACAAGTTGCCGCCGGCCGCGTTTGCCCCCGAAGCACTGAACGTACTGAGCAACTACTCGTATCCCGGCAACGTGCGCGAGCTGAGAAACGCCTTGCAACGAGCCCTGATTCTCGTGCCACCCGGCGGCGCCATCACCGACGACCTCTTCCCTGAAGAATTCCGCGCTGCCCCTCCGGCTGCCGAGGCAGGAGAAGCCAGCGGCTCGCTACGTGCCCTGGTGCGTGAGTTCGAACGCAACCACATCCAAGCCGCCATGCAACGCGCCGGCGGCAACCGTACCAAAGCCGCCAAGGACCTCGGCCTCGGCTACCGCGGGCTGCTGGAAAAAATGCGCGGCCTGGGCATGCTAGAGAACAGCAGCGACGAGGCTCTAACAGAACCGTAGCCTTCCCTGGGTGCTCCAGTTTACCGGCGCGCCGCTTCTGCGATTCGGCAGGGTGAGCAGCACCAACCGAATCGATGGAGCAGCGAACCAGGCGGCCGACACCGAACGACCGTCTGATTATCGATCGTTACCCGCCTGCACCATTTGCATCTGCAGGGGACCCATTCGTATCCCCCGTTCTCGTCGTCTTCCTCATCCCTCTCACCCCTCGTTCCCAGGCTCCGGCCTGGGAACGAACCGCTTGCGAGGCTCTGCCTCGTGAGATCGGAGCGACGAGGCAGAGCCTCGCCGGAGTGCGTTCCCAGGCTGAGCCTGGGAACGAGCAAGAGTCTAAGCTGGTCGGCGAATAACGCAGGCAAAGATGGGTACGACACCGGTCGGGCGATTTGCCGGCACTGCCTCGCCTATCACTAGAAGCTACGACCAGCCTACGCACTGCTGCCGCTAGAAGGGAGTACAATCAAGACGCGCCTTGGCGACCGCGGCCACCACCTCTTCGATCGTTACCCGCCCATCCTCGTTTGCATCCGCGCGGAATCGTTGCAACTATTGCCCGTGCTCTGCGCACTGGATTTGGGTTTGGCGCTGGCGCCAAGCTCCGAACAGCAGGAGGCATAGCGCGGTAACACCAAGAGCGGTGGTGGATGCCAAGGGCGCCGGGACGCGTGGACCGACACCGGAGATCTCGGCTCGCAACTTGTCGGCGATAGCGGCGGCGTAGGCGTTGAAGTTGGGGATGATCAGCACGAAACCGTCCTGGGGTGGTGGGTTGCTGGGCTGTGGGCGAACTAGGGTATTGAGAAACGCGACGTCGATGCCGCTGCCGACCCCCAACGCGTTGATAGCCTCGACACCGGCACCTACGGCTGCATCGGCAGCAGCAAGGGCAGCGACGGCGGAATCCGGCATGCCGTCGGTGGATAGGTCGATGACTTGCTTCTGCCCCATGGAAAAGGGCAGGCCCTGAGTGCGGCACAGGTCGATGGCCGCAGCCATGTTGGTGCTGCCGTTGTCCTTGGCAATGTTGGTGATGGCCGTCGCTAGGTTGTTTGCCGTCGCGTCGGAATCGACCACCGTGGGTGGAATCGCCAGCACGGCGTTGCTGCCGAACTGGACCACCGACAACGTCACCGTGCTGTTGCGCGGGACGATGCTAGACGAGCTGACCGCCGCCGCCAGGCCATCCTTCTGCAGGTCGAAGTCGCCGGTGCTGATGCTTCCTGAGCCATCAAGAATGGCGCACAACTCGACCGCAGTGACCGGTGTGGCCACAACCGTAATCGACATCATGGCCCCGGCCAACCGGCTCGCTACTCCCCTGAAACTGTTCGACATCTCTATCTCCTCTCCTATCGTTCCAGCGACCATGCGTATGCGCGCTGGGGTGCGCGGGTGCTGAGGTGCCAGGGTGCACTAGGGAACGAGATCGTGACCTCAGGCCGACTCGCGATCGGAACCGCGATCGCGAATGGCCCTGGCGTCCTCTGCGACACGAAAGATAACCGCGAGAACTTCGAGAATGATGCGCGTGAACATCATGATGATCAAAAAGACGATTGGGACAGCGACGAGGGCGGCGAACGCGACCTTTGTTCCCTGCGTCATGGCGCCTAGGAGCACCATTCCCGCGAGCGATACCGTGCAGGCAAAAGCCAGCATGTACAGGGTGCGAATCATCTTGAGGGCCAGAAACGACTCGAACTTGAAGTCCAAGAGTGCGCCAAAGCCGCTTTTGCTGTTTCCATTCATTGGAAGATCTCCTTGCTGATGGCTGGGACACGGCGGCGCACAGGCCGCCGCATCGACGTTCTAGTAATTGAACTCCGCGATGGTCGTGCCGCTTCCGGCGCCGCCGCGTGTGCCGTCGCCCGTGAGCGTGCCGCGGAAGGTTTCCGGGGCACCGCCGCGTTGTATGGTGACGACATAATTGGTGGCGGGTTCGCCGCAGCTCGACCAGTAGGTGACGCGTACGATGTAGCGGCCACGCGGTGCGCGGCCGCTCGGCCAGGTGACGTTCTCGTTGTTGACTCCGTCGATTCCGCAACCCGCGTTGGAGTCAAGGTCGAGATTGCCACCGCTGCTCGCAACATCGTGGCCGAAGTAGATCTCCTCCCCGGATGGCTCGACGACGTGAAGATCTACGTCCGTCGGCCTATCCCAGGACACGCTGATTTGGATGTCGCCCGTCCCGACCGGCACGATACGCACGGCGGCCGTGGCAGGGGCGCCAACCCGACCTGAGGCGTCGACTAACGCATAGATGCAATCAAAGGCCGTCGCGACTCGATCGGCCTGCTGGGCGATGGTGACCTGGATGCGGATGTCCGTACGGCTGGCCGGCAACTCTACGTCCCAGTACCCGTCGAGCACTTCGCCGTTGGCGCGTACCCAAACGTACACACGCTTCGCCGGTGCCGCAGCAAGCAGGCTGACCAACGAGCTGCCGCCGTTCACCACGGTGCCGGAGTCGGCGGTGGTCGCATCGGGACCGCCGCTCGCCGGCGGCACTGCACCGGTACGCACGCTGGCAATGACACCAGCCTCCACAGATTCCACTTGCGACAGAATCTGGCTGACGCCGGCGGCGTTGCTGGGTCCATCGGAGCCGCCGCCATCGCCACAGCCGGCAGCGAGCAGTAGGCACGCCAGCCCCAGAGCAAGATGTTGTGTCTTTCGATTTTTCATTTTGTCGTTGTCCTTATGTCTTGGCAGTTCCGGTTTCTTAGTGGAGGGAGTGGCCGGCGCTGCGCACGCCGGCCACAGAGCCATCAGCATGTGGGTGCTACGGCTCATGGGTAATCCCAGTATCGACCGTGGTATCGGTGGTAGTACGCGCAGTCGCGATACTCCGACCAGGAGTAACGGCGCAGATCGTCGCAGGTGTAGCCGCGCCGCCAGTAGCGTGATGGCTTGACCTTCGGCTCCAACCCCTTGCGTGTTGCCTCTTCGATGTAGGAGTTGAGCTCGGCCTCCCCCTTGACGTCGAAGCCTTGATCGAGAACCTCGTTGTTCAAGCGATCCTGCATTTGCGCTTTGTCGGCGGCGGTGGCTGGTCGTGCGGGAAGAGCCAGACCCATTCCCAGTACGATCCCAGCCACCATTGCCGCCGCCCGCCTCCCGACACGCCAGCCTTCGGCGGCAAACATCAGAACAACCCCGACAACGAGCGCGTCAGACCTTCCGTGAGCACAGGCGATGCCTCTTCGTACGCCAGGTTCACCTTGTTGGCCGTGCTCACCACGCGGGTGCGATACGCCTTGAAATCGGTAACCTCGGAAGAGCGCTGGCTGCGACCACCACCCATGCCTTGCTTGGCATCCTGGCGCTGGTCTTGACGCACAATCACTCCCGCCTTCACTTTCTCGCGTAGCTCGATGTCCGTGATGACGACGAAGGTCACGTCCTTTACCAATGAACCGCTGATCATCTCCGCACCTGCCGCCAGCAAGCCACCGCTGCCGGCGCCCATGACCGCGCCCATACCACCACCTGCCGCGGCCCCAACCATGCCACCCGCGACAGCTCCGGCTGTCACCGGCCCGCCGTACCCACTCTTCAAGGCCGCTTCGGCTGCCGTCGGGCTCGATTTCTCGACGCTCAGCACATTGGCAAGCAGAGTATAATGGGCCGAGTCCGGGCTGCCGGTAACGCGATAGCCCTTGTTCTGCATCGCGGTTTTGATGGGGCTTTCGATATCGAAGTTTGATTTGTCTGAGGTGTTACGGACCTTGATGTAAATCGACATCTTGTCGTCTGCGACTGGATCCAGAAAGATCGACTCACTCATCTTGGTTTGCACGTCCAAGTCTTTCTTGGACAAAGCCACCTGGGTTGCCGCGCAACCCCATAGGCTGCTCGCAACCAATCCGCTTAGAATCATCGTACGTGTCTGCTGCTTCATTTCTATTCTCCCCTTGCGCGACGGCATTGCCGCCGGCGTTCTTGAACTCGTTGCCACCAACGTGCGGTGCTTATTTCTCACCTTGGGTCAGCCCCGCAATCGATGTGGGCCGCGAGTCGCTACCTGACCATCCGACTTGCTACCTTCGTGGTTTATCCGGCTACATCCTGTCACCCTCCTGCCAGGCCTGACGTCACCAGTTGAGATCCAGTGGCGCCGCGGCGCGGCTTGATTCACAGGAAGGGCAAGTGCCGTGCCAGTTCGGAAGCAGTGCGGCGCCACCGTGCTGCGATGGTCAGAGAGGAAGGGACCAGGAACTCATCTGCATGGCGGTGTGAGGAAGTGTTCCGGGGGGCGCGGTGCGCCGGTTCGCCGGTTAGGTAGCCGGCTTGCAGGGCGAGTGCGGTCTACACTACCCCTCCAGCGGGAAGAGCGGGCAACGACCGGGTAGATCAGGCGCCAGTCCAGGCGCCGTCAGCCGAGAGCGCGGTCTTGCTTGTTCGCTGGCACCGGTGGCGAGGCTGAGCCTCGCGAACTCTGCGTTACCAGGCAGAGCCTGGTAACGAGGGGAAGTGTGAGGCTGAGCCTCGCGGACCTTACGTTCCCAGGCAGAGCCTGGGAACGAGGGGAGAGAGGACTGCGAATCTGGTTCCCAGGCTCCGCCGAATCTGGTTCCCAGGCTCCGCCTGGGAACCTACCCCCCAGAGGCTCTGCCTCGCCAAGCAGAAACTCCTACAGCGCCCCCTACATCTGCCACTCTGTCGGCGTCAGTGGGCGGTAGCGGCAGACGTTGCCAGTCACGACAGACTCATCGAAATGGGCGGCGAGCGTGGTGTGGCCGGCGACATGGATGGTTTGCACGACCAGCATGAGGGCTTTGCGCACCGACTTACGGTCGCGCTCGGCTTGCTCGACGCTGGTGTCGGGGCTGCGCCGGCTCTGGCGGCGGGTGAGTTGGGCAAGCTTGGCGGAGCGTAAGGTACGCTCGCGTAGCAAGGCAACCAGGTAGCGCATGCCATTGCTGTCAGGGAGCTGTACGGCCTGGCCGGCGTACTCGATACGCCACAGGCCGTCGACGTAGCGGATGCTGTTGGCCGCAGGCGGAAGGGCCAGAGCAGTCCTGCTTCCTTCGAGTGGCCAACCCAGAAGACTACGCACCTGCTCCGAACAGCGCCGCATGGCGAGCGCCTCATAGGTCGACAAGGCCTGGTTGAGCAGCTCCTGACGTCTCGCCTTTGCGGCGCGGCCACGTTGCGTTAGCAGCGTCGCGTATTCGCGCTGGGCATGTGCCACGTAGGGCCAAGCGCCCTGTTTTGCGTTGAAGACAATCGCCGCTTCGAAATGCTCCGCTGCCTTGTCGAGTCGGTCCAAACGCGCGGCGAGTAGAGCCAAGTAGCGATCGACAGCGCCGAGAACGAGAACGCCGGAGGTGGAGATGTTGCGCCCAGTAAACGGCGACAGCAGGTTGTAGAGATTGATGGCACCTGGGGCCTCCGGGAGCCGTACGCAGGTGTCGGTCAACAGCGCCATCGACAGGAGGAAATGCACGTTGCGGGGAATGGCCGCGAAGCTGCCCTGCCCCAAGAGCTGGAACTCGCGCCGCGCTAGCGCTTCGTTGCCGGTGTGGCAGTGCAAATTGGCCAGGGCTGCTCGCCAGGCTGGTATGTTGGGACAGCTTGCGGCCATGCGCTCGACGAGGGGTTGCAGTTCAGGGAGACGGTCTACCTCGCGGTAGATCACGAATAGCTGGGCTCCGGAGATTTGCTCGAAATCGGGACGCAGCGCCTTCCCCAGGCTCAACGCCGCAAGTGTTTGCGCTTCGGCTTCCTGAAAGCGGCCACTCATTTGCGCGCGCAGGGCGCGGAGAACCATTTGGTGCCAGCGAAACATCGGCTGGCGTAGGGCCTCGGCAATTTCGGCATGGGTGGCGATGCAGGCATCGGCAGCCGCGACATCGCCGACTTCCAAGAGATCGGCGGCTTGCGTGACCATGGTAAGAGCAATGGCTTCCTGCAACTCGGCTGCTTGCGCCATGCTTGCCAGCTCGGAGCCAAGACGCAGATGCTCCTGCAAGCCGTCGGGTCCGTTGGTAGCCCACAAGCGGCAAGCCAAGGCTGCCGCCACAGCAAAGGGATTGCCGAGACGACGGGCCATGGCCAAGGCGCCGCGGCTTAGATCATCGCGACGGCGCTCGCTGCTGGCGTCGTAGTAGAGTTGCTGCGCCAAGCGTCCGAGCAAGCGCACGCGCAAGGCCGAATCTCCGGGTGGCACCAACCGCAGCGCCTCTTCAATCAAGTCCACGGTGGCACGATCGACAGCCCCAGTAGGTGCATCGGCATGACCACGGCCGCAGCCCAAGGCAGCACGCCCCAGGAGTTCAAGGGCGACGGCAAAGCGCGGATCGGCGTCCGCTGCTCCATCCCGCTGAGCATCGCCGCGCAGTTCTCTGGCGCGAGCTGCGGCAGCAGCAAGAGCGCTGTGTGCAGCGCCCAGGTCCCCCGCTTTCCAGCGTAGGTCGGCAATCCGCAGCCACAGCTCCCCCAAAGCATCAGCAGCCGACGATGCACTGTCGCCAGGATTGTCTTCGGTGAGCATGGCAGCGCAGGCGACAC
>CAZGSN010000405.1:0-1542 GCA_964528465.1 uncultured Binatia bacterium (SeqCode)
TCCGAAACTCGCCGACAACACCCTGATTCTCCCTGTCGCTGCCTAAAAACCGCCACTCACCGATCACTGTTCACTGATCACCGTTCACTCATCACCCCACGCCATGCCCGACGCACCGACCACCCCGCCACCCGCTCCCAAGACCCAGCCCCATGGTTACTTCAACGCCGCGCAGGTCGAAGACATCCAGGCCGCCGAGGATATCGCCACGGCTGCGGCTGAAGACGATGCCAAGACCCCGCTGGCCACGCGCGACATCACGGAGGCTTACGTCGCCGGTCTCTCCGGCTTCATCGTGCAGGCGCGGGCGAAGATGGCCGAGACCGGCCAGGCCAATGACGGCCAGCAGCCCGCCACGCTGAACGCCGACGAAGCCGAGCGCGCTCTGATCACTGTCCTCCAAGGCATCCAAAGCGCCGCCAAGCAGCGCGAGCGCATGGAGCAGGAGGACGACGATCCCGCGACCAACTTCAAGGCCGAGGGCTACCTCATCGGCCAGCGCCTCAATAAAAACCGCGCCCTGCTCCTGCAAAACGCCGACACCCTGCTCGGCAAAGCCAAAACCGACAACCTCCCCGGCTACAAGACGCCCGAGACCATTGCCGCCATCGAAAAAGCAATCGGCGACTACCGCAAGGCCACCGCTACGCAACAGGAGCAGGACGAAGAAGCCGCGCAGGACCGCATCGCCCGCGACGCCTTGGTCAAGAAGATCAACGCCCGCCGGATGTCGATCCAGCACGCCGCTGATGCCCTCTGGCCTTACACCGATGAAGCCAGCCGCCCGGTGCGCAAGCGTTTCAAGCTGCCGCTGGATCGGCCGTTCAATGGGTAGAGCCGAACACAAGATACCCAATGGGATTCTCTATGGCCTTGGAGACTCACCGACGCGTGCTGTTTTTCTATCGTATGGCACCATTTCGATATCTCCTCGTATTGCTCAGCATTATCTCCGTGACTTGCCAGGACGGACATGCACAATTGCTCAGAGAAAAATGGGTTCGGTCCAGACCGTTCGAAGTTACACAGCCGTTCGAATCGGCGCAGGCAATCACCGTCGATCCCTTTGGCAACGTCGTAGTGACGGGCTTCATTGAGGGGACTGATACGGGCTGGGACATTTACACAGCAAAGTATGCAGCGGTAGATGGAGCGGTGGTTTGGGAAAGGCAATACGACGGTTCCAACCACAATGATGATGATGCTTACGGTGTTGCTTGCGATCAGTTAGGCAATGTATTCATCTTGGGATTCTCCCTCTCGCGCGGCTCATACATCGCCAAGTATTCAGGAAGCGACGGTTCCATCCTTTGGGACAAGGAGCTGCTGAATCTCTATACTCCCGGTGGAATCCGCTGTGATTCGAACGGCGATATCGTAGTGATAGGTGCGACAAACAGTCCGGCGCCTGCACTCACACAAGCTGATATCTATACTGTAAAGTTTGACGGCGATAATGGGGCGAAGCTTTGGGAAAAACAGTATGATGGGAACAGTCCACCAGGCGAGAATCATGGGCGCTTTATCACCTTTGCAGTGCTC
>CAZGSN010000406.1:0-2812 GCA_964528465.1 uncultured Binatia bacterium (SeqCode)
GGGTGGTCGACCGGGTTCATGGCGATACCGCGCACGCGCGATCGAATCCCGCGCCAGCGGCTGCGTCCCGCCTTACCAATCGAAACGTTCTCGTGATCCAGGTTGCCAACCTGGCCAATGGTGGCCTTACAAGCCATCGGCACGTAGCGCAGCTCACCCGACGGCAGCTTCAGGAGCGCATTGGCGCCCTCCTTGGCCATCAACTGGGCGAAAGCCCCGGCGCTGCGCACCAACTGTCCACCGCGACCGGGCTTGAGTTCCACGTTGTGCACCAAAGTACCTGTCGGAATCTGCCGTAGCTGCAAACAGTTGCCGGGCTTGATGTCAGCGCTACCGCCAGCGGTTACCGGATCGCCCACCTTGAGGCCGACCGGAGCCAGCACATAACGCTTCTCACCATCCGCATAGTTCAACAGGGCAAGCCGCGCCGAACGATTCGGATCGTACTCGATGGCTGCCACCGTTGCAGGGACCGCTTCTTTGCCGCGTTGAAAATCAATGACTCGGTAACGGCGCTTGTGGCCGCCGCCACGGTGGCGACTGGTGAGGCGCCCAAGGGAGTTGCGGCCACCGGTCCGCTTCTTGGGGGCAAGCAGGCGACGTTCCGGCTGCTTGTCCGTAAGCTCAGAAAAATCCAGCACGCTCTGAAAGCGGCGGGCTGGCGATGTCGGTCTATATTGACGTACTGGCATGGTTACACGTTCTCAAAGAAGTCGATGCGTTGGCCCTCGGCTAGGGTCACGTAGGCCTTCTTCCAGTTGGGGCGGTACCCCATCCACTTACCGACGCGACGCTGCTTGCCGAGGTAGTTCATGGTCCGCACCTTCTCGACCTGGACCTTGAAAAAGGTCTCTACGGCCCGGCGGATTTCGATCTTGTTGGCATCGCGATGGACGCGGAAGACGTACTGATTGCCTTCCTCGTTTACGAGCGTGCCCTTCTCGGAGATCAAGGGCGAGGCGACGACTCTTGCCAAATCCTTCATGCCGACAGCCTCCTCTGCAGCGCTTCTACCGAAGCCGGAGTAAGCACCAGCTTCTCGTAACGCAGGATGTCGTAGACGTTGGCACCCTCGGCACGTAGTACCTTCACATGCGGAAGATTGCGCGCAGCGCGTTCGATGGACTCATTTTTCTCCGGCAACACGAAGAGAACGCTCTTCATTCCCAGGTCAGAAACGAGTTGCGCCATGAGCTTGGTCTTCGGAGCTTCGAGTTCGACCTTGTCAAGCACCACGAGTTGGCCCTCACGAGCCTTTGCCGACAGTGCCGCACACAGGGCTGTGCGCCGCGCCGAAGCCGGCATGCGATAGGAATAATCTCTAGGTTGTGGCCCAAAGACGGAAGCACCACCGGCCCAGATCGGGGAGCGCGTGCTGCCGGCACGCGCACGGCCAGTTCCCTTTTGTTTCCAAGGCTTCTTGCCGCCGCCACGCACAAAGGCACGCGTCTTGGTTGCCGAGGTTCCGGCACGGCGGTTAGCGCGCTGCATGTTCACCGTTTCCCACAATAGGTGGCGGCGTACAGGCGCACTGAATAGTTCGACGGGCAGAGTAATCTCGCCGCTCGGTTGGTTACGCGGCGAAAGCACCGGAATCGTCACTGGCTCACGAACGCTTGGCACGACTCGCTCCCTTCACGGCCGGACGCACAATGACCACACCGTTGCGCGCGCCAGGCACCGCACCGCGCACAAGAATCAAATTCTCTTCCGCACGGACAGCAATCACTTGGATGTTCTGCGTGGTGATGCGCTCGTTACCAAGCTGGCCGGCCATACGCTTACCCTTGAAGACACGCCCCGGGTAGGAACGGTTGCCGATAGAACCGCCGTGGCGGAAGTACTCATGCGTACCATGGCTTCCGGGAAAGCCGCTGAAGCCGTGGCGCTTGATCACACCGGCGTAACCGCGCCCCTTGGAGGTTCCGGTAACGTCGACGAAATCGCCTTCCTTGAACAACGAAGATGCCGTGATCTCCTGTCCAACGGTAAATGGCGTGGCATCTTCCAAGCGGAACTCGCACAGCGTGTCGAACACGCCCTTGCCTGCCCGCAGACAGTGGTTGCGCAGCGCCTTGGTGGCACGCTGCTGTTTCTTTTCGCCAAAGCCAAGCTGCACTGCAGCGTAAGCGTCGCTGGCAGGCGTCTTGGTTTGCACCACGGTGCATGGACCGGTCTGAATCACCGTAACGGGGATGAGTTCCCCCTTCGGGTTGTAGACTTGGGTCATGCCCACTTTTTTGCCGATTAGTCCCAACATGGCGCGATTGCTTTCGACAACAGACTAGGGCCCGCCGCCTCGACTCCCCTATTGCAGCTTGATTTCAACGTCGACGCCCGCGGCCAAGTCCAACTTGCCCAATGCGTCAATCGTTTGCTGCGTCGGCTCAAGGATATCGATGAGCCGCTTGTGGGTACGGATTTCAAATTGCTCTCTCGACTTCTTGTCGACGTGCGGCGAACGATTCACCGTGAAACGTTCGATGTGCGTCGGCAACGGGATCGGTCCAGCGACGCGGCCGCCCGTCTGGCGTACGGTTTCCACAATTTCTTTCACCGATTGATCCAACAAGCGGTGGTCGTACGCCTTCAAGCGTATCCTGATTTTCTCGTTCATCGGTCCGCGTAACCTCTGTCTAGCTGGCCACGATCACTGTCCGCCGCGGTCCTCACTCGATGATTTTGCTGACAACGCCAGCACCCACCGTACGGCCACCTTCACGAATGGCGAACCGCAACCCCTCATCCATCGCGATCGGCGTGATCAATTCTACGCTCACCCGGATATTGTCCCCGGGCATGACCATCTCCG
>CAZGSN010000407.1:0-8192 GCA_964528465.1 uncultured Binatia bacterium (SeqCode)
AGGTTCGGGGTTGTACAGCGATAGATGAGCCGTCTCGGTGTTGGTCGTAGTGTCGACGACAGCGAGGCCGTTATCGAAACGCGTCAGCACGTACAAACGGCCATTCGCTTCATCCAACACCAAGCCAGCCGGGCCGCCGCCGCTCACCGCAATGTGCGAGCCGCTGTTCGGCGTAAAGGTGTTGTTCTCGAGCTGCGCAGTGTTGAAGACACCAACCTTGGAGGAACCGAAGGCCGCGACATAGAGGGTCTGCCCATTGCTAGTGACGGCCATATCCAGCGGTGTAGCTAAGCTATGATCCTTCACCCCAGCCGGCGCCGGCAACAGCGAGTAATCGATGTGCTTGTTGAGATGACGCGGGGTGACCGTGCTGCCGTCCAGCACGGAGATGCGGTACTGAAGCAAATTGCCCTGCACGGTAGAGCCGGCGAGAACACCCGGGCCTTCGAAACGCGTCAGGTTATTGGCCTCGCCGTTACTCACGTAAATTTTTCCGCTGAGCGGATTGGTTGCCATATTGAAGAGAATGGTGCCGACGCCGCTGTAGAAGGCCGTCTCGCTGAGTGTGTTGGCATTGATGGCGAACACGTCCTTGTCGGGCAGCGTGAACTTCACGGCGTTGTCCCAGTTGCGACCACAAGCACTGCCTGGGCAATCTCCGTTGGATGTGCAGGCATGGCCGCCGTTGGCGCCACCTTGGCAGGCTGCGTCTACCCAGTGTGAGCCGTTCCATTTTACGATCAGGCCGACCTCCGGGCGCACCGCGTTATCGGCACTGCGATGCGGAAGCGGCAGACCCCCGGGCATAGACACACCAAACACCGTGCAGGCGCCCTGCATGACGTTGTTATCGAGATTGCTTTGGCTGGTATCGCAAACCGCCCCTTCCGACACCGTCGTGGTCTGATTGCCCGAATGAAAGACGGCGGCGTAAACAGTGTTGCCGTCAGGACTCACAGTCAGAGCGCGGGGCGTATCCCCGAACAAGGTCACTTTCCCCACCGGAGTACCGCCGAGGCCAGCGCCAAGATTCGTAGCATCGAAGACCCACACGTCGGCGCGTCCCACACCCGCCGCCGTTAGGTCGCTGACCGCGGTGCCGCTGTTCTGGCCACGATGCGCGGTCGTAATGAAAGCTCGATTGCCGCCTGTACCGGCAAACACGATGTCGCGCGGCTCGTCGCCAACCAGCAAGGTACGCGTAACACGCGCCGGTGACGTGCTGACATCGACGACACTGACGCTATCCGAAAGGTGGTTCACCACCCACACTTCACCGTTGCTGCGCGCCGCTACGGCGACTGGTTCGAGGCCGACGACGACAGAGTCGACATGAGTGAGCCCCATTACTCCTATGGTGAAGATCTCGAGACGGTTGTCCGGCGTATTGACGGCGAAGAGCTTGCTGCCGTCGGGCGACTTTGCCAGCGGCCGTACTGGACCACTCTCAAAGGCAAAGAACGAAGCAGCCGCCGACGCACGGCTTCGGCCTACGAGGCAAGAACCGAAGCCAACCACACAGAAAATCGCCACCGCCAGGCGACGCCAACACGATCGCGTCCTTCGCACCACGAATCCTCCATCAAAAAGCGAGATCCCAAGTTGTTACTATAGGCCCGTTGTTAAAGCCAATTGAAAACACCGCCAAATCAAGCCGACGAAAACGTCGAATCCCGGGAACTCGGGCATCGGAAGACGCCGCGCTTTCCACAGAGCCGCCGAGCCGTGGCCGCCAGGCAATAAACCAGCGTTGGAGCGCAGTTTCATTTCCGTAACCTGTTGTTTACAAAAATCTGACTTGGCGTTGACAGTTTGCTTACGTCGGAGCAGATTGCCGCAACTTTGCATTAGGCTGAGCTAGGCAAGAAAGAAGGGGGTCGGCAGCGATGACAGATTGGCGGGTGGGGGGGTTGGTTCTGGTTGCATTCATCATCGGGGCACCTGCGATTGCCTCGGCGCGCACCAGGACACCGACGCCAACTGCATCGTTCACCCACAGCCCCACGCGAACCCCAACACGCGTCGATTGTTGCAATTGCCCGCTTGGCTGCTCCGACCCCGTCGAAATCGGCCCCCCGGGCGGAACACGGGGCTGCTTCGGGGATGGCTGCACCACGGTTGAGAACGCCAGTTGTTTTGGTGGCGCCGTGGGCGGGAGCTGCGCCACTTTCACGCCGGTGCCTACACGCACACCGACGGTTACGCCAACCTTGACGCCGACCCGCACCTCTACTTTGGCACCAACGATCACGCCGACCATCACGATTACGCCAACCATTACCTTGACCCGAACGATTACCCCGACTCCCACCCTCACCCCCACGCCGACCCACACGATCACGCGTACACCAACCCGCACCCGAACTTGGACACGCACGCGAACAGCCACACACACGCCCACTTCGACGCCGACCCACACACGCACTCAGCCAACATCCACCCCGACATCGACGCCAACGATCACGTCAACGCCAACGATTACGCCGACGATCACTTCGACGCCCACCCGTACTGCAACCCGCACGCCAACGAGAACTCCAACCGAGACTCCCACACGGACGCCGAGCAACACACCGATGCCGACCCCGACGTTCCGAGGTTGCTGCCAGTGTACTGGCTTCTGCGCTGCGCCAATCGACGGCGAGTGCCCAACCGACTGCAACTTCCGTAATCCCAACGCGTCGTGCGACGTCAACATCGGGCACTGTATACGCTACACGCCGAGTCCCTCGCCCACACGCACCGAGACTCCGACGTTGACGCCCAGCCGCACACCAACCATCACGCTGTCCCCCAGCCCGACCAGGACACCAACTCGCACGGCGACGCATACGCCAACCATCCCACCTGCACCAACAGCAACTCAGACACCCACCAGATCGCCCTCCGGCTCGCCGACCCGGACACCATCAATCACTCCCACGCGGACGGCTTCGGGTACTGCCACTAGCTCCGGAACCGCGACACGCACGGGCACACGCACACCAACTTTTTCGCCCAGCGGCACGGCCACACGTACGCCGACGCGAAGCGCCACCTTGACCAGCACGCGGACTCCCACACGCACCCCTACCCGCAGCGTCACGCAAACCCCAAGCACAACCGGAACACGCACCGCGACTTTCACGCCGACACGATCCCTGACCGTGACACCCACACGCACAGCAACTCTGCCACCGTCCGCAACACCGACACGAACGGCATCGGCTACGATCACGCCTTCCCCAACGATTTCAGCAACCAGAACCGCAACTCAGACAGCCAGCATCACGGCTACGCGGACCCCAACTTCGACAGCCACACAGACTCTGACAAGAACCATCACCGCAACGGCAACGATCACGCCTACTGTCACGGTCAGCCCCACGGTTACACCCACACGGACGGCAACCCCAACACGAACGCCACGGCGGCCACATACCCCAACCCGAACCGCCAGCCTGACACCTTCGGCGACCCCAACCCGAACGGCGTCCATGACGCCAACGGCAACGGCCACGCTGACGCCTTCACGCACGCCAACCACCACACCGAGCCAAACATTCACTCCCACCGACACGGCAACCGCTTCGCCAAGCGCCACGCCCACCTCGACCGCGACCCCAACCCAGACGCCCTCTCAAACAGCGACAGCCTCGCCAACCGATACAGCTACAGCTTCGCCGACCCTGACGGCAACGCAGACCTCAACCCTCACGGCCACCATCACACCTACCGCCACCCAAACCCCAACAGCGACCTCCACAAGCACAGCAAGCCGGACACCAACGTCCACTCGCACCAACACGCCGAGCCGAACCGCAACCGTGACCCCGACAGCCACTGCGTCAGAAACGCCTACACGCTCCTTCACTTCAACCCGTACGCCCACTGTCACGGCCTCGCCTTCCGCAACCGCAAGCTTCACGGTCACCGCGACACCATCAACGACGCCGACGGTCTCAAGCACCGCAAGCCCGAGCCCAAGCCCGACTCCGACAGTAACCGCGACCTCATCAGCGACCGCATCGCCTTCCGTGAGCCCAACCGCATCGCCCACCAGCACCCCTTCAACGACAGCGAGCGTTTCGCCCACGGAGACACCCTCCCCTACGGGAACCGCTTCGCCAACCTTCACCGGCACACCTTCCCCGAGCGAGACACCCAGCCCTTCGCCGACATCTACTCAGACTGCAACCGCTACAGCCACGGCAATTGCTTGCGTTGGCGACTGCGGTGGCGATGGCACTGTCGATGTGGCGGACCTGATCCGCATCGTAAACGCCGCCGCCGGGCAACAGGAAGAATGCACGGCGGGGGATCTGAATCACGATGGCGCTGTCTCCGCGTCCGAGCTGGCAGCGGCTTTGGCTAACAGCCTCGGCGCCTGTCCTCCCTGAGGAACCGGTGGATCTGCCCGGACAACTCAACCGGCACCTCAGCACCTCAGCACCCGAGAACCATTTCGTTGTTGACAACCCATCGACCTCCGGTAACGTTGCCAGTCCTGGAGGCGGCTCTTCTCGTGGGCGATGTAGCCGTGACCGCAAGCGCCTGATCTCAACCTCAACGCCGCCAGGAGACGGAGGATCGCAAATGACTCGAATCAAGCTCAGTATCCGCAGCATCGGCGTGTTGCTCGCAGGCATGGCGCTGGCCGCGCCTTCGCAACCTGCCCTCGGACAGGCAATCTCCGGCGTGAGTATTACCAAGAACATGGCCAATGACGCGGATTCAGCGTCGAATCCTTCCCTCGAGACCTCGATCCGTTTCGAGCGCAAGACGACCGTTGCCATCCAAGGATCCGCGCCTTCGAGCTTTACGACTCGCTACGCGGAAGGCATCGGCGTCGACACCGGGGATCAAACCCATTCTCTGACTCAGAATTCGAGCTACGCGATTCAGTTCACCGTCACCTCGCCCACCACCTACTTCGTCACCGTCGACACCAAGCTACAGGGGGACCTCAATCTGAAGGACGACAGTGCCGGGTCAGCAAGCGCTGGATTCAGTGCTGTGAACGGCTCCCACAGCGGTGGCTCGTTGAGTTCTGGGAGCTTGGGGATCGCCGCACCTGGGACATTGTCCGGCAGCAACGGGCCGAATCAGCCCTTCAGCACCCTACAAAGCGCACGCATTGACGGCACCAGTAATGGCGCACCGGTAGTACACACGCTGACCTTCACCTGGAACGCCAGTTGTACCAGCACCGGCGGCGACGAGTGTGGTGTGCGGCTGGGCCTGCCGATCAATCTCAACCTGTTTACCGCCGGAAACTACGCCGGCAACCCGGCCCGCGCCCAGGGCAACGATGGCCATTTCGTTACCGTCACCTTACACCCTTGCGGCGATGGCATTCTCGACTCCGGAGAGAGTTGCGATGCGGGTGCCCTCAACGGCCAGCCTGGGTCCTGCTGTAGCACCGCTTGCCAGTACATTGATGCAACGGTTCAGTGCCGCGCCTCCGCTGGGGCATGCGATCCCGCCGAGGTTTGTGACGGCTTGAGCGGCATCTGCCCCGACGACGCCAAGAGCGAGAGTGAGTGCCGGGCTGCTACCAGCGAGTGCGACGTACCCGAGATTTGCGATGGCTCGAGCAATGACTGCCCGGCCGACGTTGTTGTCATGAACGGCTCGAATTGCAGTGCTCCGTGTTTCACCGGTGCCCAGTGCATGGGCGGCGCCTGCATCGGCGGTGCCCCGGTTGTGTGCTCGCCGGTCAACGGCTGCCCACAGGCCTGCAACGTCGAGTCGAATTCCTGCGAGAACGATCCAACCGTCGAGTCGCATCCTTGCATGACTTGCGACGACACCATCGACAACGATTCGGACGACGATATCGATGCCGATGACGCGAATTGTTCGACGTTGTCAGAGTACCAGCACTTTGCCCTGCTGGGCCGCATCGTCAAGGGTAAGAGCGTGGTGTTGGGCAGCGCCGTGGCGGTAAAGAGCAACCTGCCGGGAAGCCACTCCCCCGGCGATCCGCCCTTCCCATCCGGCCAGAGCCGTGGCGGGGTGTGCACAAACAACCAAGCCCAGATGATTACAACGGTTCAGATTGCCGGAGCCGTGGCTGCCGCCGATGCGGCCAAGGTGCGCTTCGGCACCGGGCAAGACATCAACATTGGCACTACCTATGCCGTTGGGCCAACCACCAACACAGTACTTACCGGAACAGCCCCTGTGGTCGGTCCCGGCAACTGCAACGACGGAGGTATGGCGGCGTGCACCCTTGATGCCCAGTGCACCTTCCCGGCCACCTGTGAGGGGTTGAAGATCAACGACATCACGAACCCCAATGTCGACAAGACAGGCACGCACGAGGAGTTCACCCGTTGCGCTACCGCCAAAGCAAACCTGCTGGGAGATGAGGCCTATCTCTACGCCCTTTCGATCAGCAACCCTGCTTATGACCTCGGACCAATCAAGCACGACATCGGAGCTTCCCAGCCGATCCCAAGCTTGAGTGGACCGGGGCCGCACATCCTCAAGGCCAATAAGGTGCGCGTAGCGCCTGGCGCCGTACTAACAATTACCGCCGATGATCCAGACGCGGTCGTCGTGATTCAGGTCGACCGCTCCATTTCCATCGGCAAGACTGCAACCGTACAGGTAGGCGGCGCGCTGCAGGCACGAAACCTCCTGTGGGTTGGGCACGGCAAAGGTTCGGTGAAGATCAACGGTTCGGCTACCTTTGCCGGCACCGTGGTAGCGCCCGAGCGCAGCATCAAACTTGGACAGAACATTACGGTCCAAGGGGCCTTGCTCGGCAATAAGGTCAGCATCGCCGGCGCCACGTCCCTCACCCACCTGCCGTTTACGCCGCTGCTCTAGCCAGTCGCGCACAAACACCGACGTGCCGGCGCGGGTTTTCCTAGCCGGCGGCACCACCGAGAGCCCCGCAGGCCTTAGCCTCCGGGGCTCTTTTCATCCCGAAAACAACAAGGGTCCATCCGTGGTTCCAAGTGATTTTTCCGGGTTCATTTCGTTGACCATCCCTTCCCGCCAGCCGCTACTTCCCAGGAAAGCTCCCCGATTGTTCTCCGCCGATCGCTCCCATCGCAAAATCAAATCAATCAGTCTTGACTGATTTGTTTCGATCGCATACAAGGCCGCCCATGCCACGTCAGATCCCGGCGCCGCAGCAGGAACGAAGTATGGGTACCCGCCGTCGCGTGCTCGACGCCGCCATCCATTGCTTGGCAACACACGGCTACCCCGCCACAACGACGACGCTGGTATGCGAGCAAGCCGAAATTTCGCGCGGCGCCCTGCTCTATCACTTCCCCTCACGCCAGCAGCTCGTCGGCGCGGCCGTTGGCCACCTCTTCGAGGAGCTGCGCGAAGAATTTCAGCGTGGCTTTGCCCGGCTGTCACCACGCGGCAATCGTCTCAACGCCGCGATCGATGTGCTGTCGAGCATCTTCCAAGACAACCGCCTCACCGCAGTGCTCGAGCTGTGGCTGGCGGCGCGCACCGATACGGAGCTACGCGCACAACTGCTGCCTGTCTCGCAGGAGCACCACGAGCACATTCGCGAGCTGGCGCGGCGCTACTTTCCAGAACTCGCCAGTCTGCCGCGCTTCGACACGGTGCTGAACCTGCTGATCGATGCTCTGCAAGGAGCGGCGGTCCGTGCCATCGGCAACCCGCAAGAGGCGTCGATGCGCCAGACGCGGAATCTTCTAAAGGCGACGGCCGCGTCTATTCTCAGCGAAGCCAAGCGAGGAGCCCCATCATGAAATGGATCATCCTTTACGCCATCCCTGGATTCATCGCCTTGATGCTTCTCGAAGCCATGC
This sequence comes from uncultured Binatia bacterium (SeqCode), assembly GCA_964528465.1. Classification (GTDB taxonomy): domain Bacteria; phylum Desulfobacterota; class Binatia; order HRBIN30; family HRBIN30; genus CAZGSN01. The sequence goes on from CAZGSN010000407.1 coordinate 7,785, forward strand.
TTGTGCAGCGCACACAAGCTGGCAGCAGAGCCGGCAGCCGCACCCAGCGACGAATTCGGGGCTATGAGGCGCGCGACACGGCAGCGAGCCTAGCCATGGGCACCGGCGACGTTTTGCTGATGGTGCTGTTCGGGGCCTCGTTCGCCTCCCTGATGTACTTCCTCTACGAGCACCGCTTGTGGACGGTCGGCACCGGCGTGACCGGTTGGGTCCTTACCTTCTTGGCTGAAGACTTCACTTACTACTGGTGGCATCGCTGCTCGCACGAGTCGCGCTTCTTGTGGGCGGCACACGAAAACCATCACTCGAGCCAGCACTACAACCTGTCCACGGCGTTGCGGCAGTCGTGGACCACCATCTTTACCGTGAAGCTCTTCTACTGGCCCCTGCCCTTACTTGGCTTCGAAC
>CAZGSN010000408.1:0-3905 GCA_964528465.1 uncultured Binatia bacterium (SeqCode)
AGCAGGTGGTGCTCGAGGTGATAGTTCACATAGTTGGGGGCGAGCAGAAGTCGCTCCCACCAGCGGGTCAGCGTTGTGCGGGTGTTGCGTAACGGGTCCGCGGGGTCGGAAATCATGGCATGTTCGGCGATGGAGCGTAGCCGCACGACCAGATGATGCGTGGTGAACCATGCACCGACCCACAGCAGGTACAGCGCCGGGTGGCCGCAAGCGCTCAGTACGAGCAAGAGCACCAGATTGGTGATGGCGACACCGCGCAAGTTGCGCCAACTGCCGTTGCTGCCGAACTGTTGCACGTTCTGACCGAGGCCGAGATCGCGGCTGAGCACGTACTTGACGCGCTTCCACGCAGTTTGGCCGCTGAGATCGCGCCAGATCTTGCGGCGCATGCTGGCCGGAGTAACCGGGAAGGGCAGGGCAAGGTGTAGGTCGGGATCTTCCGAGGTCCAGTTCTTGGCGTGATGCTGCAAGTGATAGCGGCGGTACGGGTGTAGGTCGCTCCACACCGGATAGGCACACAGCCAGTTGCCGACAAAGTCGTTGAGGGCGCGGTTTTGAAAGAGAGTGCGGTGCGACGCTTCGTGCATAAGAATGGCGAAGCCAAGCTGGCGTGTGCCAATAAGCACCAAAGCCAGCAGGATGCTGAGGGGATTGGGAAAGCGCGCTACCAGAGCGAAGCAGGCAAACACCAGACTCCAGTTGCACAGCACCGACGACCAGGAACGCCAATCGTCCATGCCTCTCAACGCTTGGATCTCGGTGCGGCTCAGCGCATCCAGCCAGCGCCTGGCATCTCCCGGGGCAACTTCACTGGCGTCGACCGGTGCGGCTTGCGGCGCGGTCTCGGCTGTTGCATCGTTCTGGCTCATCGCGTTTCTCCTTCCCGTTCGATCTCGCGAGACAGCAACCGTCTCGTGGCTATGACCTCTGCGGCTTCGTGAGGATCAGCACCGGAATGTCGCGGGTCGTACGTGCCTGGTAGTCGTCGTAGTCTTTGTACATGGCCACCAAACGCGGCCACAGCACGCGTTTCTCTTCGGCGCTGGCGCGGCGCGCCACCATGGCTTGCTTGCGGGTGCCGATTTCCACTTCGCAGTTGGGGTTGCTTTCGAGGTTATGAAACCACAGCGGGCTATGCGACATGCCGCCCTTCGAAGCTACCAGGATGATGTTGTCGCCATCTTCCAAATAGAGCAGTGGCGATGTGCGCGGCAGGCCCGACTTTCGCCCTGTCGTCGTCAGTAACAGTACCGGCGCTCCGCGTAGGAAGCGTCCGCCGACCTTGCCGCCGGTTGCGCGAAACGCCCAGGTGTTGATCGCCGACATCCATTTGATGAAGACGCTGCCGATGCGCTCTTCTTGCTTGCTCCACGGACGTGCTTGGCCAGCCATGCTGCTTTCCTCGCTTGCTTGCTCAAAGGGCCGCGTACAAAGCGCCAAGGGCGGACCCGACGAGCAAGAGCACCTGTGGAATCGCCGAGAGCGCAAACCCAAGGCTACGTTTGCTGGGGTCTTCTACGTAGCCGCGGTAGTAAAGGGCGCGACCGGCGATGAAGACGAGTCCGAGCAGGCTCGCCAGGCCGGAACTCACATACCGGGCGAACAGGAACATCGCCGGCACGAAGATGACCAGTTGCTCAAGGGTGTTTTGCTGTACCCGCATGGTGCGATCGAAAATCGGGTGCCCCGAGGTAGCCGGTGCCGGCACGCCGTATTTCCCTCGCGCCTGCCCCACCATGAGGCCAAACACGAAATACTCGATCAACGCTAAGGCCACGACAAACGAGACCGTTTCCATTGGATGCTCCTCTCAAGCCATGCTGCGAGCCAAGAAAAAACCAGCGACTGGATTGGGCAATGGCACAAACGCCTACCTACGCCAAGTGGTGCTCGGTGTGCCGGTGTGCCGGTGCGGAGCCTTTCCCGAAATCCAGGACTCCTGCTAGCGACGATTCTGAGTTGATCAGGGAAATAGGATTCTCAACCACAGAGGACACAGAGGCCCCAGAGAGGAATATGGATGTCCAAGCTCCTCTTTTCCTCTGTGCCCTCGGTGTTCTCCGTGGTTCATTCGGTCTTTGACCAAGCTTGGGCTAACGGCAAGTTCCGAGGTAGACCCTCGATTCCGGGATCTTCATTCATTGGTGCGGGTTTTCTCTGGCCTGCCATCGTCGGCCTTGGGGTGTCTGAAATCAGACGCGTCCGCCAAGTCGCCTTGTGCCGGTGGGGGCACTTCAGTAAGACAGCCGCCACTTTTCCCGAGAGGTTGCAGCTCATGTCGGATCGCAAGGCCACCAATATCGTCTGGCACCACGGTGTCGTTACCCAGGAAGATCGCGCCGAAATCATGGGCCATAGGGCGTGCACGATTTGGATGACTGGATTACCCGCCTCGGGCAAGTCGACCTTGGCTGTGGCACTGGAGAAGGCCCTGTGGGAACGACGCGTGCACGCCTTCGTTCTCGACGGCGACAATGTCCGCCACGGCCTCAATAAGGATCTCGGTTTCTCGCCGGAAGATCGCAACGAGAACATCCGCCGCATCGGCGAGGTGGCCAAGTTGTTCACCACGGCGGGTGTGATCAACGTGACGGCGTTCATTTCTCCGTATCGTAAGGATCGTGATCAGGCTCGTGCCCTGATGAAGCCGGGAGACTTTGTCGAGGTATTCGTCGATTGCCCGGTCGACGAATGCGAACGCCGCGATCCGAAGGGGCACTACAAGAAGGCTCGCGCTGGAGAGATGCGCGACTTTACCGGCGTCTCCGCTCCCTACGAAGCGCCCGCCGAGCCCGAGATCGTCGTCCACACCGACAAGCAAAGCGAGGCAGAGTGCCTCGCCACGATTCTCTCCTATCTGCAAACGCACAAGTACATCGCTGCCTAAGCTGGTGACGGGAACGATCGGTCTCGTCGAGGTGCAAGAGTCCTCGTCGAACCTATGGCTCGGTGCCGCCGCTGGGTCGCAGAAACGTGATTGGGGGGCCGTGCGACGTGGATGCATGTTCTTGCCGCAGATTCTTGCATTGCCGCTGCGCAGGTAAGGCGGCTTGCCGCAGCGAGCGGGAAAGGTTGAACCCCGATGATCAGAACAGCTTTGGCGGTGATGGTTCCCCTGTGTGTTGGTGCAGCGGCGAGCTGGGCGTCGCCGCTCAGTGATGCCGTACGCCAGGGGAACATGCCTACGGTTGTGCAACTCCTCGAGAGTGGAGCTGCGGTAAACGGCTTGGATGACAAGCAGGATGCACCCCTGCATTGGGCTGCACACAGCGGCTCGCTGCAGATGATCCGCGTGCTGCTCGAGCATGGGGCGGCGGTGGAGGTGCGCAACGGCTTCGAGGCAACGCCCTTGCACATTGCCGCAGAGCGCGGCCGTATGGCGGCAGCGCGGCTGCTGCTGGAGCGTGGCGCCAAGGTAGACTCGCGCAATAAGTATCAAGCGACGCCGTTGTATTTTGCGACCTTTGAAGGCCGCGACGATGTCGTCGAGCTACTTCTGGAGAAGGGGGCTGCACTGGAAGCCCGCAACGTCGCGGAGGCTACGGCTCTGCATGTTGCCGTGGAGCAGGGACGCTTGGGCGCGGTACGCCTGCTGCTCGACAAGGGTGCCGATGCCAATGCCCTGAACCAAGCGCAGGCCACTCCCCTGCATATCGCGATTGAGCAAGGTCGCGACGACGCGATTGCCTTGCTGCTGGCGAAGGGTTCCAACCCCGCGGCGCGCAACAAAGATGGCAAGTCGCCGCGTGATCTCGCCGCTACTCAGCACAACGACAAGGCTGTCGGACTGCTTGGAAAAGATTCCAACAAGAAGAAGTAAGCGACGTCAGGAGACGGCAAGATCTGATGGGTGGGGAGGAGGGGGCGCCTAAGCGATAGGGAACCTCTGCACAAGTAGCCCTGTA
>CAZGSN010000409.1:0-10161 GCA_964528465.1 uncultured Binatia bacterium (SeqCode)
TCAGTCAACAAATTTTCCGTTCGGCCTGAGGAGCGGCCATCTGTCCAGGCCGCGTCTCGAAGGCCGTTCCCAGTGCCCTCGCGAGAACGTGGGTGATTGAACTGATGTTTTCCGGCTGATCCTGTCTGGGTACCTAGTCGCTGAACTCCCCGTCCGTTTGAGCATCCGCGGGAGTCACAAGCGTCGAAGACCAACAAGTGCCGAGGCTGCGTGGAAACTGCGCGGTTACACGCATGGATGTCGGCAGAGGATCAAGCAGAGCCGCGCCCTTAATCTGCAACCGCGAACGAATCGAGGTCGTGCTATGTGCGATGCGCTACACGGCTAAGCATCGTGAAGAGGACCCTTGTCTGAAATCTTCCGGGGGCCACTTGCGCTGGCGTTGCCTTCGCTTGCATTCGAAGCATCAGGTTTGACTATGCAGCCGGAGTTCGCCCTTATCGTTATCGCCGCTGTCCTTCCACCTTGCCTGATCGCCCTTCTGGTCATGCATGTCACGCGCCCCGAATGCCGCTCTTGGGTTGGCGCGTGCACCGCCTTCACCTGGGGTGCCGCAGTCGCAACGTCGATCGCATCGGCAGCGAACGACCATGCGGTTAGCAAGGTCACTCACTGGCTTGGCGCCGACTTGGCACGATCCATCGTCCCGGTAATCGTGGGCCCGATCGTCGAAGAGCTAGCCAAGACGGCGGGCCTACTCGTGGTCGCGGTCGTTGGGGGGCGTCGTCTCGCTACGGCACGCGGCGGTGCGGTAGCGGGAGCGCTGCTGGGACTCGGTTTCGCCGCCGCCGAGAACATCACGTACTACACCCTGGCAGCCGTGCAGGCGGGTTATCCTGGCCTTGTCCGCGCGATCTATCTGCGCGGGCTGTTACAGGGTTTCAACCACGCGACGTTCACTGCCGTCACCGGGGCAATCTTGGGTTGGCTCACCAGTCATGGTCCGCGGCGCTGGCAGAGCACAGTGGTCATGGCGATGACCGCCTTGCTGGTCGGGATCGGGATTCACGCCTTCTGGAACACGGTTGCCTCGGCGATGATCACCACCATCCTCTGCAACGCACCGGCGGTCGCGGGCAACTGCGCGCCGACGCCTGACGCCATCGACCTCTTCGTTACGAGCCCTACCGTCGTCGTGGCGACGATCGGCCCCGTGCTCTTGCTTCTCGCCTGGCGATTACGAGACGAGGCGTAGGTCTTACCCGGTTACGGCAACCATCGCGGATCTTCACCACATACCCCGTAAATTATAAGCGTGACTTCCAAAATCGAGGGTATGATCTGTCGTTAGCTACCTAGCGTCCATCCCAGATATGCCGTCTTGTTAGAAGGCCTCGACGGACAACAACGAGAAGAAGTGAGTAACTGGTTCACGGTCAGGACCCAGGTAGCCGCAATGCTGGTGTGACGCTGGCGAGTCGATAGGCAGTTCTCACTCGCTGGACGCAGTCACGGTGCGTTCAGTGAAAGAAGTGACCGCCGTTGACGTCGAGGGCTTGGCCGGTGATGGCGCGGGATAGGTCGGAGGCGAAGAAAAGCACGGCGTCGGCAATCTCTTCCGATGTCGGAATATGGTTCAGGGCTGTGCGACTGCGGATCTCGGCGAGCACTGCTTCGTAGGTGGTGTTCTGCTGCTTGGCCAAGTAGCGGAAGTAGCCGGCCAGCTTGTCGCTCCAGATGTATCCTGGCACGACGCTGTTGACGCGAATTCTGTACGGGCCAACCTCCTTGGCCAGGGTCTGTGCGGCGATCATGAGTGCGCCCTTGGAAGCGGCGTAGCCACCCATCGCGGGCTCGATGATGCGCATCGACATGGAATTGATGAACACGATGGAGCCGCCGCCTTGTTCCTTCATGGCCGGCAGCACGAGCTGGGAAAGCTGCAACGAGCCGAAGAGGTTGACGTCGAAGATGGCGCGCCACTCGTCCATGGTGACGCTGTCGATGCGTGGCTCGACGCCACCTTTGAACGCATTGTTGACCAGGACATCCACACGGCCGAACTTCCCCATGCCGGCTTCTACTAGCGCCCGGCAATCATTGGCATTGGCGATGTTGGTAGGCACCGCAAGGGCACGCCGCCCTAGCTCTTCGATTTCCGTGGCGACGGGATCGAGATTGGCCTGAGAGCGAGCTGCGAGCACTACATCGGCTCCTTGCCTTGCCAAGGCGATCGAGATGTCGCGGCCCATGCCAGGTCCAATGCCGGAGACGATGGCGACTTTATCCTTCAGAAGCATGCGGCTCTTCCTCCTAGTCCGTGGAGCCTGTGCTAACACCCGGCAAAGGATTGCTGGAAACCCGCAAGCCCCAAGCCCCCAGACTCCAGACCCATGATAGTCGTACCGATAGGCTTTCAAGCATTCAGCAACGGGCCAACCTGCGCGCCGAAGCGCTCAATCTGCTCGACAAGCTCGTCACAGGAACGGCTGCGGAAGCGCAATCCGAGATGGTTCACGCCAAGCTGCTTACGTTCGCGCAATGCGGCTGCGATGTCGGCGGGGGGACCGCTCAGCGCATTGGGTCCGACATCGAACGACGGCTTGCCAATGTAGATGGATGGCGTAGTCATACCGATCTCGATCGGTGCGTCGCCCAGGGCTTTTGCTCGCCGCTCGCGGATGTAGGCGATCGCCTGCGGCATGCCCATTTCCGGGACACCTTGCGGCAACCACCCATCACCGCGCAAAGCCGCTCGTTGCAAGGCTGCGGGTGTCGATCCGCCCACCCAGATGGGTGGACGCGGTGTCTGCACGGGGCGCGGGCGCTGGCCGAGGTCGCGAAATGTCCACTGCTTTCCGGTGTGCTCGGGATACTCGCTGAGGAAGGCAGCTTTCAGCGCATCGATCGCCTCGTCGACGAGCTTGCCGCGGCGAGAGAAGTCGACACCGAGGGCATCGAACTCTCCCTGCAAATGCCCAGCCCCAACGCCAACGATGACCCGCCCCCCCGAGAGAGCGTCGAGAGTGCTGAAGGACTTGGCTGTTTGCAGCGGATGGCGATACGGGGCGACATACACGTAGGACATCAAGTGCACACGCTGCGTGATGGCGGCGAGAAAGCCGAGTGTGGCAATGACGTCGTACCACATCGTCGACATTGCCGGAGCCGCCGCGCGCGTCACCGCCACGTGATCGCATACGGCCAGGTAGAAGAAGCCGGCGCGATCGCAGGCTTGTGCAACGGCACGAATCTCCTCGGTCCCCGCCGCTGCTTCCCAGGGAGAGGCAAACACTGTGCTCTGTGCGGTGACCGGCATCTGCATGCCGTACACGAGCTGTCCTGCAGGAATGATGCTGACCGCTTCTGCCATACCTGTGCTCACTACTCCTCAGAACCTGCGCGGCGAACTCAGCGGCGCACCGGCTCGCCGCGACGGAAGCGCGTTGTGCTGTGTACGGGGTCCTTGTCGAAACGGGGGATTACGTGCTTTCCAAAAAGCTCTGCGGAGTGACGCGCCGTTTCCTGCGTCTGCGTGGATGCGAGGATGCCGAAGATGATTTGGTCGCAACCCACGTCGGCGTAGCGTTGCACGTTCTTGGTGCATTCCTCTGGATCGCCGACGATGCGTTGACCCGACTCGATGCGTTGTTCGAGCTGCTCCAGGTTGACCTCAGGGATGAGCTTGGGCCATTCGGGCACGCCGGCCGGACGTGGAAAGGTATCGAGGTAACGGAAGACGAGGCTGGTGTGGTAGGCGTTACCCATGTTGCAGGCCAAGCGGCGCGCCTCCTGGCCATCTTCCATGCACACCAGTTGGGTCACGCACGCCACGTTGTCGTTGACATAGTCCCCCACCGGCTCGGCGCGTTTGATGTTGTCTTTGTAGACCTTGATCAGCGGCTCGAAGTCTTTGGGCGAGCCCAGGCTAAAGCACAGAGCCCCGAGGCCGAGACGCGCTGCTTTCTCGAAGGTCGACGGGCTGCCGCAGGCAACCCACAGCGGTGGGTGGGGTTGGCTGTAGGGCTTGGGCAGGACATTGCGTGGCGGCATCGAGAAGTACTTGCCGCTGAAGCTGTAACTTGTCTCCTTCCACATGCGCAGGATCTGCGGCAGGGCTTCATCGTACATGGCACGCGTGGTGTCGCCGTCGGGAATTCCGAAGCCTTTGAACTCTGTGCTGGACGAGCCGCGGCCGGTGCCGAACTCGAAGCGTCCTTCGCTCAGGTGGTCGAGCATGGCCACACGCTCGGCCATACGTGCCGGGTGATTGACGGGCGGGGTGATGTTGTAGATTGCCGAGCCCACGTGGATGCGCTCGGTGCGCGCCGCGATGTAGGGAAGAAATATCTCCGAGGCCGAGAGGTGCGAGTATTCCTCTAAGAAATGATGCTCGACGGCCCACGCGTACTTGAAGCCGACGCGATCACAATGCACGGCCAGGTCGAGTTCGCGCATCAAGCGGCTGTGTTCCGCTCCTTGCGGGTCGCTCTCCATCTCGTGTCGCGGTACGTGTGCCTGAACGAATAGCCCGAATTCCATGCTCCCTCCTCCTCGTATGCAATTGCGTGCGCCGGTGTGTCACGGATGCGTCCCGGAAGCTACCGGGGGCGCGATGCGGGCGAAGCTAGAGCGTCTGCAGGCTGGTTTCGAAGGATTTTGCCGGAAAGTGAGATTCTGGACGTCTAGGGGGAATGGGACATGCCCTTTCAACTTCACCGAGCCTACGATTGTGCCGCGGCAACCGGGATTCTCTCCATCCGCTCGGCACTGGCTTCACCGCTGGCGATGGCACTGACGCGTTTCAACGTATCTGCCGAGTAGTAGCGATTCCCGCAATTGTCGCAGATGCCCACTGGTACAGCCTCCAGAATGACGAAGCCAGCTCTGTGCTTGAATGCTTCGCGTGCGACTGTCCTCTCCTGCACCGTACCGGTGCAGTACTCACAGGGGTATCCGAATTGGCTGCTCATTCGTCTGTCACCTCGTATGCAGTGATAATGAGGTATCTTCCGCTCGCAGTAAAGCGACCCACGCAACCCACTGGCGTTGCTCCGTCGATTCCCGTTCCGTGGATGGTATAGCGCCATCCGCGCGGATCGTTCTTCTCTATCTTGGTCAGCATGCCGTTGAGGATTGCGGTCTCGATGTCGCCAAGGTCGAGCATGTCCTCGGCCATCTCTTCAACTGCGTGCTGTGTCATGTCGAAGTGCCCCAAGCGGATCAGGTTCTTGATTCGCCGAAGAGGTGGCTGGGCCATCGGGTATTCTAGGCCAACGTCGAGTGGCCTTGTCAACGACACGAACGCGTCGGAGCTAGTTCCTTCTACCAGAGACCGCGGCACGAAAACGCTGTTGACCGAGGGGGACGATTGAGAGGGATCGAGAGCTCCGGCCGCTTGGTGTTGACCGGCGCTTTGACTATACGCGGGCGACTCTCGTGTGGACGTAACTTGGACGTGGCCAGCAAAGACTCTGCTCCGGATCTCCGGCCGACGGTGATCCTTGAACCCTTGGGCGCGTGGCAGTGGCCCGATTGGTGGTCCTTGTGGCAGCACCGGCATGTGTTGCTGGCGCTGCTGCGCCGGGATCTGAAGACGCGCTATCGCCAGACCTTGTTCGGGCCGATGTGGTTCATTCTGGCGCCGCTCGGGCGCATGGGAGTGTTCAGCATCGTCTTTGGCCGTATCGCGCAGCTTCCCTCGGAGGGTATTCCCTATCCCCTCTTTACCTACGTGGCGCTGTTGCCATGGGAACTGTTCGCGGGGGCCGTGCAACGCAGCACGCAGAGCATGGTGAAGTATCAGAGCATCATTCCCAAGGTGTACTTCCCACGCCTGCTCATTCCCATCGTCGAGACGCTATCGGCGCTGGTCGACTTTTCCTGCGGGCTGCTCGTCCTTCTGGCCATGCTGTACTTCTACGACGTTCCGCTGAGTGGACGCGTTGTGTTGCTGCCTTTCTACGGCCTGGTGACGATCATGGCAGCTCTGTCTGTGGGTTTGTTCTTTGCGGCTCTGCAAGTGCGCTACCGCGACGCCTCGCAGTTCGTTGGTTACCTGCTGCAGGCCTGGTCGTTTGCCACACCGGTAGCGTATTCGTCGGCTCTCGCTGCCGGCTCTTTTTCCGGATTCACCTGGTTCGTCTATCGCCTCAATCCAATGTTTGCTCCCGTTGAGGGCTTTCGCTGGATGTTTCTTGGCCTGGAGGGTGGCCCCGGTTGGCCGCTCTTGGTCTGCATCATTCTAGTGACGGTGGCGTTTGCGGTCGGTGCCGTGTTCTTTGAGCGTACGCAAGACCTGGTCGTCGATCTCCTCTAAGAGCCATGAGCCGGCTGGCCATTCGCATACAGCATTTGAGCAAGAGCTTTCCCAGGAATCTGGGTGCTGCCTCCTTGACCCAGCGACTGCGTCTAGACCACGGCAGCGATTGGATGTGGGCGCTCGACGATGTGACCGTGGACATTCATCACGGCGAGAGTGTTGGGCTCATTGGTGGGAACGGTGCCGGCAAGACCACGCTGCTACGCATCCTGTCGCGGCTTACCCGGCCCACACGGGGCCGCGCTGAAATCCACGGCAGTGTCGGTGCCTTGCTCGAGATTGGCGCCGGCTGTCATCCGGAGCTCACCGGGCGCGAGAAGATCTATCTCAATGGAGCCCTGCTCGGGTTGCGCGAGTCGCAGATCCGCACCAAGTTCGCGACCATCGTTGATTTCTCCGGCTTGGGGCGATCCATCGATACACCCTACAAGTGGTACTCGAGCGGTATGCGCACCCGCCTCGGGTTCAGCATCGCCGTGCATCTCGAGTCGGACATCTTGCTCATCGACGAAGCGCTCGCGGTGGGCGATGCCGGTTTTCGGGAGCGCGGCGCCGAGCGCATGCGCCAACTCATTGCCTCGGAGCGCACCGTGTTGTTCTCCGGGCATCAACTGACAACCATGGAGAAATTCTGTGATCGCGTCATTTGGCTCGATCGTGGTCGGGTGCGCGCTGTCGGCAAGCCCAAGGATCTGCTCGACGAGTATCTTGCCGCGCTTGGGGCCAGGTCGTTGGTGCACGGGGCTGAGGAATGAAGCCCTCTTCGGACGTGGCTCACGCCAAGGAGCGTGCCTTGCTGCTTGCCGCGTTGTGTCCGGACCCGCAGCCCTTCTCTTTGCTGCTGGCACGCACCGATGCCTGCTTGGATTGGGATTGGATACTGGCGCGTGCCAAGGCGCATAAGGTTACTGCCCTGCTAGCTTCGCGCGTTTGCTCCGCCGCCGCATCTCCGGCGCGGAGTGATGAAGTTACGAAGACGCTGCAGGATGCCATGCGGGAGGCTCGAGAACGCCATGTGGCCGCAGCGCAAACGTTGACGGCAGTTGCCAGCCACCTGCGCAGCGCGGGCGTACCGTTTCTGCTCGTCAAGGGTGGGCTGCTGACAAAGTGGCTGTACGAAGATCCGGCACGCCGTCGCTTCTACGACCTTGACCTCGTGGTACACCCGGCGCAGGTAGATGCCGCGGTGCAGGCCTTGGCCGGGTTGAGCTATCGCGTCAGCGGCCACAGCGCGATTCTCGGTGTGCACCCAAAGAACCAAAAGCAGTCCGCCATAGCCGCGGTGATCGCGCGGCAGGTGTCTCCATATTTTCATCACGAGGTCGACTTGGTTGCGGCGGACAAAAGCTTCCTTCCTGTGGATTTGCATTGGCACATTCTTCCTCCTGGGTTGTCGTCTCTGCCTGCCGACGGATTATGGCAGTATGCAGTCGATACCGAGCTCGCCGGCGTCGCAGTGAGGACGCTAGATCGCGAGGCGACCTTTCTGCACTTGGCCATGCATGCGTTGGCGCCGTGGCGCAGCAACTTTCGCTTGCTGCATGTCTGTGACGTCGCCTGGGCTTTGGTGTGCTTGCCCCTCGATTACACCAGGCTGGAGTCGCTTGCGCGTAAGTGGAAGGTGCGCGGCTATCTGGCGCGGGCTCTGTTCGTCGTCGAGAGTTTGCTTGGGCAATCGATCCCGCCTGCGTTGCGTGCGGTGGCGGGGAAGGTTCCGCTAGGGAGGTGACTGGCACGCACCTTCACCCCAGAGGAGATGGTGGACCACGCAGGTAAGTCGGCTGTCGGTGCGGCGTCGAGCCTGCGGCGTGAGGTTGCGTGGGCAATGGCGGTGGGCTCGCTACGCAATACGATGCTCCATCATCTAGGCAAGAACGGTGGGCGGATGCTCTACCACTGGCAGATCTGGCGTCGCTACGAAGCCGCATGACATCGCTCACGGACACTGCGGCCCAATTGTCGTACCAGGGCCTGCGGCTGCAGGTGACGGCGCAGTCATCGCACTTGCGGTGGCTCGAAGAGTTTCTGTGCCCGCATTTTCAAGGCGACGAAGAGGCACGACCCGCAGCAGTCGGCGTGACTCTGCTCGAGGACGATGCTGCCTACGCCGGCTTGGAACGAGGTGGCCCTAGGGAAGACGGAAAGCACATCGACTGTTTTGCCTTGGACAGTGAGGTCATCCGCCTGCCGCTCTGGAACCGTGGCACTGGTGTGGCAGTTTTCGACCGCGACTACCGTGCCTTCTATCGCCGCGACGCCAAAGGGGACGTGGCTATTGTCACATCTGCTGACAACCGCGCGATTCGCACGCCGCTGATGCGAGTTGTACGAGAGCTGGCGATGAATCATTGCCATGCGCGTGGCGGGCTCTTCTTGCATGCTGCTGCGGTGAGTGCTGCCGGGCGTGGTTTGATTCTCACTGGCCGCAAGGCTGCGGGCAAAACGACCCTCCTGCTGTACTTGCTGCGCACGGGAGCCGTCCAGTACGTGGCCAACGACCGCGTCCTCATACCCAACGCACAGGTGTCGGCAACGATGTTCGGCTTGCCCTCGGTGGCCACGATTCGTCAGCCCACTCTCACGCTGCTCGAAGGCTTGGGAGATCGCCTGCTGGCCAGCGGGTTTCGACAGCAACTGACCTTAGCCGAAGCGCGGCAGCAGCCGTCGGGGAGTGTGAGGTCTTGGAAAGATGGGCGCTACGGCATGACGCCGGCGCAACTGTGTGCGTTGGTGGACGCCGCCGCGGAAGCAAGTGCTACTGCCTCGGCTATTGTCTTTCCACATGTCACCGACAGACCCGGGAGAGTGGAACTGCGACGCTTGTCCTTGGCAGAGGCGACAGAGCGGCTGCCAGCGTCGCTGCTCGGAGCCGGCACCTGGCGCAAGAGTTCGGATTTCTTCTGCACGCCGATGGACCAGGTCGTAGCCCCTGATGAGGCTGTTCTGGCTTCCTTGTGCGCGGCGCTGGCGTCTCGGGTTCCAGCGTTTGAGTGTCGGCTCGGGCTCGACGCTTACGTAGACGCCCGCGGTGCTCGGCAACTCTTGGCGCTACTCGAGCAGCCGGCGGTTCGTGATGCGGTGGTGTCGTGAGCCACGAGCGCCAGCAGCAGGAATCTCGCCCTCGGGAGATGACCGGTGCTGCAAAACACAAGCGTGTGCTGCTGGCGAGTCGCGATGTTCCCGGCTGGGGGGGCGCTTGCACCACCAACTACCGCATCTTCGAGCAACTGCAGCGCGACGGCTTCGACGTGGCCTGCGTGCATTTGGTGCCTGCGGCGGATGCGGACTTCCATCGCCGCCACCATGTCTCCGAGTTTGGCAACCCACACCGGCTCGACAACGTCTACACGCTAGTGCTTGCCGAGCCGGAGTGGCAGCGGCAGGCCATGCTGGTCGAGCTGATCGAGAAAGTGCAGCCCGACACGTTGCTGGCGTCGGGCTCCATTGCGGCTTGGCAGCTTGCGCAGGCGGCACCACATCTGCCTTTGCTATTGCGAACTTCCGGATCGTCCCAGCTCAAACGTCTCTTGCGCGATGGCCACATTGCCGACTTCCTCGATTTTCAACGCCAGGTTGCCGATGGCGTGGAGTTCCCGTCGCGCCGCGTCGATCCTGAGCGTGAGGCGGTAGAGCGCTCGGCACAGGTCCTCCTGCACTCGCCGTTGGTGCGCAGCGCATTCGAAGCCTTCTTCCCGCATCACGCCGGCAAAGTGCTGCCCGATGAGATCTCCATGTGTGATTGGATCATGGCCGAGGCCAGCAAGCATGCGCACTTGCGGCGTCCCTTCCACGAGCGGGACATCGACATCGTGTTTGTTGCCAACGACTGGAGCCGATTCGAGAAGAATTACCCGTTAGCGCAAGAGCTGGCACGGGTGTTTGCGCACCGCTCGGTACAT
>CAZGSN010000410.1:0-5909 GCA_964528465.1 uncultured Binatia bacterium (SeqCode)
GCCCAATGTGGCCCAGCACTATCCGGCCCGTTTCATGTTGTATGTGGTCGACGTGAAGGAAGGGCAGGGCGAGGTGTTGCAGGCCACCACGCATGTCGATAACTCGGCGCGCTTGCAGGCGGTGCACAAGAAGGAGAGCCCGCTGTACTACAGCCTTATTGAGCGCTTCGGGCAGGCCACCGGCGTGCCGGTCATCCTCAATACCTCCTTCAATTTGAAGGGGGAGCCGATCGTGACTACGCCACGCAACGCCTTCAATACCTTCTCTACCAGCGAGATGGACGCGCTGGTGATGGGCAATTGCGTGGTCCGCAAGCCCTCCTGACGCGTGTGACCAGACGCAGCGAGCGACTCGCCGGCGCCGTGCTTGCCGGCATCGGCACGTTGCTGGCCTTGGCGGCACTCGAAGTCGGAGTGCGCATGCTGCACTTGGTGCCGGATCGATTTTGGGAGGCGGATCCGGATCGCGGCGTGCGTTTGGTGGCCGGTCGCTCCGGTTGGTGGACACAGGAGGATCGCGAGTTCGTTGTTCCTATTCACATCAACAGCCACGGCTTACGCGATGTGGAGCATGCCTGGGAGAAACCTGCGGGCACCAAGCGGGTTCTGGTGTTGGGAGATTCCTTCGTGGAGGCGTTGCACGTTCCACTGGAGGCGCTCTTGGCGCGTCAACTGGAAGGGCTGCTCGAAGGGCTACGCCAGGATGCGGGACAGGATCGTTTCGAGGTGATCAGTGCTGGTGTCAGCGGCTATGGAACGGCGGCGGAGACTCTTTTCTTCGAACGGGATCTAAGCGTGTATCGGCCCGATGTTGTGGTCTTGGCCTTCTATCCGGGCAACGACATCAAGAACAACAGCCCGACGCTCGAAGACTACTTGCAGCCCCAGTATGCGCCGGACGGAACCCTGCTGCGCGTCGTCAATCGCCAGAAGACCCCGCGCCCTGCGCGCTTCAAGGCGTATCACTTCGTGCGCCAGACCATTTTGCGCCGCCAGCCGGAACTCGCGGCGCGGCTGGTAGCTTTTGGCCTGCTGGCTCCGGCACGGGTAACCCCGGAGCGCCAAGGGGTTCCGGTCGATTTCGGGGTGTACGCCCGCAGCCAGGATGGCGAATGGCAAGATGCTTGGGAGCGGACGGAGCGGGTGCTGCAGCGTTTGCGCGGGCGGGTGGAAGCGCAAGGGGCGCGGCTGGTGGTAATGATCGTGTCGACGCGCGACCAGGTCTATGCGGAGTCGTGGCAACAGATCGTACGCGAGCACCCTGCCATGCAAGTAGGCGAATGGGATCTCGATGGACCACAGGAGCGTGTGCAAGCATGGTGTCGGCAACAACAGGCCTCCTGTGTTGCGTTGGCTCCTGCATTCCGGAAACGTGCGCGGGAAAGCGAGGCGCCACTGCATTTCCCGCGCGATGGGCACTGGACTCCAGCGGGCCATGCCCTGGCGGCCTCGGTGCTGGCGCAGTTTCTTCGTGATTCGGTTTTGTAGGTCGATACTACGTCTTGTTTGGCTAAGGAGATGGCGATGAAGATTGGTGAAGGTGCACGCAACCGTTTGGGGATTGCCGGCGAACTCATGTCGTTCCTGTGGGAGCGCAAACTGTGGTGGCTCATTCCCATGGTGGCAGTGTTGCTCGCGTTCGGCGGATTGATGATCACGGCGCAAAGTTCGGCGCTGGGTCCGTTCATCTATACCTTGTTCTAGGCTGTTGCGTGCTGGCCGGGCGGGGCTTTCCCTTCGGCCGAGCAGCCTGAACTCGCGAAAGATCCCCGCGAAAGAGACTGTCGTAAGAAGATGGAATCCCGTCCCCCCGGCGAAACTCGTTCCCAGGCTCTGCCTGGGAACGAGGTGACGCGAGGCAGAGCCTGGGAACGAGGTGTCAACATGGCCAAACTCCACACCCCGGTTTTCGCTGGAATGACGGACAAGCACGGAACCCCATCTCGGAGTAGATCGACAGTCTTGAAAGCCGGGATCCGGTAGCAGTAGTTCTTGGCGGAAGTTCTTGAATGGATAACGCAGCTCGCAATGGCGGTAGCTCGGTGTGTGCAGGCCAGCGCATACGCATTGCCTACGTCATCAAGTCGATGGAGATGGGTGGCAGCCAGACCCACCTGGTGCAGACCCTGACTCTGTTGGATCGTGCCCGCTTCGAGCCCAGCCTCTACTGCTTATCCGGCGAAGGGGCCTTGCTCGAACGCGTCTGCCAACTCGATGTACCGGTGTATTCGCCGAGCGCCGGGCGCGCCTTTCGTGGTGTTGATCTACCCGCTCGCGTGTTGACGTTGACCACGGCTTTGCGCCAGCACGCGCCGCATATCGTGCACACCTACTTGTTGCGGGCCAATCTGGTGGGCTCGATCAGTGCGCGCCTGGCAGGTGTGCCCAAGGTGATCGTATCCAAACGGGGATGCCACTGGCGCAAGGGCTTTGAGCTGATCAGCGCCCGGATCGGTAATTCGCTGTCGAACCGCATCATGGTCAATGCCGAAGCCGTGCGTGAGTTTGTGCACGAGAACGAAGGCTGTGCGCTGCGCGACATGGCCGTCATCCCCAGCGGTGTGGATACCGACCGCTTCGCTCCACTTACCGGTAGCGGCTTCAAGCAACGTCTCGGCTTGCCGGAGCAGCGACGCATCGTGGGCATCGTCACCCGCATGCGCGTGCGCAAGGGAGTGGAAGAGTTTATTCGCGCCATGGGGCAGGTGCGACACACCTATCCCGACGCGCATGGCGTGATCGTAGGCGAGGTGGAGCTGGATGCGGATTTGCAGCGACTCGTTGCCGAACTCGATCTCGGCGAACACCTGACTTTGTTGGGCCGTCGTAGTGACATGCCCGAGGTCTACTCGGCATTCGAGATCTTTGTCTTGTCGTCGCACGACGAGGGGATGTCGAATGCCATTCTCGAGGCCATGTCGATGCAGAAGCCGGTCGTGGCTACCGAAGTGGGTGGAACCGGTGAGGTTGTCCGCCCGGGGGAAAGTGGGTGGTTGGTTCCGCCCAAGGACCCGCACTCTCTCGCCGTGGCCATCGCAGAGGCATTGGCCGATCCGCAGCGGGCTCGTGGCATGGGCGAGGTGGGACGCTGCATCGTGGTGGAGAGGTTTTCTGCACGTTCCATGGTCACTTCTATGGAGCGACTATATCTTGAATTGTTGGGATCGCCGGCGACGCCGAGGGTGGCGAGCACCGCCCAAGCGGAACAGCCCTAGCGGCGCGAGCGAGAACAGCCCTAGCGGCACGAGCGAGGAAGAATGAACATTACGTATATTGGTCACGCCTGCATCATGATGGAGGCCGGAGGCACACGCATTCTCATGGACCCTTGGTTGGTCGACCCGACTTACCATGGCACCTGGTGGCACTTCCCGCCGCTCGTGCACAAGCCGCAGGATCTTCCCAAAGTCGACTACCTGTATATTTCGCACGAGCATCCGGATCACTTCGATCCGCCGACCCTGCAGCAACTCGACAAGAACATTCATGTCGTGATCGCCAATTACAAGCGCAAGCGCTTCCGCGACCGCATCCATGCTCTGGGCTTTCGCAACATCCACGAGCTGGAGTTTCATCAGGAGTTCCCCCTCAATGGCAACGGCTTTCGCGTGCGTCTCGTGCCGCCGGATCGGCCGTGGGACGATAGCGCCATCCTCGTGCAGCTCGACAAGACCACGGTGTTCAACTGCAACGACTGCCACCTGGATGACGCCACCCTGCAGCGCTTGGGGAGCGAAAATCAAATCGATCTTGCCTTCCTTACGTTTACCGGAGCCAGCCAGTACCCGGGTTGTTTCGAGTTCCCCATGGATTCGAAGATCGAGCGCTGGCGGCAGTCGAAGACCTCGCACCTAGAGGAATTCGTGAACTGGGCGCAGCAGTTGCGCGCCAAGCGTGCGGTGCCGGCGGCAGGAAATTTTGCCTTGCTGGCTTCCGATCAGTTGTTCATGAACACCGACAATTATGTGAGTTCCCCTCAGGAGGCGGTCGACCTTCTCCGCGAGAAAGCACCCGAGATCGAGGGACTGCAGATGAATCCAGGAGACCAGTGGTCGCCGGAGGGTGGGTTGCAGAGACGTAATCCAGCTCCGGACTGGAGCCGCCGGCCGCAGCAGATCGAGGCGCTGAGCCGCGAGCATCAGGGCGAGATAGAAGCTGGATTCGACCGCGAGCCCGCTGCACCCGCTGATCTTTACGAGCGCTTTCGCGACTATTTCACCGGCTTGCTGGAGGCCGACCCCACGGTGGCGAAACGCATCAACATTGTGACCTGGTGGATCGTGGATGGCCCGCACGGCGGTAACTGGGTAATAGATTTCACGCGTGACAAGGACTGGGTTTACCAAGGCGTCCCCGAACAATGGAATTTGCGCCTCAAGTGGCCCGACCGCTTGATCTACAAGGGGATCAGCGGAAACGGCATTTGGGACGACTTGGTATTGTCGTTCCGCATTCGCCTGGCGCGCAACCCGGACGACTACAAGAAGGAATTCTGGACCTGGCTCTGCCGCCTGTAGGAAATTCCGCGTCACCCCTCTCCCCGGATGCTTGTGTGCGGAGAGGGTAAGGGGGATGGGTCCGGATTCCAGAAGCCTCAAACTGAGATGGGAAGTGAGTGATCGATGAGTAGTCAAACCTCGAACGAAGCAGCCTTCTTGCGCCACGGCACCACCATGGCTGCGGTTTTCTTCATCAGCCTCACGCTGTTGCTGAGCGAGCTGTTGCTGACGCGGGTGTTCTCAGTGCTGTTCATGTCGCACTTGGCATTCCTGGTGATCTCACTGGCTCTGTTCGGCCTCGGTGTCGGCGGCATTGCCGTGTATCTCTTCCCCGATTGGTTTGCCGGGCACCTGCAGCGTCGCTTGGTCACACTGGCCATGTGCTTTTCCGCCACGCTCGTGCTGTTGGTGTTGTTCCTGTTCAACTTGCCTTTCTCCGTTGCCAGTGGCTTTCGCGCCACCTTGAGTTTGGTGGCGGTCTACTTGATGGCGTCGACTCCGTTCTTCGTCGGTGGCACCTGTCTTTCGGTTCTGCTCTCGCGCGCCGGGCAGCAGGTCAATCGCCTGTACTTCGTCGACTTGCTCGGCGCCGGCGCCGGCTGCTTGCTCATCATTCCAGCTTTGAACTACCTCGGTGGTGTCACCGCCCTTCTAACCGCCAGTGTTACTGCCGCGGCTGCTGCACTGATGTTTGCGTGGCCGGAGACGGGAGGCACCGCGGCACAGCCCAATAGCGGTCGTTTGCTGCAAAGGGTCTTGCTGCTCATCGCCATCAGCTTGGGCATTGGCTGTGTGGTCATGTTGCTGGCTGAACCGGTCGCTGCCTGGGTGGGCAATCGCTTGTTCCGTGCGCATCAGGTCTACTCCAACCGCCAGCACCCGTTTCAACACTACTTCGAGACGCTGATTGCTCCTGAGATCCATCACATCGTTACGACGCTGCGCATTCCCTTGGTGCTCGGCTTCCTAGTGGCCGGCGGCGGATACCTCTACGTGCGCAGTATCTGCTCCTCGGCGAACGGCCAAGCTCGCCTGGCGCGCAGCGAATTACGTTTGGCCGCTGGTGCGCTGTTGGTGACGCTGGTCGGTTTGGTCGGCCTCAACGCCGCCTCGGATGCGATTCGCATTCGCTTCGCCAAGGGGCGTGTCGAGTTCGGCAATTTGTTCGAAGGTTGGAACTCGTTCTCTCGCATTGCCGTGCTGCCCCGTCGCGGCAAGAACCCGCACGCCTATGCTTGGGGTTTGAGTCCTCTGTACAAGGGACCCGCAGGCGAGCAGTTGGCCTTGGATATCGACTCGCTGGCGGGCACGCCGCTGGTGAAATTCGACGGCAATTTCGACGCCCCGGGCTTGGAGCACTTGCGCCACGACATCACGGCCCTTGCCTACTCGCTGCGTCCGGCACGTAAC
>CAZGSN010000411.1:0-4378 GCA_964528465.1 uncultured Binatia bacterium (SeqCode)
GAGACAACGATGGCCTACCGCGAACGTGCCGACAAACCGTGCTCCACGGCGAATCCGGATGAGTCCTTCGCCGGCGTCGATGCGGGGACACGCGAGCTTCTCAGCTTTGTCGTGCGTACGGCGCGCCCGTCGTTCACCGCGTGAGGAGGTTGTATGGCCAGTCTTCCTTCCAGGGTTGCGGGAGTACTTGGAGACACCAGCCTCAGCCGCTTCGATGCATTGATCATTGGGAGCGGCGCTGGCGGCGGCATGGCCGCGCGCGTGCTGGCGGCAGTAGGTGGCAAGAAAGTATTGGTGCTCGAAGCCGGCCCCAATTATTTCCTAGGCCTGGATGATCCGGCACCGGGAATGCCCAAGCCACTGTTCAGCAACGATGAGATCAAGATGTCGATTCGTGGCTTGATCCGCCACGATCCGTTTCTCGAGCCGCGTACTTTCCGCAGCAACGACTCGCAAGTCGCTGTCGCTCATCCCGACGTCAACGTCTTGCCCAAGACTGTGGGCGGCGCCAGCGTCCATTCCGACGTCAAGTTCCCCCGCTTCAACGCCGTCGACTTCTACATGGCCTCGGAGCTGCAGGCCAAGGGCCTCCAGTATCCCGACACCAACTTTGCGGATTGGCCGC
Organism: uncultured Binatia bacterium (SeqCode); assembly: GCA_964528465.1. Taxonomy (GTDB): domain Bacteria; phylum Desulfobacterota; class Binatia; order HRBIN30; family HRBIN30; genus CAZGSN01. The sequence continues at coordinate 626 of CAZGSN010000411.1, forward strand.
TGACCTACGAAGAACTCGAGCCCTACTACAACGATTGCGAAGAGGTCATCGGCATCCAAGGTTCGAAGGGCAGCGACCCTTTCGAGTCGCCGCGCAGCAAGGAATTCCCCATGCCGCCGGGCGTCTCCATGTACGTGTCGGAGATCCTCAACCAAGGGGCGCGGGCAAAGGGCTACTATCCCTTCGCCTACCCGGGTGCCCACAACTCTCGACCCTACCGTGGCCGGCCGCCGTGCAACGATTGCGGCTTCTGCAGTGGCTACGGCTGCCCGAACAACTCCAAAGGATCGGCCGCGGTGACGACGCTGCGCGAAGCTCTCCTCAGCGGCAACTGTCAGGTGCGCTTCAATTGCCAGGCGGTGCGCTTACTACACAACAACGGCACACATGTAACCGGTGTCGAGTACATCGATCCCGACGGCAAGGCCCAGACAGCAAGCGCCGACGTGTACATCCTGGCCGCTAGCCCCATCGAAAGTGCACGCCTATGCCTGCTCTCCGACAACAGCGCCGGACTCGGCAATTCCAGTGGCATGGTGGGGCGCAACCTGATGTTCCACACCCAGCACTACTCGGTGGGCATTTACCCGCAGCGTCTGCATGGCGAGCGTGGCAAGTCCGTCACCCATGGCATGTCCGACTTTCGCGGCGTGAAGCCCGGAGGTGCAGAGATCGATCCCAACCTGCGTCTAGGTGGAGTTATCGAGTTTGGCACCAACTCCGAAGCGATCACCGCCGCCAAAAACAACCTGCAGGCTCTCGCCTTCCTGCAACTGCAAGGACGCGCCATCTCTCTCAAGCAAATGCTGGTAAACAGCCCGTTCTTGGCGCACCTAGCCGCCATGATCATGCAAGCCGAGGATGCGCCACGCCTGAATAATCGCATCGATCTCGACCCGACAGTGAAGGATGTCTTCGGGCGCCCAGCCGCACGCATTACCTACAGCCTGGGAAGCCTCGAAAACGAGGCGCGCGCATTTTACGTCCCGAAGATGCTGGAGATCCATCGCGCCGCCGGTGCCCAGTATGGGTTTACGGCGCCCATCGAGTCGCCGCCCAACTCGCGGCACATCATGGGCACCATGCGCATGGGCCACAACCCGGCCGCGTCCGTATGCGACGCCTTCGGCAAGCTTCACGACGTCGACAATCTTTACAATATGGACGGCGGCGTCTTCGTCACCGGCTCGGGCTACAACCCGCTGCTCACCATCAACGCGCTGGCCGAACGGGCTGCCGCCAACCTCATCTTCCCCGGCAACCCCGAGCGTGTGCTCGGGCACTAACACAGGAGTACTCATGGCCGACACCGATTTCGTTGTGCAGAAAGTAGACTGGTACCAGTTCCGCGCCGCCGACGGCGCCGCCTTCTTCGTCATGGTGTCGAGCCTCCCCAACGGCTTCTTCACTGCCGTGCCCTGCCGGCTCCCGATCGAACTCGCCAACCACAGCATGATGGCCCTCGCCGCGACTCCCGAAGAGGCGCTTGCGCAATTGCAGGGCACCCTCAGCGGTAAGAGTCAGGAACAGATCTTCGCCCACGACTGACGCTTGCATCAATCGACGCTTCCGAAAACCACTCGGCCAGTTGCCGCGGCTGGTGTTGAACGAAGTCTCAAGCTCAAGCGGAAGCTCCTTGCGGACCTGTAGAAGGCTGCGGCTTCGAGCCCGCCAGCGAACACCATCTGCGGGCTCCGCGAAAAGGCGATGAACACTGCACACCCTCCAGCTACGGCGATCCGGAAAATATTCCTGAAAGATATTTCTTGACAACCGACCGGTCGGTCGGATACACACAACCGATCGGTCGGTTGCTAATGAGTCCTTCGCTTGCCCCTGAAATTGGTTCCCGCGACAAGATCCTCGACGCGGCCGAGGACTTGTTTGCACGACGCGGCTTCTCGGGCGTCGGCATGCGCGAGGTGGCGGAGGCCGTTGGCTTGGGCAAGTCCTCTTTGTTCCACCACTTCAGCGGCAAGATTCAGCTTTACGCGGCGGTGGTCGGTCGCATCTTGGATCTCTTTGATCGCCGGCTGACGGACGCCCTTGCCCTCGGTGGCGACGCTGCAGCGCGCTTCGACCGCTGGCTGGATGCAGCGATCGACACTTGCGCCGAGTGCCCGACGGCAGCGCGGCTGTTGTTGCGCTCCTTGTTCGAGGATGATGACCTGACCGGGGCGAGTGTCGAGGAGAAGCACGTCGACGAACGCATCCGTCATCTATTTGCTGGGGTTAGCTCGTTGTTGCACGAGGGCATGGAGAACGGGCTGTTTCGGCGTGCCAGCATCCCGCACATGTTGCAGAGCATCACCGGGCTCATCGTTTTTCATTTTGCCTCCGGCGAGTTTGGCGAAGAGATCTGCGGGCAGTCGCTGTTCAGCCCGGCCGCAGTGAAAAAACGGAAAGAAGAAGTAAAGGCATTGCTGCATCAAGGCCTGCTGACACGCACGCCTTTGCGCCGCATCGAAAGCGTAAAAAGAGGAGAGCGATCATGATCGAACGTATTCTGGCAGAGCACCGCAAACAGCTTGGCGACTTCGAGGTCATCGACCTGGTTGACCCGCAAGAGATCCAGGCCATTCGTAGTAAGCTCGACATCGATGTGCCGGTCGACCTGCACTGGACCTGGGAATACGGCAGCGAGGTCGAAGAGCTGCGCAATCTCTACGAGCGCGGCAAGAAGGGACAATGGAACGCCGAGACCGACGTCGACTGGTCGATCCCCTTCGACCACAACGAGTGGTATTTCCCGAAGCAAAATGCCCTGCTCATGCCCACCGTGCTTTCAATCATGGGCGCCGATGACAAGACTTGCCTGGAGGCCGGCCTCGACGAGTTCAGTTACCTCTTCTCGCAACTGCTGCATGGCGAGCAAGCGGCGTTGCAACTGTGCGGGCAGCTCACCAATGTGTGCCCGACCATGGACCAGAAATTCTACGCCGGCTCGCAGGTGATCGACGAGGTTCGTCACATCGAGGTGATCTCCAAATTCTTGCAGCGCAAGCTCGGTCAGATCTGCCCCATCAGCCCCACCATCAAGGTGCTGCTGGATCGTTTGCTTGAGGCTCCGACTTGGAAACTGAAGACCCTCGGCATGCAGACCCTGTTCGAGGGCATGGCCGTCGGTATCTTCGATCAAATCGTCCGCGCCACCTCGCATCCCTTACTCAAGGACATTGTGCGTCGTGTGCAAATCGATGAATCACGCCATGCGGCTTTCGGCGTTCTGCAAATGCGCCAGGTGGTGCGCGACTCCTCCACCGAAGAGCTGAACGAGATGGAAGACTTTGCCTTTTCGATTCTCGAGACTCTCAACGCCAACCAGCAGCTCGACATGCTGCATCTCTTCGGTCCCAAGTACGGCCTCGATGCCGAAAGCGTCACGCAGATGATCATGGCACTGCCCGAGTGGCCGACGATCAACAGCGAACTCTACATGCACACGGTAGTGCCGAACCTCCGCCGTCTCGGCCTGATTACCGAGCGCACCGAGTCGAAGTACCGCGCCATCAGCGTCATCCACAGCGCTCACGAGAAGCCGGCCGAGGACACGGCGGTGCTGCATTAGCCGGGTGCGGGAGTGCTGGGTGCTGAGGTGCGGAAGCAAGACGCCACACCGTCAGGTGTCCTCTCCCGCGCGTCCTTTCAGCGTGGGAGAGGACAGCTCACAGCGCGCAGCACATCCAGCGGTTTACGTGGCCGTACAGCTCAACACACAAGTCATACGACCGTTGGACAATTGGAATCCCATCG
>CAZGSN010000412.1:0-4852 GCA_964528465.1 uncultured Binatia bacterium (SeqCode)
AGCGCGCGCGGCTGAATTGGCGGGTGTGGGGGTATGGGGACGGGGGGAGGGGGGCAATGCTGGGAGACAGCACGTGCAATCGGATCGATACCGACTCCGATACCGAACCGGGCCGGGTAACGATCCGGCCGTGAGGTCTCGAGGAAGATTCGAGATATGAGCCTCTTCGAGGCACAGTGGGCCACTGGGTGGGGCGGCTAGAGCGGCTGGTGCGCCTCGATCATGAGCGCCTTCATGCGGCGCACGGCCTCTTCGAGACCAACGAACAAGGCATCGGCGATAAGACTGTGGCCGATGTTGAGTTCGTGCATCATCGGAATTCCCGCGATCGGCTCGACGTTGTCCAGCGTCAGTCCGTGCCCCGCGTTGACGATCAAGCCATACCCATGCGCTACCTGCGCTGCCTTCATGATGCGTTCGAGTTCCCGGATGCGGCCGCTGCTGTCGACAGCGTTGGCATAAGTACCAGTATGGATCTCGATGACCTCGGCTTTCAACCGGCGCGATGCTTCAATCTGCCGCTCGTCGGGGTCGATGAACATGCTGACCCTGATACCGCCGTCCCGCAGACGACTCACGATCGCCGCCAAGGCCTCTGCTTGGCCCGCAACGTCCAGACCACCCTCCGTGGTCAGTTCCTGGCGTTTCTCCGGAACTAAGCAAACATCAAGGGGTCGGACCTGTAATGCTTTCGCCACCATCTCTTCCGTAGCCGCCATCTCGAGGTTCAGCTTAGTGGCAACCGCGGCCTGCAAGCGGTCGACGTCTTCATCCTGAATGTGGCGGCGATCCTCGCGTAAGTGCACGGTAATGCCCTCGGCGCCGCCACGTTCTGCGGCCAAGGCTGCCTCTACAATGTCGGGATATGTGCTACGCCGGGCTTGGCGAAGGGTGGCGACGTGATCGATGTTGACTCCAAGCTTTACCATGATGCGACTAGCTCTCCTGCGGAAGTTGGGATTGAAACGGGGAGGGAGAAAGAAACCTAAGCGCCCAAGGCGCTGCGGATAGCGCCGGCAATCTGCTCTGCATAGACACTTACGCGTTCCGCCTCCTCGCCCTCGACCATAACACGCAATAAGGGCTCGGTTCCGGAATAGCGAACCAAGACGCGACCACGCTCGTGGAGAGTCTGCGTAACCTCCGTGATCACCTTGGCGACAGAGGGAACCTCATCAAGATTGCGGCGCTCTTTGACGCGGACATTGAGCAACACCTGCGGCAGCTTGGTCATCACGCCCTTGAGCTGACTCAGCGGCCGCTGTCTTTCGACCATCAGACACGCCACTTGCAAGCCAGCAACTATGCCGTCGCCGGTCGTGCTGGAGTCGAGGAACAAGAGATGACCGGACTGCTCGCCGCCAAGGTTGCAACCACTGCGCCGCATTTCCTCCACGACATAGCGATCCCCGACGCCGGTACGCCGCAACCCGACTCCACGCTCGCGCAACGCAATCTCCAAGCCCAGGTTGCTCATCACCGTGGCCACGACGGCACCGCCGCGCAAAGTGCCACGCGCATGCATCTCGGCCCCAAGCATCGCCAATACCTCGTCGCCGTCGACTACAGCCCCTGTCTCATCGACGAGGATTGCTCGGTCCGCATCCCCGTCGAGAGCAAGCCCCAAGTCCGCCCCCGCCGTCAACACCGCTTGCTGCAAGGCCTCCGGATGCACGGCGCCCACTCCCGCATTGATGTTGGTGCCGTCGGGAGAACAGCCCAGCGCCGTCACCTGCGCGCCGAGCGCGGTGAACACTGCCGGCGCAATCTGAGAGGCAGCTCCATGCGCAGCATCGACAACAAGCTTGAGCGAGCGCAGGCTCACGGAGACAGGCACAACTCTGCCCAACGCGGTGCAGTAACGATCGCGCGCATCCGCCAGCACCTGAACGCGTCCAATGGCCGCTCCCGTTACTAAGGCGCCTCCCTCCCCCGGCTCGTTCAAGGCAGCTTCGATTTGCGTCTCGACGGCGTCCGGCAGCTTGAAGCCGTCGGGTCCGAAGAACTTGATGCCATTGTCGGCAAACGGGTTATGCGACGCGGAGATTACCACTCCAGCATCGGCTTGCAGCGATTGGGTCAGCATGGAGATAGCCGGGGTTGGCAATACCCCCGTAAGCCACACATCGGCGCCCATGGAAGCAGCACCTGCGGCAAGCGCCGATTCCAGCATGTCACCGGAGATTCGTGTGTCCTTGCCGATGACGATCTGCGGGCGACCTCCGCGCTGCGATCCAAACACCCGCACGGCAGCCTGTCCCAAACGCAGCGCCGTAGTCGCCGTGATCGGCTCCACATTGGCGGGCCCGCGCACGCCATCGGTGCCAAACATCTTCGCATGCCCACTCATTGAATGCGCCTCATCGAATTCCCACTCCTGAACTAGATCGTGAGTCGCGACGCAGAGCACAAGCGGGGCAATACCTCTGCCACGAACAACGTCTGCATCCTCGCATGCATCATCGCTTTGATCGCGCTGCCCGCTTCGGCACAACTCTTACCTGTGAAGGCTCGACCGCGAGTAACTGTATGCGATCCGGCAAGTCGATCGACACCCCCAGAGCGGGTTCCGTTTTGTCGGCAGGTGCCTCCACGTAGACAGCAACACTCGCCAGGTCGAGGTCCGCGACCGCACGCCGAGGCCCACGCACCAAGACACGCACCGCCTCCGGCGCAAGCCTCCACTCGGGACCACGCCCACGCAATTCCACTGCCACGCGTTTGAGTTCACGGGTCTGCGACAACTCCTCGATACGAATCTGTGCCGCCACCCGCGACGTACTGAAGGATACGTACTCACCGCTGGATTCGAGCGGCAACTCGCGTTCGAACACCCCTTCCGAAATACGGCTCATATCCACAGCCTCGGTAACCGCCGCGTGCACGTCTTCGATGTCGGAGGCCGGACCCGTCACCTGCACCGTATCCGGTGCCACCTTGGTATCGCTGACTTGAAACTCGGGCCCCAGACGGCCGACCATCTTTAATTGCACCGGTACCGACTTGTGCGCAACCTTCTCCAGTTCGATCGTTACCTGGCTGGGGTTGACGCGCACGAGCTTAACGCCGCGAGGTAGGTTGAGTTCGTCGCCACTGACACGGAACACCGCCGGCCCGGGTCGCATGCCATCGAGATCAAGGCCGATCGCCAGGCGATTGCGGTCGATGCGTCCGAGCAAGGTGCGCGGACCCATCAACCGAACATCGATGAAGTCGACGCGTGGGCTTGTAAGCATGAGCTGCGCCGGAATGTTGCGTAGCTCAAGCGGCACCTTCAGCGTCTCCTCGGTGTCGCGCTCCCCGAAGTTCACAAAGGTCCACAAGCCAAAGGCCAGAGTCAGCGACAACGCCTTGAGGGCGATATTACGCGTAAACCACTGGCCAACTTGCGCACGCGACAGGGACTTCTGGCGCCAAACCCTCCAGGCATCCCGCAAGCGTTCTGCTTCGATCCACTTCATGGGCTGAGAAGCACCTGTAAGGTCGAGCGCAGCGTGCCGGCATCCACGTCACGCGTGATGCGTCCCTCGCGCACCAGTGAAATTGCGCCTTCCTCCTCGGAGATCACCACCACCACGGCATCGGTCTCTTCGGTAAGGCCAATGGCGGCACGGTGCCGCGTGCCCAAGGTCTTGCTGACGTGAGGATTGGTGGTGAGGGGCAGGAAGCAACCGGCCGCAATGATGCGCCCCTCATGGATGATCAAGGCACCATCGTGGATCGGAGACGAAGGGATGAAGATGCTGGTGATCAGCTCCTTGCTGACGCGTGCATCGAGTCGCGTGCCTACCTCGACGTATTGGTTCAGCCCCACGTCGCGTTGAAAGACCATCAAGGCTCCGATGCGTTTGCTGGTAAGGCTGACGGCGGCACGCACGATCTCTTCCAGTTCTTCTTGTTGGATGCCACGCTCGCGTCCGAGAAACGGGCGAGAGCCGACTTGGGTGAGGGCGCGGCGGATGTCGTCCTGGAAGATGACGACGATGACCAGCAAGATCGAGCTGAGGAAATTGTCGAGAATCCAGTTGAGAGTGTAGAGCTGGAAGTACTGCGAGGAGACAAAGGCTAGAAAAACAACCGATAGCCCAATGAGCATCTGCACCGCGCGCGTACCGCGGATCAAATCGATGATGCGATAGATCACGAAAGCGATCAGCAGGATGTCGATGGCGTCTTGGACGCGCAGGCTATAGAGCAATTCGAGCATCAGCAGGACCCAGGCAGCAGCTCGGCAGTTCCCTTCCGTGACGTGGTAAATACGCAAGCACCGCGAGGGTGAGGCCCGCGGTGCTTTTCAAATTTTCGATTGGCAGCACGATTTGAGGGTAGATTTGCGTTTCCTCCGTGCCGCCGCAATGTGCGCGAGATCGAGCCGCGTCCTACGCTTGCCCTTCGGCCCCCGCCGCCAACGGAGCAGCCTCCACGTCACCACGCACCTGCCGCATGATCTCGTCGATCTCGGCTCCGTCCAACACTTCCTTTTCGAGCAACGCTTCCGCAATCTTGTGCAGCGTCTCGATATGGGTCGTCAGCAGCTCCTTCGCCAGGTTGTAGCTCTCATGAATGATGCGCCGCACTTCCGTGTCGATCTCGACGGCGGTGTGCTCCGAGTAGTCCTGCATCTGCGTGAAGTCGCGGCCCAGGAAGATTTGTTCTTCCTTCTTGCCAAAGGTCATCGGGCCCAACTTATCGCTCATCCCAAAGCGGGTGACCATCGCGCGGGCGATTTCGGTGACCCGCGACAGGTCCGACGAGGCCCCGGTCGTCACTTCGCCGAACACGATCTCTTCGGCGGCCCGGCCGCCCAGCACCCCGGCCAGCATGTCCTACAGCTTGGAACGGGTGATGTGGG
>CAZGSN010000413.1:0-4661 GCA_964528465.1 uncultured Binatia bacterium (SeqCode)
GAATGTGAAGGCACCGGGCGTCACAGTCGTACGAAGCGGATCATCTGCAGGAAAGCCCCTGTTCATTGCCGAGGATTTCTGGGCTCACAACGTCCTGCTTTATGTGAAGGACTTCCAAGGGAACGTGCCGAAATTCGCCTATTACAAAATCCTGGCTCTCGACCTCACTCAATACCGCCAAGGAGTAGCTGTTCCCACACTCAACAGGAACACCTTCAGCGCAATTGAGTTGGCGTTGCCTTCGACGGAAGAACAACAAGAGATCGCCGGCGCATTGGATGCAGTCGGCAACAAAACGGAGATCGCCGAGCGAAAGCGCGATCAACTCCAAGACCTCTTCCGCACCCTCCTTCACGAACTGATGACCGCGAAGACCCGCGTTCATGATTTGGAAATTGCCGCTTAGCCGAAAGGAGCAATGAATCGCATGGATCCAACAGCAAAAGACAATCTTGCCCAACTCGACAACCTTCTTGCTGCGAGCAACCAATCATGGCTGTTTGGAGCAGGTATCAGTTTGGATGCTGGAATTCCGCTCATGTGGCCGCTAACAGCCCGTGTCTTTGCGAGAGCCAAAGTCGAAGGTGAAGTGAATGATCTCAAGGTGCTGGAATTCATCAGAAGCCAGCTTTCGGATGACTCACATATAGAGCACATCTTGAGTCAGCTTGGCGATCACCGCGCAATTGCCGACCGCTCAAAAGACAAAAATGTTCCATTCGGCGGAGTGATTCTTTCTGTCGATGATTTGGATGCGCTTCACCAGCGCATTCTCACGTGGATTGCGGAAACAATCCGATGGGGATACAAACCCGAAAAATCTGACGGGACGCCAGAGGTAATCGGAACCCACGAAATGCGAATCGTCACAATCGAGAACCACTCTTCATTTGTTTCCGCGCTCTTTAATCGAAGCCAGGCAGGAGTAGCCGAACGTCGAAAGGCAGTCAGATTGTTCACGACTAACTATGACACCTTACTTGAAGATGCACTTGCACTTGGCGGTTTCTCTTACTGGGACGGATTCTCTGGCGGAGCAGTCGCGTATCGTAGTCACCGGTATGGAGACGAAGAACCCAATCTCCGGGATAGAGCCCACGTTATCAAACTTCACGGTTCGATTGACTGGCACTTGGGAGAGGACGACCGCGTCTGGAGGGTTCGAGACGGAGATCTCTATCCGAAGAAGGTTTCTCGGGTTCTGATTTATCCACAATCAACCAAATACCTTGCAACTCAACGGGACCCATTCGCTGCCCAATTTGATTTGTTCCGTCGGGCGCTTGGTGCCCGCGAGGAAAACGTCCTCGCGACATGCGGATACAGTTTCGGAGATGAACACATCAACCAAGAGATTGAGCTAGCCCTCCAGCGCCCTGAGAACAAGACGACGGTTCTCGCCTTTGCTTGGAAGATTAACCCTATTCTCGAACGATGGAGACTCGGGCCTTGGGGCAAACGAGTCTATGTCATCTCCGATGACGGCCTCTATGTTGGCGCTGATGGTCCATTTTCAGCTCCCACCGCAGGCGGGAAACGCGATTGGTGGACGTTTGGAGGCATAACCAAGATGCTCAACAGCGGTGCGGAGGCATGCGCGTTATGACTACGTTCGATCTAATTCCTGATTTGAAGATTGGGCACATCGTCGAGGTGTCAGGCACAACTATTCGCGTAGAACTTTCCGGTGATGTCACGGAACTTACCCGAACATACGAAGGGCGAGTCTATCCCATAGGACAGATTGGAAGCATCGTAAAAGTTCACTTTGGAAGACGCCTAGTGTTTGGCTTTGTAACCCTCTTGCGCATGCGGTCCGAGGAATTACTTGAGATCACGAAGCCGATTCCCCCTGATGCGGATCAAAGGTTGATGGAAGTCGAACTATTCGCCGAAGGGATTTGGAACGCCGCTGATCAAAAGCTGAGATTTGTGCGTGGCGTCACCACATACCCATTACCGCGCCAGAGCGTGCACCTTCTCACTCGCGAAGAGACCGGTCAGATATATTCGGCGGCGGAAGGGCAACAGAATGATGGCCCGTATAGTCCGCTTGTCCCGTTCGCTCATTACGTGGGCGCAGATAACGCGGTTTGTCGTGCCAACGTGGACAAAATGTTGGGGATGCACTGTGCTGTACTCGGGTCCACAGGCTCCGGTAAATCCGGGGCTGTTGCGGCTCTGCTACACAGTATGCTCGATCACAAGCCGGAGCCGGATTCCGTCTGTCATCCGCGAATCATTGTCATAGACCCACACGGCGAATACGGGCACGCGTTCAAGAAGCGCGCGATCGTATACCGCGCCTACGACCCGCTTGGCAACGAAGAGACCGTGGGGTCGCCAATAAACCTACCCTACTGGCTAATGTCGGCGGATGAATTCCGCACTTTGGTCATTGGTAAGACGGAGCAGGAGGCTACGTCCCAGAACAACATCGTCTACAAGGCGATCACTTACGCCCGAATGGTTGCAGCTGGGTTAATTGATCCGTCGCCGACCGCGTATGGCGGACCAGTCCCAACTGATGGACTGGACCACGACGCGCCACGACCAAAAGCTGGAGTGACCTTTGAACAATTGATTGAATTCGATCACGACAAGCCACGGCCCTTCAGTCTTCAGGAGTTCTACAACCACATTTTCTATTTGCAGGCAGCACGCGTGCAGGGCGCAGCACTTCAGAGCGTTACGGCGTCTGATTTCGCCACTAAATTCAAATCCATTTTGGACAAGCTCTCAGTATTAAGACGTGACCCACGAATTCGTTTCATGATGCGTGAATGGAACGATCAGAGTCCTTCACTTGAACACATTATTGCCCAGTTGGTCGGGCAGCTCCAAGGGGAAGGTGGCGCTGATCAGGACATTCGGATTTTGGATATTTCGGGACTTCCCAACGAAGTTGCTGGGCCTCTTGCGGCGATGTTGGCTCGCTTGTTGTTTCAATATAAGGTTTACCAGACGACAGAGGAGCGGAGACGTGATCCTGTTGTCCTCGTTTGTGAAGAGGCTCACCGATATGTTCCCGATAGAGGGGAAGCTGAATATGCTGCCGCACAAACCGCCATCCGGAGAATCGCGCGTGAAGGCCGGAAATACGGGATAGGCCTCATGCTTGTAAGTCAGCGTCCTGCTGACGTAGAGAGCACCGTAATATCTCAATGTGGCACGTGGCTTGTCCTGCGGCTCACGAACGCAGCAGACCAACAGCACGTTTCGCGTTTCTTGCCCGATGGACTGTCAGGTATGACGAAGGCGTTGCCGAATCTCGCCCAGCAGGAAGCAATATTTGTCGGTGAAGGCGCTGCTATGCCAGCACGGGTTCGCATCCGAGATCTTGCGGACGACAAACTTCCTAAATCGGAGACCGCCAAGTTTGCAAAAGGTTGGATACTTGACCGCCTCACCGAAGCGGAAATTGCCGCGATAGCGACCCGAATGGCCGGCTAACTCCATGCCCACGCCCGGAGAACACAAAACCGTCCAAGCCCGAATCCTCGGCTATGCCGAGGCCATCGGCTGGACGCTTGTGCCCCGCGAGGAAGCTGAGCAGCGGCGCGGCTTTGATCCGGCAGTGCCGCCCGCCGACCGCGACAAGAACCGTTCGCTCTTCTTCGACGACCTGCTAGACGCCAAGCTGCGGGGATTCAACCCGCGCTACGCCGAGGCCGAGGGCGCCTTGCTCGGGCAGTTCCGCCATCTCCACACCGACATCTACGGTAACCGGGAATTTGTCGAGCACTTGCGCAACCGGGGCAAGTTCTTCGACCACGAGGAGAAACGCGAGCGCGACCTGATCCTGATCGATTACGACGATCCGGCGCGCAACGTCTTTGAGGTCACAGAGGAGTGGGCCTTTCACAATGGCCACTACGGCACGCGGGAGGATGTGGTTTTTCTCATCAATGGCATCCCGGTGCTGGCGATCGAGTGCAAGAACGCCAACAAGGACGAAGCGATTGCCCTGGGGGTGGACCAGATCCGCCGTTACCACCGCGAGACTCCCGAGCTGTTCGTGTCGCAGCAGTTGTTCACCGCCACCGACGCCATCGGCTTTTCCTACGGGGTGAGCTGGAACACGGTGCGGCGGAACATCTTCAACTGGAAGGGTGAGGAGGTCGGCAAGCTGGAGGCCAAGGTGAAGAGCTTCTGCGCCATTCCGCAAGTGCTCGGCTTTCTGAAGGACTACATCGTCTTTGCCGAGAAGGACGAGGAGCTGAACAAATACATCCTGCGCCAGCACCAGACCGGCGCGGTGGAGGCGGCCGTCAGCCGCGCCCTCGATCCCCAACGCATGCGCGGCCTGGTCTGGCACACCCAGGGCAGCGGCAAGACCTTCACCATGATCAAGGCGGCGGAGCGGCTGTTCCGCGCGCCCGCGGCGGACAAGCCGACCGTGCTGCTGATGATCGACCGCAACGAGCTGGAAGACCAGATGCTCAAGAACCTCGCCGCGCTCGGCCTGGGCAACCTGGAGCACGCCAGCAGCATCGCCCGGCTCAACCAACTGCTGCGCGACGACTACCGGGGCATCATCGTGACGATGATCCACAAGTTCCGCGACATGCCGGCGGACTTGAACACGCGCTCGAACATCTACGTCCTGATCGACGAAGCCCACCGCACCACCGGCGGCGACCTCGGCAACTTCCTCATGG
>CAZGSN010000414.1:0-6013 GCA_964528465.1 uncultured Binatia bacterium (SeqCode)
ACGTAGAAGAGGAAGAGGTCGGTGGCGACCAAGGCGCCGAGCATGCCGGTCTGCAACACCATCAAGAAGATGAAATGCTCCTTGATGCGCTTGTGCACGTCGCCCCAAGCGTTGAGCACGACGATGGGAACCAAGAAGGTCGTCAGCAACACCAGGAAGAGGCTAATGCCATCGACGCCAACCCCGTATTGGATGTTGTAGCGCCCGATCCAGGCAACTCTCTCTGTGAACTGCATGCCACCGTTGGCGGCATCGAATTGAGCCAGCAACCACAGCGACAGGGCGAAGGGCAGCAAACTATAGATCAGCGCAAAGCGACGAATTGCCGCGTCGTTCTTGGCGTCCATGAGCATCAGCATCAGGGCGCCGAGTAAGGGCGAAAAGACGATGAGGGAGAGGATGGGCATAGGTTTCAGCGAAAGCTCAGGTGGCGCTCTTTCTCACCGTAAAATCAAATAGCCGAGGACCAACACCGCCCCGGCCAACATGGAGGCCGCGTAGTGCTGGACATTACCGGTCTGCACGCGCCGCCACAGAGAACTATTGGCGGCCATCATTGAGGCACTGCCGTTGACCAGGCCGTCGATCAGCCCAGCGTCGACGACTCGCCACAGCCAAGTCGACAAAGCCAATGTGGGCCGCACGAACACCGCTTCGTAGATCTCGTCGACGTAATACTTGTTGTAGAGCAGAGTGTAGATGGCGCTCAGCTTGTCGCTGAGCTGTTGCGGCAGCTCCGGCCGCAACACGTACAACAGGTACGCCGCAGCAGCACCACCCAATGCCACCAGCACCGAGGTCGACATCAAGACTCCCTCCGTGAAGAGGTCGAGATGCAAGGCGTGCTGCGAGTGCTCGAACACCGGCGCCAGGAAGTGTTCGAACTGATTGCCCCAAGCGAAGTGCAGGGGCAGACCCACCCAGCCGCCGACAATCGATAGACCAGCCAGAACCATCAACGGCACCGTCATGCTCGCCGGTGATTCGTGGATGTGATGCTTGGCATGGTCATCGGCACGGCACGTACCGGTGAAGGTCAGGAACAACAGGCGGAACATGTAGAACGAGGTCAACGCCGCCGCCATCACGCCAACCGCCCACAAGGCAGGGCTGCCGTGCGCGCCTCCGAAAGCGTTTGCCAGGATCTCATCCTTACTGAAGAACCCGGCAAACGGGGGAATGCCGGCAATGGCTACGGTGCCGATAGCGAAGGTGGCAAAGGTGGTGGGCATATACTGTCGTAGGCCACCCATCTTGCGCATGTCTTGCTCGCCGCTCATGCCATGGATCACGCTGCCGGAACCGAGGAAGAGTAGCCCCTTGAAGAAAGCATGCGTCATCAAATGGAAAATGCCGGAGCTGAAGGCACCGACACCAACGGCCAGGAACATGTAGCCCAGTTGGCTCACCGTGGAGTACGCGAGCACCTTCTTGATGTCGTTTTGCACCAGACCGATGGTGGCGGCGAAGAGAGCCGTGGCGGCACCGATCGTGGCAATCACCGTCATCGTGGTCGGCGACAGAATGAACAGAAAGTTCAGGCGCGCGATCAAGTAGATGCCGGCCGTCACCATGGTGGCGGCATGGATGAGCGCACTCACGGGAGTCGGACCCGCCATGGCATCCGGCAACCAAACGTAGAGAGGAATCTGCGCCGACTTCCCGGTCGCACCAACAAACAGGAGCAGAGTGATGGCTGTCACCACTCCCGGTGCCAGTTGCGCAGCGTGGCTCTGAATCTCGGAAAAGCTGAGGGAGTGGTTGCCAGGACCAAGATTCCAGAACAGCAAGAAAGTTCCCAAGAGGAACCCCGCGTCACCAACGCGATTGACCACAAAAGCCTTCTTGCCGGCGCTGGCATTGGCCTCTTCGGTGAACCAGAAACCAATGAGCAGGTACGAGCACAGGCCGACACCTTCCCAACCAACAAACAGCAAAGGCAAGTTATCGGCGAGAACAAGGATCAGCATCGCGCAGGTGAACAGGTTCAAATAGGTGAAGTAGCGCGCAAAGCTGGGCTCGTGCGCCATGTAGCCAACCGAGTAAACGTGAATCAGGAAGCCGACGCCGGTGATGATCATCAGCATCACGGCGTTGAGCGCGTCGACGCGAAAGGCAACGTCTACCTGCAAAGTGCCGGCGGTCAGCCAGGGCCACAGAACCTGCGTCAGGGCGCTACCAGCCGGCAAGCTTAGGATTTGCGCAAAAGTGTAGGCGGCCACAGCAAGGGCTGCGGCAATTACGGCAGGAGCCACCAAGCTTACAGACTGCTTCCCCAGCTTGTCGCCGAAGAATCCGTTGAAGAGCACTCCCAAAGCGGGGAATGCCGGGATCAACCAGAGGTAGGATACAGCCGTAGCTTCCGCGTGCATGCTCACCACCTCAAAAGGTTGATCTCGTCGGCGTTCACCGTCTCGCGATTGCGGAACACCGAAATGATGATGGCCAAACCGACCGCGGCTTCGGCCGCGGCCACAGTCATGACGAAGAAGACGATTACCTGCCCATCCATGGAATGCAGGTGCCGGGCTAGGGCAACGAAGACGAGGTTCACGGCGTTGAGCATGAGTTCAATCGACATGAAGATGACGATGATGTTGCGGCGGATGAGGACGCCGAGGACACCAATCGCAAACAGGATTGTGCCAAGAATCAGGTACCAACTGATCGGAACGATGCTCATGACAGAGACTTTTTGGCGAGAACCACGGAGCCGATGATGGCAACCAGCAGTAGCAGGGATGTGATTTCAAAAGGGAAGAGGAACTTGGTGAATAAGCTTTCGGCCAACTGCTCGGTGCTACCGAAAGTCGAAGGTACTGTGGCCGCCATTCCAGCCGCGCCGCTAGCGAATGGCGCAAAGGTGCGAATCGCCAGAAGCACGAACAAGGAAGCAAGGAATCCAGCCGCCACCCGGATGCCCATGTGGGCTAACGCCCGCGGCTCTTCTTGGAGGTTGAGCAGCATGATCACGAACAGAAAGAGCACCAAGATGGCGCCGGCGTAGACGACGATTTGCAAGGCAGCGACAAGCTGCGCGTCGAGTAGGAGGAAGGTCACCGCCATGACGAACAGCGTTACCACCAGCGACATGGCGCTGCGGATCGGGCTCGGCAACAGGATGACCCCAAGAGCTCCGGTGATCAGCAAGGCAGCGAGAATGAGAAATACCGGGGGCTGCATCTCAGGCTCCCGTCCACGCCAGCACGACCACGGCCGTTAGCATCACGTTGGCCAAGGCGATGGGCAGCAGGCCCTTCCAACCCAAGCTCATGACCTGATCATAGCGATAGCGCGGCATGGCCCAGCGAATCAGGATCTGTAGCCAACACAGCAAGAACACCTTCACCAGATAGGCGCCGACCTGGGCCAGCACGACCACCAGGTGTGGCAGAGCGATGACGCCGAGCAGCGGTAGGTGCAAGCCATCCGCCATCAAAAACGGCACCTGCCAACCACCGAAGAACATCGTCGCCATCAAGGCGGCAATGATGGCGACATCGACAAAGTCGGTCATGAAGAACATCAGATACTTGATGCCGGAGTACTCAGTGAAGTAACCGCTCACCAGCTCCGACTCGCCCTCGGGCATGTCGAATGGGTTACGCTTGCTCTCGGCAATACCGGCAATCAGGAAGAGGACGAAGGCGATCGGTTGGTAGAAGATTCCCCAAGCCGGAATCCAACCGCCGAAATGATCCCCTTGCGCACGCACCATCGTCTGCAAATCCAGCGTGCCGTAGGTCATCACGACACTGACGATCGCCAGGCCCATCGCCAGCTCGTACGAGATCATTTGCGCCGAGCCGCGGATCCCACCCAGCAAGGAAAAGCGATTATTGGAGGCCCAGCCACCGATGGTCACGCCGTAAACGCCCAGCGACATCATGGCGAGGACATACAGGACGCCAACATTGAGGCTCACGGCCTGCAGATTGATGGCGTATTCCCCCACATACAGGGTGTCGCCGAAGGGGATGGCAGCAAAAGCCACCAGGGCGGGAAACAAGCTGATGCACGGCCCGAGGGTGTGCAGCAGCCGGTCGACTCCGGCCGGTATTACATCTTCCTTGGTAAGGAACTTCAGCGGATCGGCCATCATTGTATTGACCAATCCGAACCCTGCTCCGATCAGGGGCACGCTGGCGCGGTTGGCGCCGATGCGATCTTGAATGAGGGCACTGCCCTTGCGCTCGACCCAGCCAAGGATGCCGGCGAGGTTCAAGACCAGGAAGATGACGATGAGCGCCTTGATGGTGGCGATGGCCAACGCGATCAGCATGACGGAGAAGTGTCCACCTGTAGGAAACGCGCGCCGCGTCTCAGTCCCATTCCAGAGCTTTCTTGCGCCAGACGTAGAGAAGCGCGAACGCGAACACGGAAACAAACAGCAACATCTCGGCAAAGCCAAACCAACCCAGACGCCGGAAGACGACCGCCCAGGGGTACATGAACACAACCTCGACGTCGAAAACGATGAAGAGGATCGCCGTAAGGTAGAACTTGACCGAGAAGCGTCCCCAAGCGCTGCCCGTGGCCGGGTTCCCACACTCGAAGGCTTCGCCCTTCACCTGGCTCGGCCGGCGCGGCCCCAAGATGTGCCCGAGAAAGACCATCAAAAAGACGAGCGCCGCGCTGAGCGCAAAGGTGATCACAAGCGCAAGATCCTGGTCGAACATTCCCTGATGGTCCTATTAGCGAATGCGCCACTTGCTGCTGCGAGCAATCAGGCAACGCGATACGCGCGCGTCGATGTAGGTTAAGGGTCAAATCAAGTCAAGGTAAGCAAGCGCTTGATGCGTGACAGAGAGGTGCTTGCGTTCGCCGGCACGCCCCGGACGCATTCTCAACAGAGAACATTTTGCGAATTGAAAAATGGGAATAACTCCCATAAATAAAATTCTGCGCTCGCGAGCAATCGGAAATACGAAGAACAGCGAGCCAAGGAGGAAGACGATGAAGATTCGTAGGACGGTTCGATGGTCAGATTCCTGGCGGGTAGGCTTACTACTCATCACTAGTCTAGGCGTAAGTTCGGCGGTCGCGGCCGCTAGCTTGCTGACCAGCTTGGGTATCGTGGCGGCACTGCATGAGCGCCGAGGCGAGCACCTGGATCAGCACGATCTCGTGACGCTTGTGCAGAACAACCAAGGAGAGGACGCATTTACCGAAGCGTTTGAGCACGGCGACGAACTCTTCGAGACTGCTTTCAATGCCCTGGATGGGGTGGGCGCCAACGTCGGCCAAGGACAACGCTTTACTCGTATCCCGCGTGCAGACCTCACCGGCCCGGGGGAGTGGGCAAATCATAGCCCCTCGCGCGCCACAGGGCCCAACGCCCAAGCTTGCAACTCCTGCCATCGCGAACCGACCGACGACGGCAGCGGCTCCATTGCCGAGAACGTGCACCGCGATCCTTTGCACAGCGGCAGCTTGGGCCGCATGATTCAGCGCAGCACACCGCACATGTTCGGCGCCGGGGCTGTGCAGCGACTCGCGGAAGAAATGACGGAGACTCTGCAACGTAGCCGCGACGAAGCCATCCAGCGCGCGTGCGCATCAGCACAACCAGTGCGGCGCAACCTGAGCGCGAAAGGCATTTCCTTCGGGACGCTGACCGTCTTTCGCACAGCCTCGCGACCATGCGCCACCCGCGTCGACACCAGTGGCGTCGTCGGCGTCGATAAGGATCTGATCGTGCGGTCGTTTCAGTGGAAGGGGAGTGTGGCCTTCCTGCGCGACTTCAACCGCGACGCCGCGCACAACGAACTGGGAATGCAAGCTGCCGAGTTGGTGGGCGATGGAGTGGACGGCGATGCCGACGGCGTTGTCGACGAGATGAGCGTCGGCGATCAAACCGGGCTTGCCATCTATCTCGCGGCACAACCGCGTCCGACCAGCAAGCAAGAGCTGGCTGCCCTAGGCCTCATCGAACCGCTTACCAGCGCCGAATCGGCCGCGATCGACCGTGGCCGCGAAGCTTTTCGCCGCGCGCAGTGCTCCACCTGCCACA
>CAZGSN010000415.1:0-23470 GCA_964528465.1 uncultured Binatia bacterium (SeqCode)
CGTTGCGAGCACTGCGGAGCCGAGCCCAAAGCGTACAAATGCCATCACTGCAAACAACTGATCTTCCTAACGGCAGACGAACTCGTGCAAAACTACGCGCGTTGCGTGGGTACAGGCGTCGAAGATCCGAGCGTCGAGGAAGTCAAAGCCCGTGGCGGGTTCGTCTTTGGCTTTGCCTACGAGCAGAATGGCGATCTCTTCGACGACAGCTTGATCCTGCCCGAGTGCCCGCTGCTGACGGCACCCTTCCTACCGATGGTGTGTGCCCAGTTGTTCGCGTACTTCACGGCTACCAAACTCAAACGCAACGTCGACAAGCCGCGCTCATTGGCAAAGTCCGTCACCGTCGCCTGAACCATCTATTCGTCATGCCGGCGAAAACCAGCATCCAGTGCTGGAAAGCTAGAACTAGCACTTTCGCTTTCCAGCCCCGGGCGGGCACAAGGCCCGCCCCTACAGTTTTGTCCCCGATGGCACAAAGATTATTTCGTTCCCAGGCTCTCTGCCTGGGAACGCAGTTCCCTGAGGCTCCCGCCTCGCAAAGGGCTGCGCCGAGTGGCGGCCGAACGGTCATGCCGCGGGTCGGACGGAGGAACCCGTCTCCACTCGCTTGGGCTCCTGATGGTACAGGCGCAGTTCGGCGCGACGGGTTTTCCACCAATAGCTCAGCGTAGGGCCAGACCAGTTGTTGGTAATCTTACCGCTAGCGGTCTTGTACCAACTGTGGTCCGTCTGTGCCCAAACCGAGTAGGCAAGCTGAGCTTGCAGGGCCTCGTTGTAGGCGCTGACGATGTCGCTGCGGACATCGATGAACTTGAGGTTGGCGGCGCTCATCTGGCGGAGGCAGTCCATGATGTAGGCAGTCTGGCATTCGATCATGAACACGATGGAGTTGTGGCCGAGGTTAGTGTTGGGGCCGTACATCAGGAAGAAATTCGGGAACCCTGGAACGGTGAGGCCCAGGTATGCGTAGGCACCATCGCGCCAGACGTCTTGCAAGCGTTGTCCGTGCACACCGCGAATGTCCATCGGTGCCAAGAAAGAGGTGGACTGGAACCCCGTCGCCAAGACCAGGACGTCGACCGGGAAAAGCAGGTCGCTCTTGGTAACGACGCCCTCTCGCTGCACGTGGTCGATGGCCTCGGTCACCACATGCACGTTCGGGCGCGCCAGTGTCGCGTAATAATCGTCGGAGATCAGCATGCGCCTAGCGCCAATCGGATAGTTCGGAATCAGCGCCTCTTGCAGTTTTGGATCGGAGATTTGTGCCCGCATGCTTTGGATAGCAAGGCGTTGCAAGCGCTCGGCGAGGAAGTGATTGTGGCGCATGATGGGGAAGAACGTCAGCTCGTAACGCAACCAGATGCTCCAGCGATACAGCCGGGCCAGCCATGGAAAGCGCTGGAAGCGGGCCTTCTCGTCCTCGCTGTAGGCACGGTCGTTACGCGGCATCATCCAGTTGGCGCTGCGCTGAAAGATGAAAAGCCGGCGAGCGCGGGGAGCGATCTGGGGAATGAACTGGATGGCGCTCGCCGCATTGCCGATGACGCCGATGTCCTTGTCGGCAAGGTCGACCGCATGATCCCAGCGTGCCGAGTGAAAGGCCGGTCCGCCGAAACTGTCCAACCCCTTGATGTTGGGCATCTTGGGAAGATTGAGCTGGCCAACGCCGCTCACCAGAATTTCGGCTTCATGATGTTCGCCGGATGCCGTGAGGATGTGCCACAGGCCCGTTTCGGCGTGAAACGTCGCTCCTGTTACTTCGGTACGAAAGCGAATGTGCGACAGCACGTCGTACTTGCGCGCGCAGTGCTCCATGTACTCGAGGATTTCCGCTTGCGCCGACCACTTGCGCGTCCAATCGGTCTTCTGCTCGAAAGAAAAGGAATAGGCGAAAGAGGGGACGTCGCAGGCAGCGCCCGGGTAGGAGTTGTCGCGCCAAGTGCCACCGACACGGTCTCCCTTTTCGAAAATCGTGAAGCGATGCAGGCCTTGTTTCTTGAGGTGGATCGCTAGACACAACCCGGAGAATCCCGAGCCGATAATGGCGATGCGATACGGCTTGCGAGATTCGCCGCTTCTCACCTTAGGCTCCTACTCTGTCGCCCAGATCTGCGCTCATCACTTGCATCCGAGGAGATCCCGCTAGTTGGGTAAGCGCTCGATGCGATAGCGCAGAGCCGACGCCCCGCCACGTGTGATGCAACCCTCGCCCGGCGCGCAATCTTCGTCGACAACGCACAGACTGCCGCTGGCGGCGCAGGTTCCACCGTTCCCGCCGTTGCTGACCGCGACATAGTCGGCAATGCCATCTGCGGCTCCGAAGTCGGGGCCGGCGAACTCGACATCGATGGAGCCGGTGTCATGCCCACCCAAGGTCAGCATGCAGGTAAACGTGTTGGCAAAACCATACTCGGCAATGTTGCGGCGGAAGGAGCGACCGAACAACGCAGCGATGCAGTCGTCGCCGGCACCACGCGCCTGCAAGCGCAGCTTGTCGGTCGGTCGCAGATATTGCTCGAAGACCAAGGTTTGCGGGATGACGTCGCCGGTATGTACTTTCTCGAGGCCCGTGAGCTCCAGCCATTCTCCGTTCACGTTGGCTTGCATGTGCCAACTCGCGATGCTGCCGACGCCCGTGCAGCGCTCGCCTTGCGGCGTGGTCTCGCAAACACGCGGCACCACCGGCGTGCGACGTTGCAAGGCGTTGCGTACCTCAAGGCCAGTAACAGTGAGGCGTATGTGGGTCAGCGGCGTGGGGTCCTCCACCCAGCCGGCGAAGATCGTGCCAGCAAAGCCCGTTGGTAGGCCACGGTCTGTAGCCTCCGTCATTTTCACGCGGACTTCCAAGTGTGGCATGGCAGCTTCGGGGCGTGGGAGGATGTCGATCGCGGCTGGTATGTCGCCATAGGCTTGGCGCTCGACCATGCGGTACGACAAGACGCCGCCAGGCGGTTGCGGCGGCAAAGGAACCTTGAATTCGAAATCGACAGCGTGGATGCGCGCCAGGGGTTTGGTCAGGGGGTAGCACTCCAGGGAGAGACGGCTCACCGGATTGGCCAAGTGAGTTTGTAGACAGCCGTCCGCGGCACCGCCGCCGTAGGGGCTGACCCAAACATCGGCACGCGTTGCCAACACTGGCTTCGCATCGGGGGAATCGGAAACGATGCCGCCGCGGCCTTCGCGAATCACGGCCGTAGCATGGGGCGGGTGGACTTCGGTCGAATACCCGAAGTGCTCTCCTTCGCAAGTTTCGCTGGCGGCGCAGGTGTCGCAAACGGGTGGGCGGCAATCGCGATCGACGACGCAGCGCCGGTCTTGTGTCGCCGAGCAAAGACCCGGCCTCGCCCCGGTGTGACCACAGTCCCAAATCCAGCGCCCCAGCAGTTCCATACGGTCCCCCACTCCCGGCCAGGCAAACTCCGGGTATCCGTCGCCATCCCATTCCAGGGCGATGATACCCGGGGGATTCCCTGTTGCAGCTCGAAACTTTTGCTCCTCGTCGAGCAGGATATCGATGACGACGTCACTGCGCGTGTGGTCGATGGGGAAATCGCCGGCAGTGTCGCCATGCACACTGGCAACCACGCCACTGAAAAACAGCGGCTCGGTGTCGTTGCCCGAGCCACGGTTCACTGCCGCCCAGTGTGGGTTGATGACCTGCAGCATTTCCGTCGCGTCGCCGTAGAACCCTTCCGGGTAGCATCCACCGCCGTTGGTGGCGGCACCGAGATCGCTGTTGATCGGGGCAGAAAGAGGCGTCCGCGTGTGGGTGGCAGTGGGTACGCTAGTGTCGGTTTGCGTCGGCGTTTGGGTGACGCTTCCGGTGGGTGTCGCCGTGGGGCTGTCGGGAGGCGGGGGAGTAGCGGTTGCAGGCAAAGTCGGTGTGCGTGTCGCAGTAAGGCTGGGAGCCTCGCTTGCGGTGCGCGTAACAGAAAATGTCGGTGAGGGTGGCACAGTCAAAGTGGTTGTTGCCCGGGGTGTGGCGGTGAGCGAGGGCCTTGCCGTATAGGTCGAGGTCGCCGTCGCTGGCGCATCCTTCGATCCACCGCCACCACAGCCCGCCAGTACCAGCAAGCCAATGGCGATGAAGCATCTCGGTCGAACGAAACCGTTGCCTAACCGTCGCCTTGCGAGCCAACCTTCGCCGCGTAGTGCCATGCCAGGCTCATACCTGAGTGCGTTCGCACCAAGCAACCCTGCTGTGGCAGCCCAGATCCGGCGCCAACGCCGGATCTGGCGGTGCCCGGTGCGCCGGTTTGCCGGTGCGGGGAGCGTCGTTCCCAAGCACCGACGCGCGGTAGAAGTCACGGAAAAGAAGGCGAAGATCGCTGTGCACCGCCACGATCGTCGCCCAGCACCCGCAGCCGCGTAGGTTCGGCGCCGTCCTGCAGGTTCACGACAGAAAGGTGGAAATAGCCGCAGATGTCGCCGCCGGCTCGGAGCAAGGCGGTCAGGTCAGCTTGGCGATAGATGCACGGGCAACTCATCCCAGGTCTTTCCGTCCAGTAGCCGCCCCGTGCGCTTCTTTTGCACACCACCCCACTGTCCACTCGATTGCCGAACTTGCCATCAGATTGCCTCTCCAAGAAACGTTACCTCTACACTATCGGCAAACGTCACCTGTCCCTGGCGTTTCGGCCGCTTCGTCGCTGGTGGGTTCGCTTCGCCCCGCCTGACCACGTTGGATGTCGATGCCCTGATTTCGATCCCTTCGGCGTCGCCGCCTTGGCGTTGGCTAGTTCAACGCCTGAGATAGTGCCCTTGATGACAATGCTATCGCCCAAGGACTCCGAGTGGTTCCTTGACCGCCGCTCGGCCAGGCTTTAATGGCTGACGCGCTTTTCCTTGGACGCCATGCCGAAGCCACCAGTTGCCAACAAGTCTGCCGCCTCCGGGCTTTCCGCTCCCTCCTCCCGGATGCAGGGGCATATCGCTTCGTCGGCGCTCATCCTCGGCATCACGGCCCTGGTCCTGTTGTTCGTCTATTCCGATGCCGGGAAGCTGTGGGAGGCGACCGCGACCATTGAGCCTTGGTTGTTGGCGATCCCGTTACTGTGCTCTCTGGCCAGCTACGTGGTGATGGCTTTGTCGTACCAAGGCATCGCTCGTGGGGCTGGGGCCGAGGTGCCCTTCTGGGAAATGTTCAAGATTACCCTGGTGGCCAATACGGTGAACTACCTGGTGTCCACCGGCGGGCTCAGCGGTTTTGCCGTACGCATGTACTTTTTCATTCGTAACGGCGTGCGCTCGAGCACGGCGGTTATGATTTCCCTGGTGCAAACTCTGATCACCAACACGGTGCTGATGCTGTTCGTTGGCGTCGGCTTCGCCTACTTGTTTCAGTCCGGCAATCTGCAGGGGATGGCTCTGGTATCGGCGGGGGTGATGCTGGTAGCGGCGCTCGGGCTTGTTGCCGGCACTGTGGTCTTGTTGATGCATCGCCAGTGGCGGCGGCGCACATTGTTTATCCTCGCCGAGACTGCCAACTGGCTGCTGCATCGTTTGCTGCCGAGTCGCAAGCCGGCTCGCGTCCGCATTTGGCGCTTCCAGCGCAATCTCAACCAAGGCATCGAGTTTCTGATCGAACGCAAGCGTTCGATGCTATTGCCAACCCTGTGGATCGTCCTCGATTGGGCGGTCACCATCCTCATTCTCTGGGGCGCGTTTGTCGCCGTGGGTTATCCGATCCCCATGAGCTGGGTCGTCGTCGGCTTCGCCGTGGGGATCATCCTGTCGATGATCTCTCTGGTGCCGGGTGGCCTCGGGGTCATGGAGGGCTCGATGGCCGCAATCTTTGCCGGCCTGGGTGTGCCGTTCGAAACGGCGGTGGTGGCGGTGCTGATCTACCGGCTCGCCTACTACGTGATGCCCATGATCACCAGTCTCTTCTTCTTCCGCGCCATGCTCGTACAAGGTGCCTTCATTGGAACCCAGGAAGACCCTCAAGAGACAGTAGATAAGTTGGCGTGACAAATTGACTTTTTCCGATTGTTGGCTCAAACTGCCGCCCTCTGCTTCGGGTGAGGAGGGAGGTGGGTGTGATGCAACGTGAGCACAAGAGCAAATGGCTGACAGTATGGATGCTTGTCCTCCTCGCCGCCGGCCCTGCCCAGGCGGTGCGTAGCGGCCGTGCGACGGGCTCGCGATCGGGGATTACCGCACGGGCTGCCATCCTGGTCGACAACCAAACCGGCGAAGTGTTGTGGGAAAGGAATGCCGACACGGCATTGCCCCCCGCCAGCACCACCAAAGTGTTGACCGCCATGGTGGCCCTGCGCAGCGGCCGCCTGGAAGACTCGTTCCTCGTGTCCAGTGGGGCAGCCAAAGAGCCGCCTTCCAAGATTCATCTGCGCGAAGGGTGGAGACTACGCCTCCTCGATCTCATCTATGCCATCTTGTTGAACTCGGCCAATGACGCGAGCGTGGTCATTGCCGAGGGCATCGCCGGTTCTGTGCCGGCCTTTGCCGAACTCATGAACGCGCAGGCGCAACGCCTCGGCGCAACCAACAGCAACTTCGTCAACCCCAACGGCCTGCCGGCAGCAGATCACTACTCGACAGCACGCGATCTCGCGACCTTGTTTTCGGTAGCCTCACGCGATCCGGTTTTCGATCGCATCGTCAGCACGCAAGCCATTCCCATCATTCCAACTGAAGGCGCGGTGCGCGCGATCAATCTGCGTACCCACAACCGACTCCTGAATGCTGGCTTGCCCTATGAAGTTGTCGGCAAGACGGGCTGGACGATTGCCGCCAAGCGCTGTTTCGTCGGTGCCGCACGTATCGATGGTCGCGAACTCATCGTTGCCGTGCTCGGTGCACGCGACCTGTGGGGTGATGTTCGTAAGCTAATTGAATTCGGTTTCGATGGCCGCAGCCTGCCGGATGTGGAAATAGCTCGCGTCGACGCCGACGAGGTGGCCGTGGCATCGAAAGCCGCCGGCGACGACGGGGACGATGCTGACGAAGCCACCTACAGTGGTAGAGCGTCGCGCAACCTACGCGCCACCCGCCCGGCTTCCGGCACCGCTGCCGCACGAGCGCAACGCCCTGCGCAGTCGACGTCTATGGCTGCACGCAGCAGCAAAGCAAAGGGACAAGCTACGGATCGCCGCAAGCGCCGCTCGCGACAGGGAGCGGTCGCACGCAATGCGCACGCCCAGGGCACCCGACCCGCGAAGGCCGTGCAGCGTGCCGCGCGTCCGAACAAAGTGTCGCAAGCCCGAGCCTCCGCCGCCAAAAGCCCCGCCGCGGTGGCCAGCAGTTCGGCGCGCAAGTCCGAGAGGAAGAACACTGTTCGAGCTGTGAGCCGTACGCAGCGCCAGCGTCGTTAGAACGGCACGCGCAGGGCAACACCCACGATCGACGATTGACCTTAGCGCCGGGGGCCTTCAAGAATGATCCGGTGATCGCCCGCGCATTGACCATCGCCGGCTCTGATTCCAGCGGCGGGGCTGGCATTCAAGCCGACCTCAAGACCTTCACCGTGCACGGCGTGTACGGGATGAGCGCGGTCACTGCCCTTACCGCACAAAATACTCGTGGCGTTGCGGCGGTTCATGTTGCTCCCGCAGCCTTCGTGCACGAGCAGCTTGCGAGCGTACTCTCCGACATTGGCTGTGATGCAGCGAAGACCGGGATGCTGGCGACACGCGAAATCGTTGGCGTGGTCGTCTCTGCACTCCGCGAATATCGCGTTGCCAGGCTGGTCGTTGATCCGGTCCTGTTGGCGCAGAGCGGTGCGGCACTTCTCGACCAAGACGCCGTGCAGACTCTTCGCGATCAGCTCCTGCCCTTGGCCTTGTTGGTGACGCCCAATGTACCCGAAGCTGCTGCTCTCACCGGGATACACATCGACAGCGTGGCCGCCATGCACGAAGCCGCCACCATTCTTCTCGGTCACGGCGCCCAGGCTTGCTTGATCAAAGGCGGACACTTGGCGGGCGCGCAAGCGGTGGATGTCCTGCATCTCGGCACCGAGACCCTGGAGTTGGCCGTGCCCCGGATTCCCACGCGGCACACCCACGGTACCGGTTGCCAGCTCTCCGCCGCCATTACCGCCAATCTTGCCCTGGGCCACGATCTGCGTAGTGCCGTCGAAGCCGGCAAACGTTTCATCACCAAAGCCATTGCCGCCGGCCTCGCCATCGGTCATGGCGACGGACCCGCCAATCCTCTGGCGTGGTTGCCAGCCAGATAGGGGGACAGGGAACGCCATGACGTTCCCTTAACTTCGAACCGAACGGCGGATCTCCCGCACACGGTCCGCGTCCGGAAACTAGGGTCGTGCGTCATATTTGTTAGCTTTCATCCGAGATCCACGGCCTCACGGCTGCCTCACGGCCGCGGCTACTGTGTCTTCGCCGGCTCCGTGTAGCCGCGCGCGTGAGCGCATGGATGATGGAAGCTTGCCTCCCAAGAAATTTGTCGCACACCCGGAAACTAGAAGCTCCTTGACTCAATACCGCTGCTCTTTTATTTGGCTGGGGTCATGATTGCTTCCCAGCACAGCTTCGGCACGGCGCTACTAGGCCTACTACTTTGGTGCCCGCCGGGTGTGTCTGGAGGAGCGTAGGTCGGCTTACGCAACAGAAGGACGCCACGGGCGGGTTTGCTGCTCCGTGGCGTTTGTGTTTCTAGAAGGGCCACGGGTAGCTTCCCCCGTGGCCCTTCCCGTTCTGGGGATGGCTCGTGATGCAATCCCCGTTGAGGAGGCAATGTATGGAATTCACAAAGGATACAGTCAGGATCTTCGATACCACCCTGCGCGATGGCGAGCAGTCGCCCGGCGCCACGATGAATGTCGAAGAGAAAGTCCTCATCGCCCGCCAACTCGAAAAGCTCGGCGTCGACGTCATTGAAGCGGGCTTCGCCGTCTCCTCGCCGGGAGATTTCGACTCGGTCGCACGCGTCGCCGAGGCAGTGAGCAAGCCTATCGTGCTCAGCCTGGCGCGTACCAAAGAGGCGGACATTGTCCAGGCCATCAAGAGCGTCGAGAAGGCAAAGAACCCAGGCATCCACATTTTCATTGCCACCTCTGACCTGCACCTCGAGCGCAAGCTCGGCATGAGTCGGCAAGAGGCCCTTGAGGCAGCCTGCTGGGCCGTGGAGTTGGCGAAGAAGCATCTGGATTACATTGAGTTCTCGGCAGAGGACGCCTCGCGCTCAGATCGCGATTACATGGTCCGCGTCTTTGGCGAGGTGATCCGCTGTGGTGCCGTGACCCTCAATGTGCCCGATACCACCGGCTACGCAGTTCCCGACGAGTTTGGTGATCTCTTCAAACACTTGATCCGCGCCACCCCGGGCGGCGACAAGGTTTGCTGGAGCGTGCATTGCCACAACGACCTGGGAATGGCAGTCGCCAATTCCCTGGCAGCAGTGCGCAATGGCGCACGGCAGATCGAGTGCACGGTCAACGGCATTGGCGAACGCGCCGGTAACACCTCGTTGGAAGAGGTGGTCATGGCCCTGCACACTCGCCGGCCCTTCTATCAGTTGCGTACCAACGTGGTGACCGAGCAGATCTATCCGGCTAGTCGCTTGCTGTCGCAGGTGACCGGCCTGACGGTTCCCGCCAACAAGCCGGTGGTGGGCGCCAATGCTTTCGCGCACGAGGCGGGAATCCACCAAGACGGGGTGCTCAAGGACAAGCAAACCTACGAGATCATGAAGCCGGAAACCGTAGGCATCAGCAGCAACAAGCTGGTGTTGGGCAAGCACTCCGGCCGCCACGCCTTCGTGCAACGATTGCGCGATCTCGGCGTCGAGCTGCACGACGTCGACATGAACAAGGCCTTTGAGCGCTTCAAGAGCCTCGCCGATTTGAAGAAGAACATCTACGACGATGACCTGGTAGCCATCGTTACCGAGGAAACCGTGCGGGCCCCCGACCGTTTCGAGTTGGTGGGGCTGCAGGTGACGGCAGCGACCGGCAGCGCCCCGCATGCTTCTGTGCGCCTGCGTGTGGGAGCACAAGAGCGCACCGATTCCGGTGAGGGCGACGGCATGGTCGATGCCTGCTACAAGGTCATTTCCAAAATCAGCGGCGTGCACCCGAAGCTCGAGCGTTACGCAGTCAAGGCTATCACCGGGGGCACCGATGCACTCGGCGAGGTCTCGTGCTTGGTTTCCGAGGAAGGCGTGACCGCAACGGGCCAGGGCGCACATACAGATATCATCCACGCCAGCGCCTTGGCTTATGTGAACGCGCTCAACAAGTTGGAAGCGCGGCGCACCCGCTATCAAGGGGCACATGGGGAAGAAGGTCCGTGACCAAGCCCCTTCGCCAAGGTGGCTGACATAGGTCGTCGACCAAATTCTTTGACCACGGTTCCCGATTGACGCGCGGGGGCTGCCTCGCAAATCCCTGCGTCTAGAACTGCATCTACCCCGGCCAATGCCTGCGCATGGGCCGGCCAACCGAGAGGAGAGAGAGTGTGAGGGTATTAATACTGCCAGGTGACGGAATCGGCCCCGAGGTAATCAATCAAGCCAAGCTCGTGCTGGATCATTGTGGCCACAAGTTTGGGTTCCACGTCGTGTTCACCGAGGCCGTCGTCGGGGGCGCCGCCATTGATGCCTTCAAGACACCACTTCCCGACGGTGCCATGCGTCTGGCGCAGGGTTGCGACGCGGTGCTTCTGGGTGCCGTGGGCGGACCCAAGTGGGATGTACCCAATGCCACCATGCGTCCCGAGCAGGCCCTTCTGGGTCTGCGTAAGGGGCTGGGGCTCTTCGCCAATATTCGCCCGGTCTGCGTTTTCCCCGAGCTTCTGGATGCAGCACCTCTCAAGGCAGAAATCCTGAGCGGCGTCGACTTGGTCGTCGTGCGCGAACTCACCGGTGGCATCTACTTCGGCAAGCCAAGCGAGAAGCGGAAAGGGGCGGAAGGCCGTGAAGCCGTGGATACCTGCATCTACACCGAAGCGGAGATCGCCCGGCTGATGCGCAGTGCCTTCGAGCTTGCCCGCAAGCGGCGTCGCAAGGTGACCTCGGTTGACAAGGCCAACATCCTTGCCACCTCACAATTGTGGCGCGAGGTCGCACAAGAAGTGAGCAAGGCCTACCCGGACGTTCAGTTTGAAAACGTTCTCGTCGATGCCATGGCAATGCACCTGCTGCGCCGTCCGCGCGACTTCGACGTCATCGCCACGGAGAACTTATTCGGCGACATTCTCACCGACGAAGCCTCCATGCTCGCCGGCTCCATGGGCTTGCTACCCTCGGCATCCTTGGGTGAGGCGCTCAATGCGTACGGCTTGCCGCGTGGGCTCTACGAGCCCATTCACGGCAGCGCCCCCGACATTGCCGGCCAAGACAAGGCTAACCCGATCGCCACGATTCTCTCGGCAGCGATGATGCTGCGCTACTCCTTTGCCAAGCCGGAAGCGGCGGAGGCCATCGAGAAGGCTGTCGCCGCGGTCTTGACCGTCGGCTATCGCACCGCCGATATCGAACAACCCGGCACGCGCACGATCACTTGTCGCGAGATGGGTACCGTCGTCGTGCAAGAGCTCGAGAAGCAATGAGTGAGCGCCGTTTCACCGTGGCCATCGTCGGCGCCACGGGCATGGTGGGACAAGAGCTGGTCCAGGCTCTCGAACAGCGCTTGTTTCCTCTCGCTGGGTTGCACTTGTTTGCTTCGGCCCGCTCGGCAGGCGACACGGTGATCTGCGGCAGCATTTCGAGCCGAGTCGGGCTGCTCGCACAAGCGCAGTTTCAGGACGCCGACATTGCCTTCTTTGCGGCGGGGGAACAGGTCAGCGCCGAGTGGGTTCCTCGCGCCACGGAAGCCGGAGCCGTGGTCATCGACACCAGCTCGTTATTCACCGGCGACACGGATGTCCCGCTGGTGGTGCCGGAGGTCAATGCCTCGGCGATCGAAGACTACCTAGCGCGTAGCCTGATCATCAGCCCCGACCCTGTCGCCAGTGCTCTCGCTGTCGTTCTCAAGCCTCTGCATGATGCGGCGGGGATCGTGCGGGTTGTGGCAACTTCTTTGGAACCCGTGTCCGGTGCCGGCAAGGCAGGCGTCGACGAGCTGCAAACGCAGCTCGTCGAGCTGCTCAATGGCCGCGAGGCGGAGGTCGCCGTATTCCAGCAACGCATTGCCTTTAACGCGATCCCGGCGATCGGCGAGTTTCTGGCGGGTGGTCGCACACAGCATGAGGAAGTTTCCTGCTTGGCCTTGCGCCGCTTGCTCGCCTCCGACGTGATGATCCACCTTACGCGCACCCGTATTCCAACCTTCTTCGGGATGGGCATTAGTGCCAGCATCGAACTGTCCCAAAGCCTTTCCCCGGAAGAAGCACGAGAGATCTTGCGCAGCGCTCCCGGCATCTTGCTCCTCGATGAAGAGGCAGCACCGCAGCTATCCACTCCCACCGATGCCATTGGTCAGGACGCGACGTGCGTCAGCCGGGTGCGCGCCAACGAAGAGGTGAATCAGCTCGATCTGTGGATCACCATCGACAACACCCGCAAAGGTTCCTCGGTGAATGCGGTTCAGATCGCCGAGATTCTTGCCCGCGAGTACCTGTAGATCGGACGACCTGTGCAGAGACTGGGCGGGCGTAGCTAGCTTAGCCGTTCAACCTCGATGAGTGACCGGGGAACTTCACCACCAAGACACGAAGGCACCAAGATGAACTCTGGCCCCGTCACCAAAGGGGTCGAGAAACGTGCACAAGTTCCCGCTAACCCAATGTCAGTAGTTGAGGTTCGAACGATGGTGACTGACAGGCAACCTCCTTTCCCCCATGCGCTACAAGCTTCTCCTTGAATACGACGGGACCGACTACCATGGCTGGCAGGTGCAACCGAACGGTCGCACGCTGCAAGGAGTCCTCGAAGCTGCGGTGTTGGAATTCTCTGGGGAGACGGTCCGCATCTCCGCCTCCGGCCGTACAGATGCGGGCGTGCATGCGATCGGGCAAGTTGTCAGCTTTGCCCTGCAGCAGGCCAAGCCCACCGAGGTGGTGTGCCGAGCCCTCAATGCTTTGACCCCGCGCGACATCGCTATTCGCTCGGTGGAACATGTAGACGAGAGTTTCGACCCACGCCGGGCCGCACGCAGCCGACGCTACGTGTATCGCATTTGGAATGAGCCGTACCCGTCCCCGTTTTGGAGGCGCTACACCTGGCATGTAGCACGGCCTCTCGATGTTCCGGCCATGCAAGAGGCGGCCGCACTGCTTCTTGGCGAGCACGATTTCACTTCCCTACGCGCCAGCAATTGCGAAGCCGACAACCCCGTACGCCGGGTGTATCGCAGCGACTGCCAACGCGACCGCAGCCTGGTGATCTACACCATCGAAGCCACGGCGTTCCTCAAGCACATGGTTCGGAACATCGTTGGGACTTTGGTCGAGGTCGGTCTGCATGACCGCCCCCGCGATTGCATGACCCAGATTCTCGCTGCCCATGATCGCAGATGCGCTGGCCAGACCGCCCCTCCATCCGGTCTGTGCTTGACCGAGGTGCAATACGACACTGCGGCTGGGCACTGATAGGTTTAAGCGCTAGCGCTCCTTCCCATGCTCCCGTCTTCCTTCGACCTCGCCGTGGTGATCGCCACGCGCAATCGCGGCCTCTTGCTGGGCAAGATGTTGGCGAGCTTGGACGTGGCGCTGCAGTCTGCCGGATCGTTGGTCGAGGTTGTGCTGGTCGACAGTGCTTCCACCGACTCGACCCCTGAGCGTGTCGCGGCATGGGTCGCTGCTGCTCCCGGGCGCATCGCCTTGCGACTCGAGCGCCCAGGTAAGGCGCGGGCGCTCAACTTGGCGCTGCAGCACGTGTCGGCACCGCTCGTGTTGTTTACCGATGACGATGTCGAGGTGGCTGCCGATTGGGTTACTAAGGCTCAAACGTTTTTCGCCTCTCATCCGCAGTACGCGGCCGCCACTGGGCGCGTGCGCACGCCGCCCGCAATCATCGACCCTAATCTCCTCTCGCGCGTGGCTTTGTTTTCTACGCTGCCGCTGTTCGATCGTGGGGACGAAATCGCGGACACCAAGCACCTCTATGGATGCAACATGGCCATTCGCCGTAGCGTCCTCGAACAAGTCGGCCCCTTTCACGAGGAACTGGGCCCGGGAGCTAGTGGCTTGCACGAAGATGGCGATATGGCGCGACGTATTGCCGCCCGCGGCTTGCGCATCGGGTACATGCCTGACGTCATCGTTTACCACGCCGTGGAACCGGAGCGCTTGACGTTTGCCTTCTTCCACGAGATGCACCGACGTGATGCGCGCAGCCGCTTCGTCCTCGCTCCCGACACAAGCCGCAGCGACACACGACGACGCTGGCTGGGCAGCGCCGTGGGTATTGTTTGCTGGGGGCTGCTGTGGAATCGGCGCCGCGCCATGAAAGCGCTGGCGCGGCTGCTGTCACACACGGAGATGCTGCGGCTGGTGCAGGGGCGGCGACGCGGGGCAAGAGGCCGCGCATGAAGTTGCGTCATGTCCTGCTTCTGCGCACCGATCATCTTGGTGACATGCTGTTAACTCTTCCGATGGCCACAGCCATCAAGGAAGGGCTGCCGCATTGCCGCGTAACCGTGCTCGCCTCCGCCGCCAACGCCGTTGCTGCACAGCATCATCCCCATGTGGACCAGGTGGAGATCGATGCACAGGAAGCGAAAGGGTCCAACCTACGCGGTGTGACTGCCTTGGCGGCACAACTCCGTTCGCTCGCTTGCGATGCGGCTGTGATCGTGCACCCTACGCCGCGGTTGGCGGTGGCCGCCTTCCTGGCGCGGATTCCCGTGCGCGTGGGTACCGCCTTTCGCGCCTATTCGGTTCTCTTCACGCATCGCTTGCGGCAGCATCGACGTCACAGTGATCGCCACGAATCGGCTCTCAACCTCGAGCTACTGCAAGCGCTGGGGATCGTGGCCCAGGCGCCGGTGCGGTGCTTGTGGCAATCGAACGCAGACGACAAGCGCGCCGTGGCCGAGGTCTTGCGTCGATACGATCTGCAACCCGGAGCTTTTGTTGTGCTGCACCCCGGCAATGCCGGCTCGACCATGAACTGGGCTCCGCAACAGTATTCGGCACTGGGCAAGAAGCTAGCCGAGCAAGGGCTGCGGGTTGTCGTTAGCGGTGGTCCGAGTGAGATCGAGTTGGCGAGCCGTGTAACCAGGGACATTGGCCCGCTCGCAGTGTCGCTGGGTGGCCAGCTTCGTCTCGGCGAATTTGCCGAGCTGCTGCGTATGGCCGTTGGGTACGTGGGTAGCCCCACCGGGCCGACGCACCTAGCCGCCATCCAAGGCACCAACGTGGTCGCCCTGTATCCGCCCTTGCGTTCCACCCACCCACAACGATGGCGTCCCTTGGGTGAGCAAGTCACCATCTTGCAACCTTCTGTGGGGCAAGTGTGTGCAAGCTGCCTGCGGGAACGCTGCCCGTACTTTCACTGCATGGAACGTCACTTGGACGCGACTCGTGTTGCGGACACGGTCTTGGAGCAAGTGGTGTCCAAGCGTACGGGAGCCTCGTGAGCCAAGCGACTCCACTCGGACCATCGCCTCGCGTGTTGATCCTTCGCTTGCGGCGACTGGGAGACATTTTGCGCGTCACTCCGGTGCTGCGCGCGCTACGCTTGGCACGGCCGCAGGCGCGCATCGATGTGATGGTTGCACAGGGTTTCGAAGGCGCCGTGGCCGGCAACCCGCACATTGACGCCGTGCTGATCGCGAAGCCGGGGATACGGGCTTGGGCAGAGTTAGCTTGGCACTGCCGTCGCCAGCAGTACGACATGGTTCTCGACTTGCAGAGCAGCACGCGCACGCTGCCCTACGTCGTGGCGACAGGAGCCGCGTGCCGCATTGGCTGGAGCAAGCGCTGGCTCCGC
Source organism: uncultured Binatia bacterium (SeqCode) (assembly GCA_964528465.1). Lineage (GTDB taxonomy): Bacteria > Desulfobacterota > Binatia > HRBIN30 > HRBIN30 > CAZGSN01. The sequence goes on from CAZGSN010000415.1 coordinate 15,859, forward strand.
GACCGCGTCTACACGCAGCTCATTCCCGGGTGGGACGACCCGGTGTACTTCGCCAGCAGTGCCATGCGCTTTGTAGAGGCCATCGGGCTTACCGCGAGCACGGATCTGCGCCTGGAACTGGCGGTGTCGCAAGTCGATCGCGACTGGGCTGCCGGCTTGTGGATGCTCGGCGGTGAGGAAACGCGGGCTCCCCGTATTGCCCTTTCGGTTGCGGCACGCGATGCGGGGCGTCAGTGGCCACTGCAAGCCTTTGCTGAGCTTGCCAATCGCCTCGTCGACGAGGTGTCCGTACAATTGGTATTGGCCCACGCGCCCGGCGAGACGGCGCAGATTCATGCATTTGCGGCGTTGCTCCGTGGCAACCCGCGGACGGTCGTGACGGGCGACTTGTCGCAGCTTGCCGCGGTGTATGAATGCTGTGATCTCTGGATCGGCAATGATGGCGGACCCAAGCACGTTGCCACGGCCGTAGCCTGTCCAACCGTTACTCTGGTGCGTCGCAGTGACCGGCCGATTGCCGTGGATGCAAGCGACCCTTGCCAAGTTGCCGTGGCTCCACCGCAGGATGGCGTCGATTCCCTGGCCGCGATTCCTATCGATCAAACGTACGCCATCGTCCGCACCCACCTGCGCCGCATCGGTTCTGGCACATCCCCAAGTATTGGTCTGATCCGATAGCCGGGAAGCCCCATTCGAGAGAAAATGGAAGGACACCCACGGAGAAGCGGAAAGACACCCACCGAAGTGGAACGACCCCGACTGCTAGCGCTGGACACCCGAATGGCGCCGGTCCCGGAACCTCGATCGGACGCCTTCAACGAGATCCGGAAAGCGGCCGCACAGAGACTCCCGCGACATCACGGCTGAACAGCCGGACAGAAGCCAGGACACCCATTCACAAATCAAATGTGCCATAGTGGTGACCGGCGGAAGGGGGCGTTGGCCGAACAAGTGTCCAGAATAATGGACATGAATCTACCTACACACTATCGATAGAGTGTGTATATGCATTGTAGGTATTGACTTGTTACGTAATTGTGGAGTATGGACGGCTGCCACGTGGTGGCGGCACTTGGGGGTGGGGGAAGTAGACAATCAACCCAAATAGTGGCGTGTGTCAAAGGAGGCCGTCCATGCCTTCCATAGCTGGGCCCAACGCGTTCCGAGAAACCCTGTGCTCGACAATTTCATCGGTCGACGACAGTCCCGTCGTGTCGGACTGCGCAGCCGATGCCTGGCCGACAATCGGAACGATGAGGTGCTTCCCTAGGATCGTAGGCAATAGTCCGAAACTACACCGCGTACTCGACATGGCAGCACGGGTCGCGAGCACGTCGGTGCCGGTACTGATCCATGGAGAGACCGGCACCGGCAAGGAACTGGTGGCACACGGCATCCACGCCTTGAGCCCCCGCCGCAACGGTCCACTTATTTCCGTCAACTGCGGGGCGATTCCGTCGAGCCTCGCCGAGGCTGCACTGTTTGGACACGAGCGTGGGGCGTTCACCGGTGCCGTGGAATCACGCACCGGGCACTTTGAGGCGGCTCACGGTGGCACCATCTTCCTTGATGAGCTTGCCGAGCTGTCGCCGGAGTTGCAGGTTAAGCTTCTCCGGGTCCTGCAAGAGCGGGAAGTGCAACGCATCGGCAACCCGCGGCCAACCGCTGTCGATGTGCGCATCGTGGCTGCCACGAATCGCAACCCCCAAGAAGCGCTACGCAGCGGGCGATTGCGGGAAGACCTTTACTACCGCATTGCCACTATGGAGGTAGAACTACCCCCCCTACGCGACCGCAGCGACGATGTTCCCATCCTGGCGCAGCATCTACTCGCCCGAGCCTGTTGCGAATTCGGCAAGCAGGTGGAAGGATTCACTCCTGCGGCTCTGGACGCGTTGTGTCGTCATCCCTGGCCGGGCAATATCCGCGAACTTCGCAACGTCATCGAACGCGCCGTTGTGCTGGCCGAGTCGAATACGCTCGACACCGAGCACCTACCCAGCGTGACAGCCAAACCCCCTCGCATGGAATCGCCTGGCTCGCTGGGCGCCAACTTGCGCCTCGAAAAACGCCAGATGGTTGAGGCAGCCCTGCGCCAAACCAACGGGAACCGCGCCGCCGCCGCCCGCCTGCTGTGCATGTCGCGCAGCAACCTCAATCGACTCATTCACTCGCTCGGGATCGCAGCAGCGGCCGGTACCGCGCCACTCCGCGCAACGGGTTATCGTTAGGTCCACCGCTCCCACCGAAGCCGCACAAGAGTCACCTTATTTCGTGGCCACGAAATATCGTTGGCCATGGTGGGTTTTCGTGGGCTGTTTCGTGGCCTGTTGGCTGGTTTTTCTTCGTGGGTAATCCGGCGGCCAACGAGATTTCTATTGGCACGAGAACTGCTGCATGCATAATCCTAAGGAGATCGCACTATGCTGACGAACCAATCGACCCCTGGGATGCCCACGAGCCGCCCGCTTCCTCCCACGATGGAGGTAGGTTTTCTTCCTCTGGGCTGTGGGCCTAGCCAATCCGAGCCGGAGTTCATTCGCCGCCTGCAACAAGGAGAGGACGGCGCTTTCGAAATTTTGGTGCGGCAGCATGGCGGCGCCATGTTGGCGGTAGCCCGGCGCATGCTGCGCAACGAGGAAGCGGCGAAGGACGTGGTCCAGGACGCCTTTCTGCAAGCGTTCCGGGCTATCAACCGGTTCCGCGAGGATTCCCGTTTGTCGACGTGGCTGCATCGCATTGTCGTCAACGCCGCTCTGATGCGCATGCGTTCCGCGAGCCGCCGTCCTGAACAGGCTATCGACGAACTCTTGCCCCAGTTCGATGACCATGGTGCGCATGTCGAACCCGCCGGCGGTATACCCATGGGTGCGGAAGAGGTCATGGTAAATTGCCAGGTTCGCGCTCAGGTGCGCGCCTGTATTGCAGAGCTACCGGAGCAGTATCGCGCCGTAATCACACTGCGCGACTTTGAGGAGCTGAGCACCACGGAAGTGGCCACGGTTCTCGGCATCAGCGAGAACGCCGTCAAGATTCGCCTGCATCGGGCTCGCCAAGCCTTGCGCACGCTGCTGAGCCGGGTCCTCGATCGCGACTGATCGATACTGTTTTCATGGAGTGAGCGGTCTATTACGACGAGGGGGGGGTGAAGCAGGTACAGAAGAATGAGGGCGCAGAGTTGACGACCGGCAGTGGCTGTTTTTCAGAAACCGACGAAGAGCACACTTTGCGGGCGATCGTCGAAGGCGTCGCCGCCGAAACCGGAGAACGCTTCTTTGCTTCTTTGGTGGAGCACGTAGCAGCGGCTCTCGGCGTGCCCTATGTGTTCATCTCCGAACTAAGTCCCGATCACGGAACCTTTCGTACGCGAGCGGTTTGGGGTCGTGGGCAGCGAATGGAGAATTTCGAAGTACCCCTAGCAGGTACGCCTTGCGAAGCAGTCCTCAATGGTGAGGCCTCCCACTATCCTGATCGTTTACAGCAACGCTTTCCGGAAGACGTTGGCCTGGGAACGTGGGGAGTGGAGAGCTACGGCGGCATCCCCCTCTTTGATGCTTCCGGCAATGTTGTCGGCCATGTTGCCATCATGGACGAGAAGCCCATGCGTGACGCCGCACGTGGCCTTGCCATTCTGCGCATCTTTGCGGCACGGGCGCAGGCCGAACTCGAGCGCTTGCGCTTCGAGGCGGCGCTGCGCGAAAGCGAAGAGCGCCTATCGCGAATCATTGAATCGGCGATGGACGCTATCCTCACTGTCGATGAGCAACAGCGCATCATCCTCTTCAACGCTGCAGCCGAGAGGGTCTTTGCTTGCTCCGCCACCGAGGCCCTAGGGCAACCTTTGGCACGCTTCCTTACCGATGGATTCCGACGTGCCCTCGACCCGTCTTTCGCAGTGTTGGACGACACTTCTCAGCCGCAACCTTATGTCTGGGCACCCGAAGGGTTGTGCGCGCGTGACGCGAAGGGCCGAGAGTTCCCTATCGAAGGCACCATCTCACGCGCGCAGGTTGCTAACCGCGTCTTGCACACTTTGATCCTACGCAATATCGACGAACGCCGTCAGGCAGAGGAACAGCTTCGCCATTTGCACCGTCACAATCAGTATCTGCAGGAAGAGATTCGCGCCGTTCACAATGTCGATGAAATCGTTGGCGAGAGCCACGCCCTAAAGAACGTGCTTGAGCAAGCCCGCCTGGTCGCCCCCACCGATTCCTCCGTGCTGATCCTCGGGGAAACCGGTACCGGTAAGGAGCTGATTGCGCGCAGCCTGCATGCCAATAGCCGGCGCAAGGACCGCCCCCTCATCAAGGTGAACTGCGCGGCGTTACCGATCGGCCTCATTGAAAGCGAACTATTCGGACACGAGAAGGGGGCATTTACGGGAGCCGCAGAACGTCGCATCGGCCGCTTCGAGCTGGCCCATGGCGGCACGCTCTTCCTCGACGAGGTCGGCGACATTCCTCCCGATGTGCAGACCAAGCTGTTGCGCGTCTTGCAGGAACGTGAGGTGGAACGCATCGGCGGGAACAAGGTAATTCCTGTCAACGTTCGTCTTGTCGCGGCTACCAATCGCGACCTCGGCGCCGCCGTTGCCAACGGCAGCTTTCGCGAAGACTTGTACTATCGGTTGAGCGTGTTCCCGATCGCCGTGCCGCCGCTTCGCGCTCGGCGCGACGATATTCCAGCCCTGGTGCACTACTTCGTGGCTCGCTTTGCCGCCAAGACTGGCCGCCGCATTACCCGTGTTCCCAGTACGATCATGCAACGCCTCGTGGACTACTCCTGGCCGGGCAACGTGCGTGAGCTGGAAAATGTCATTGAACGCGCCGTCATTCTCTCTGCCGGCACCGATCTCCATGTGGCGCCGGAGCTTCTGCTTGCACGTACCACGCTGCCGGCAAAATCCGTTCCCTCGCCGCGAACCGCAAGTCCATCAGCACAGCCGGGCGACAGGGTGGCCTTGGACAATATCGAGCGCGATCACATTATCGCCGTCCTCGATCGGGTGAGCTGGCGTATCGAAGGCAGCAACGGCGCTGCCCATCTGTTGGGCTTGCGCCCCAGCACCCTGCGCAGTCGTATGAAGAAGCTTCAGATCGAACGGCAGCCACAGGTCCCCATCCATCAATCCCGAGACCGAACTTCGGATTCTTCCCCGACACAAGATTGAGTTTAGCCCGAAAACCTCAGTTGGCGTGGACGTCAACTCGCCTTGCGCTTCGAGACGCCGCCAACAGAGGGTGGCGTCTCGAAGCGTGCGTCCGGTTGACGTCCTGTTGACGTCCACACCGACTCAAGTGTTTGGGTTCGATGCAACAAGGCGCATCTCGCTTTCACGAGACGCGCCTTGTCTACGTCGTGGGGGATGTGGTCTTTCCTCAGACCATTACCAACCTACCCCGCACCAACCAGTTTTCCGCACCAGACGTATCCTAACGAGCCTCGGCCGCAACCCGAGAGCTAGCGTAAACAGTAGCGCCGCCACCGGGGGTGCCCGGTGCCACGTTGAAGCTGCTGGGATGCACCTGCTGGAAGTCGGGATAGGCGGTGATACCGTGCTCGCCCACATCGAGGCCCTCAAACTCTTCTTCCGCGGACACACGAATTCCCATGGTGACCTTCAGTGCCACCCACGCCACTAGGGATATGGCAAGAGTGTACACGCCCACCGTAAGCACACCGACGATTTGTGCCCATAGCTGAGTGAAGCCGCCACCGAAGAAGAGGCCATTTGCAGGCCCAACCACCGGCGCTGCTGAGGAGTCCGCAAACAGGCCCACGGCCAAGGTTCCGAACACGCCGTTGGCAAGGTGCACCGACAGTGCTCCGACAGGGTCGTCCAACTGAAGCTTGTCGAAGAAGAGAACAGCGAAGACGACGAGCACGCCGGCAATCAAGCCAATGATCAGGGAGCTTTCGACGCTCACCCAGGCACACGGTGCCGTGATCGCAACGAGTCCAGCCAGACAGCCGTTTAGAATCATCGACAGGTCGGGCTTGCCGAGCACCCAGGTGGCGGTCAGCAGGGCGCTAATCGAGGCAGCAGCAGCAGCAGTGTTCGTGGTGACCGCAATGTGACCAATCGCCTTGGCATCCAGCGCCATGGTGCTGCCGGGATTGAAGCCGAACCACCCAAGCCACAACACAAACACGCCAATGGTAGCGGAGGTCATGCTGTGACCAGGGATAGGATTCACGCGGCCGTCTTTGGTGTACTTTCCGAGACGCGGGCCAAGAATAATGATGCCAGCCAGGGCAGCCCAGCCGCCAACAGAGTGCACCACGGTCGAACCGGCGAAGTCCCAGAAGCCGAAGGTCGCCAGCCAACCACCGCCCCAGATCCAGTGCCCCGTGATGGGATACAGAATACCGACCATGACAAAGGAGAAGAGGACGAACGACATGAACTTGATACGTTCGGCCACAGCTCCCGAGACGATCGTTGCCGCCGTTCCGGCGAACACCAATTGAAAGAAGAACTTCGTCCACAGCGGCACTGTTGCCCACTTGATCGAGCTGTAGACGCCGGCATAGGCGTCACCACTAGCCGGGCTGTTGTCGGCGCCGTGTAAGAAGAACAACCCAGAGGTGCCGAGGAAGCCGTTGCCGTCCCCAAACATCAAGCCCCATCCAAGGATCAGGAAGGCTAGCGACGAGACGCCGAAGACGACAAAGTTCTTGGCGAGAATGTTGACGCAGTTCTTGGCGCGGCAGAGGCCGCTCTCCACCATGGCGAAGCCAAGGTTCATGAAGAACACGAGCATGCCGGCGATCAGCGTCCACATGGTGTCCATCATCACTTTGGGGGTGGCCAGCAACTCGGCGATTGGGTCTGCCGCCGCGTCTTGCGCCCCGGCCGGTAACGCATAGCTGGCAAGGTATGCCGCGGCCGCAAGGGCCACCAGACGCCCGCCCGTACGCCAGCCGCAAGTGTACTTTTCCTTTTTCATCAGGCTTCCTCCTGGCCGCTAGGCCCTCTCAGATGGCTTCCGCACCATGTTCGCCGGTGCGGATGCGCACGACATCATCGACGGTGGAGATGAAGATCTTGCCGTCGCCGATGCGGCCTGTGCGCGCCGTTTTCTCGATTGTTTCGACACAAGTTGCTGCCTTGTCCTCGCCGACGAGGAGCTCGATCTTGATCTTGGGCAAGAAGTCGACGACATACTCGGCACCTCGGTACAGTTCGGTGTGACCTTTCTGACGCCCAAAGCCCTTCACCTCGGAAACGGTCATGCCGTGGATCCCTTCGCGCGACAAAGCTTCCTTCACCTCATCCAGCTTGAACGGCTTGATGATGGCTTCGATTTTTTTCATGGTCACAACCTCCTTGCGTTCCTGATCAGAAGGCCAGAATCATTTCGCCGGCGATGGTGTCCGAGCCATTCTGGAAGACACCATCCTTCGCGTAGATGGGCTTGTTGGCCTCGTCGTGGCGGTACTCGACACGGGCCAACAGGTGCTCCGTGAGCTGGAAGGCAACTGTCGGTGTGATCTCCCAGACTGTCGCGCCCTTGCTGTGGTTGGCAGGGGCCATCGTGTCAGGGTTATCCGCGAATTCTTCGTCGGCATAGGCTAGGCGCACGCCGTCGGGATCGTCGAAGACCTC
>CAZGSN010000416.1:0-6611 GCA_964528465.1 uncultured Binatia bacterium (SeqCode)
ATTCCCAGACCGGAACACCGTCGAGCATGTGCAGGCCAAAGCCGCGTACTACCTGGGCGCGCGGGGTCGGCTTGTTGACACGAACCCAGATCTCCGCGGCTACGACACCGATCGTGAGACCAGCGAGCACCAACAGAGGGATGGAACGACGGCGGCGATGACGGATCGCGGTCGAGGAAGGCGACGGCGTCATGGGTGTGCCTGAATCGAAGGAACGCGCGCCAGATCCTTACGGAGGCAATAGGTGACGTGATTGCAGGAGTGATTGCTGCGCATGACGGTCAGGGTATGGGCGAATAAAGGGGGAATGCCCGCAGGGCGCGCCGTCGTCTCGCCAGCGGTAGCGAGATCCTGCTCGCTATCGACAACAAGTTCCGGCATGCGCGCCTATAGACGCGCGTGGATGAGCCCGGGGCAAGTCCATAAGCGATGATGGTAAGACGAGAGAAGCGGCAGCCGGCCGATCGCCTCGATTGCTCTGACTTGCTGTCCGGCATCCGTGCTGCCCTATATTCACGCCGCGTCCGGCTGGTCAAGCCGCTTGCGCAGCGTGGCCAGTGCCCCTTGCCACGGGGTGTGCGACAAATTTGTTGGGAGGCAAGCTTCCACCATCCACGCGCTCACGCGCGCGGCTATACGGAGCTGGCGAAGACACAGTAGCCGCGGCCGTGAGGCCGTGGATCTCGGATGAAAGCCAACAAATATGACGCACGCCCCTTGCCAGGGCCCCGCCGCCCTTGCGTTGAAATGCGCGCTTCGGATGTAGTAAGTGCTTCCTCCTTGTGAAGCAACACAGCCTTTCGCTCTCGCCGCGGCCGAACATGGACCATTGTGATCTCGATGACTGAATCGCCGCTGCGTCAGTCGTTGCATGCTGTACTTGGTGGCGCCATCGCCGCGTCTTCGTCCACCCTCGGCTACAACATGGCCGCAATCACCTTTGGCGAAGCAATCGAGGTGACTATCGACAAGGCCGGCGCCACCTTTGTGCTCTGGCTCAAGTCGGCGCGCGACGCGACGGCCTGTTTCAAGAGCACGAAACTTTTCAAGATAGGGCATCGCGGCGACCCGCCGGATCGGCTCGGCTACACACTGCTCACCAACCTGTGCACGATGCTCGAAGCCTGGGAGGGCACTCTACCGGCCAGTGCCGAGAACGAACTCTTCGCCCCGCGTGCTGCACCGGTGGCGAGCACATCCAATGGCGCGAGCCAAAGCCTTGAGCCGGCGGCGGCCGCGGCGTTGGCACAAGCAACGTACGCGCCCATCTACGACGATTGGCTGCCGGTACGCGCGCAGGAGCTAACGGATCGCCTGCAAGCGCTGAAGCTACGCGGCCCAAAGAAGATCCTCCTACTCAACGCCACCAAGGGTTTGCAGTTCTATCCTTCGATCGTGGACTTTTTCGTCCGCCTGCAGCACCTGCACGCGTCCATCCAGGTGACCGGTGCCAGCTACTTCGACACCATCTTCCAATTCCAAGAGGAACTCGCGCGCAAGGGTTTGCGTTCCATAAAGACGGCGGAGCTCGCGACCTGGGACGTGGCGGCGCTGAATCGATTCGACGTGATCTTGATGATCGGGCCCAGCGAACTCACGGCGAGCTTGATGGCGATGAAAGGATTGAAGGCCAAGCTCCTGCTGCTCGACCTCGGCTTCTATCATCAGCTCATCGAGTCCTATCCGACGGCGTTCTACGATGACGGCGAGATGATTCGAAATCAACGTTCGCAGATCAATGCGGTGACCGGCTACACCTGCCAGCCCCTCGAAAAGCTCGAGAACGACTTTCGGCGAGTGTGCGCCTTGCCCCTGCTCCAATGGCGCTGGTTCGACTACATCCCGATCGGCTTCAACTATTGTCGCTACTACCGCGCGACGGCGCCGGCCTTCGATGTGGCGCTGCTCGGCAGTGCTGGCCGTGAGTATGGGTCGATCGATCACACCCTGTTTCGCGGCCTACGCTTCCTGTTCATCGGCTCGCCGAATCATGGCCCTGAGATCCATCGACTGCGACAGCATCTCGATGTAACGACGGCGTCAGGCCTCGATCAGGAGACCTACAACAAGCTCCTCGCCCTCGCGCGCTGTGTTCTGCTGCCGGCGCTCCCCGACGTTCGTAACGTGTTCCTGTCGGTGCTCGACGCGATTGCCGCCGGCAGGCCCCTAATTACTTCGCGGCATACCGGCATCGCGCGCATGGCGGATCAACATTTGCCATGTGTGTTCTACGACACGACCTCCAGTGATCTCTTCGCGCAGACCAGGGACCTTCTCGCCGATCCGCAGCGCCTCGCCGATATCGAGGCGGGCTCGATTGCCTTCACCAAGGAGAACCTGGATATCTATCGCGTCCTGTGGACGATCCTTGAGGAACAGATCCTTTGAGGGTTACCAAGGTGAGCGAGGAGCGGTGGGTATGGCGACAGTCTTAGTGACGGGCTCTGCGGGCTTGGTCGGCAGCACGGCAGCAGCGTTCTTCGGGCGCAAGGGCTGGCAGGTGTTCGGCATCGACAATGACCAACGCCAGCAGTTCTTCGGGCCCGCCGCTTCCACACGCGGAACATTGGCGACCCTGCGCGCCGAGGTGCCAAGCTATCAGCACTATGACGTCGACATCCGCAACGAGAGCGGTATCGAGACGATCTTTGCTACTCACGGTGCCGACCTCAGTCTGATCGTGCACGCTGCGGCGCAGCCGTCACATGACTGGGCGGCCAGCGCGCCGCTGGTCGATTTCCAAGTCAATGCCGCGGCCACCGTGTACTTGCTGGAAATGACACGTCGCTACTGCCCGGCCGCGGTGTTCATTTATGTTTCGACGAACAAGGTCTACGGCGACACACCGAATCGCCTGCCCTTCATCGAGCAGAACACGCGCTGGGAGGTCGATCCAAGCCACGAGTACGCCGCCACCGGCATCAGCGAGAGCATGAACATCGACGATAGCCTGCACAGCTTGATGGGCTGTTCGAAGCTTGCCGCTGACGTTTTCGTGCAGGAGTATGGGCGCTACTTCGGCCTGCGCACTGCCTGCTTTCGCTGCGGCTGCATCACCGGCGGCAACCACGCCGCCGTCGAGCAGCACGGCTTTCTTGCCCACGTCATGCGCTGTGCTGTGCATGAGCAACCGTATGAGATCCACGGTTATCTGGGGAAGCAGGTACGCGACAACATCCACGCCGAGGATCTGGTGGCAGCGTTCGAGCATTTCTACCTCAGCCCCAGGGTGGCGGCGGTCTACAACATGGGCGGTAGCCGCTACAGCAACTGCTCGGTGCTGGAAGCCATTGCTCTGTGCGAGCGCGCCAGTGGCAACAAAATTTCCGTTTCGTACCACGACCAGGCGCGCAAGGGGGATCACATCTGGTGGATCAGCGACGTCGGCAGGTTCCGCCGCGACTATCCTGCTTGGGAGTATCGCCACGACATGGAAAGCATCGTTGCCAGTGTGCTGCGCGGCGCTCAGCAGGGACTAGGTGCTGGCGTGTCCGGGAAGTCCTGATGGGGCGTAATCCGCCGTCGTCCTAACTGCAACGGGTCCATCTTGAGGGTTCCCACCGCAGACTAGCGAGCCGTCTGACCTTCGAGGTTCTGCAACTCGACGCGGTCTCCTGGTTGAATGCCGTGCTGGTCGCAAAAGCCGCCGTGCACCTCGAGGACGTAACGCGATGGTTTGCCGACACCGCGCGGCTCGGTCGAGAAGGGCGTGGCCTTGGCCACGATGCCGGCGATGCGCAGGTCGCTGGCAATGAAGATCATGTCCAGTGGCAATGGCGTGTTCTTCATCCAAAAGTTTTGCTCCACTTCTTCGGGAAACAGGAACAGCATGCCGGCATCGGCAGCTAGGTCCTTGCGGTACATCAATCCCTGGCTGCGTGCCTGTGGGGTAGCCGCAATCTCTACCGGTACGACTACTTCGCCGCGCTGCGAGTGAATCCGTACCTGCGGCTTGTGGGTACAGGCCACCAGCAGCAGCAGGCCGCAGAATAAGACGGCATTTCTCAGGCATAAGAGAGACAAGCGACGCCCAAGGCTATCTTGAAATGGCAAAGTTATTCTCATAGGACTCGCTCCGGTTCCGATTTTGCGCTTATGCAGAGATCGAACTTATAGAGGAGGACTCGGCATGGTGAGTACGCTGGTTTTCAGCGTGGTGATGGCGGCGGCACTGGGTTACTTCACGCGGACGATGTATCGCCGCTTTGGCGTTCTCCTGCGCGTGTCGCCGGTCGATCGCTTCGATCGTATCGAGGACCGCATCAAGGCGGTTTTGATTTACGCCTTTGGCCAGAAGAAGTTCGTACAGCGTGAGCCGCGACCGGAAACCAAGATCAGCGAGCAGACCGCCGGCTGGCTGCACTTCTTTGTTTTCTGGGGGTTCGTCATTCTCGGGTTGCAGGTGGTCACCATGTTCGCCCGTGCCTACTTCGAGGACTTCTACGTCCCCTTGATGACACCTGATCTGCTCGGTGGCCCGTACCTTCTTCTCAAGGACATCATGGAGGTCGCGGTGCTGATCTCGATCAGCATCCTGCTGTACCGCTGGGGCGTGACGCATCCGAAGCGTTTGTATGGGTTCAAGCCGGCAGAAGATCGTTTGGCGGGGCAATCGCATGGGGAGGCGTACCTGATCCTGTGCTTCATCGCCTGCATCATGATCGGAGGCAAGCTTTACGACGGCGGCCGCATGATTTTCGCGGCCGACGACGCACACGTGCAAGCCGAAATGATGTGGCAACCTTTCAGCTACCTGGTCGGCCTCATGCTTGGTGGCCTGGGCGGAGCTTCCGGAGCGGAAGCGGCCAGCAACTTCGGTTGGTGGCTGCACAACTGCGTCATTCTCGTGTTCGTCAACCTGCTGCCAGGGTCCAAGCACTTCCACATCCTTACCTCGATTCCCAACGTCTTCTTCTTGAAGACGGAGCCGAAGGGTGCGCTCAGCAAGCAAGACCTGGAGAATGCCACGCGCTTCGGAACCTCGTACATCAACCAGTTTACTTGGAAGCAGGTGCTCGACGCCTACTCGTGCACCGAGTGCGGACGCTGCTCGTCGCACTGTCCGGCGACCCAAAGCGGCAAGGAGTTGGCGCCGCGACAGCTTCTGCTCAATTTGCGCGATTACTTGTACGAGCGTGAGGGCGAGGTGCTCGCCCTTCCCGCAGCCACCGCGGAACCGGCGGAGGCTGTCACGGTGGGTGAGAACGTCGTTGGCGAGCGCCTCATTCATGACGAGGTGCTGTGGGCGTGCACGACCTGTCGCGCCTGCGAGGAGGCATGTCCGGTGATGATCGAATATGTCGACAAGATCGTCGATATGCGACGCCACCTGGTGCAGGAAGAGTCGCGCTTCCCGGTCGAATTGACGCGTACCTTCAAGGCAATGGAAACGCAGAGCAACCCCTGGGGCGTCGATGCCATGCAGCGCGACGCTTGGGCCGAGGGGTTGGGGATTCCCACCATGGCCGACAACCCGCAGGCGGAATACCTCTACTATGTGGGCTGCGCCGGCTCGTTCGACGATCGCGCCAAGAAGACCACGCACGCGGTGGCCAAGATTCTGCAACAGGCCAACGTCAACTTCGCCATCCTTGGAAAGGAAGAGCTGTGCAACGGCGAAACCGCGCGCCGTATCGGAAATGAGTACCTGTACCAAACCATGGCGCAGATGTGCGTCGAGGTGATCAACGGGTACAACGTCAAGAAAATCATCACCAACTGCCCGCACTGCTTCAACACGCTCAAGAACGAGTTCCCGCAGTTCGGTGGCAACTATGAGGTGCAGCACGCGGTCGACTTTGTCCGCGACTTGATCGGCGAGGGCAAGATCGAGTTCAACATGGGAGGCCCAAAGGGCATTACCTATCACGACTCCTGCTACCTTGGTCGCTACAACGAGGTCTACGACAGCCCGCGCGAGATTCTCGGCATGATTCCCGGCGTCAACCTGAAAGAAGCCGAGCGCAACCGTAAGTTCGGGATGTGCTGCGGTGCCGGTGGCGGTCGCATGTGGATGGAGGAGGAAGCCGACAAGCGTGTCAACACCATTCGCGTCGACCAGTTGCTGGAAACCAATCCCGATACCGTCGCCGTCGCCTGCCCGTACTGCATGACCATGGTCGACGACGGTCTCAAGGCGAAGGGCATGGAAGATAAGGTGCAAGCACTCGACGTAATGGAATTGGTCGCCGAGAACATGAAGCAACCGGCTGCCTAGCCTCCGGATACGGCGCTAGCGCTGGTTCCGGAGGTGCCCGGTGCGCCTGTTCGCCGGTGCGGGGTCGTCGTTCCCTTGTACACGCACGCCAGCGCAGGCGTAGCCATTTGGGTCTCAGCGGAGGCTGGCTTCTCCTTGTTCCCACGTGCACCCATGGCGGTGAGTCGCTATCAGCAGGCGCCAAATCCAAATTGTGAGAGTATCAATCCCATGGCGTATTTGACTCAGAAGGAATTCCATCGTGCCATCGAGCTACTCGCGGACGAGTGCGGCCTGCAACGCTTGCGCGACAAGCTGGTTCGCCTCAACGCTCTGGTGACGCGGCGCAAGGTGGCGTCGACGCAGGCATTGGCGGATCAGCTTTACATGCTCACCGGAAACCTGCGCCGGCAGG
>CAZGSN010000417.1:0-5804 GCA_964528465.1 uncultured Binatia bacterium (SeqCode)
GATCCTTGCTGCCTTTCCATTCTGCTGTCGGTGTCCAGCCGGCCGATTTGTGGGTAAGGGTAAGGGCGAAAGCCGGGGTCCAGGGTCCGTTGGAAAGCGTAAGTGCTCGCTTTCCGGCACTGGATGCCGGCTTTCGCCGGCATGACGAGCAAAGGGAAACGTGGTTTCGCCGAAAACCGACAGTCTCTTTCTCTGGAATGACGACCGAACACAGAGCCCCATCTCAGAGAACATCCACAATGCTTTTCGCTGGGATGACGAACAAACAAAGGATTCCATCTCGCAGATAATCGACCGACTCGTCGGACGGAGTGATGGTCACCCCAGCATGCCGACCCCGAGATCATGGCGACCAGTCTTGCGCTACGGCGATGACATCGGCTGCCGACAAGACACCATCGTGATTGGCGTCCGCACTGGCCGGGAATCTGGCAAAGATTGCGGCGATGACCTGGTTCAAGTCTTTGTCGTCTACGCGCCCACTACCATCAACGTCTCCAAGCCGCGGCGTGGGTGTAATGCTGGGAGACACGGTCGCGGTAGAGGTGGGAGTGACAGTCGGCAGGGTTGGAGTGGTGGTAGCCGTCACAGTTGCCAGCCTTGGCGTTGACGTGGGTGTAGGCGTCGCGACATCCAGTGTTGCCGATGGTGTGGGAGTTGCCGATGGCGCTACAGTATTGCAGTCGTGCAGGGAGGCCATGGCGTCGAGATCGAAGCCTCCGGAGTTACCCGGCACGACACGATTCCCCGCATCGGCAATCGCCATGCCTGGGTCGGTAATGCGCACATAGCGCGCTGTGGCCAGCCCTACCGAAGCAAGGTCGAAACTGTCGCCTCCGGCTTCACTCACAGCGGTTGGCGGGATGCCGTTGTCGGGATTGCTGTACACCGGCGTGCGGCCGGCCAAGCCGTCGAATGTCTGTGCATCGAACGGAATCTCGACAAAGTGGATGCCATCGACGCTGAGCGCCACGATGCCGACTTCGACGAACAACGGACCCATACGGCTGCCAGCATAGAAGGCATTTTCGAAGATGATCAGATCGGGCCCGGGGCGATCGCAGAGGCCCGGCTCATCAAAACGCACGACGATGCTGCCACCATCGCCTAGCGACAAGGTGTGGGTTGAACCCTGCAACTCGCCCGCTCCGACCGGCGGTCCCAAGACGAGATCCGGCGTGCCAAAGCCGGCGTGCTCTCCCGGGAGGAAGCTCACCACCTCATCCACGAAAGGATCACTTGCGCCCCACGCCGGGAGCACTGCGATGAGCAGCGCTCCCGCGCAGATGGCCAAGCAATGCCAGGCTTGCTTGCGAAACATTACGTCGGTTGGCTTAGGGTGCCGGCTGGCAGACTAGCCGCACGCTGTCGTTGTCACGGCTGCCGTTGGCAGTTTCGGTTTTCACCCGCAGGCTACCGCGCCCGGCCCTTGCCCCAGAAGAAGTGGTCCTCACGGGGACGCTGATCCCGTCACTGAAGAAGCAAGTCGAACTCGTGATGGGCAAGGCGGATTGGACATCGAGCGCAAAACTGTCGAAGGCGTTGGATTCCGGGCGGGCCTTCATGCTGACTTCGGTCACATCGCTTTGTGCACACTCCGGAAAACGCGGATCGGCCACACGGAAACACAACCCGACCGGAAACACGCAGACATCGTTGGCCTTGCCATCGGCATCGCAAGCTGCACCGTCGACACAAATGGCGCTGCGCGGGGTTTGCCCAGGGCGGGCTGCCACCAGTTCCACTCCGTAAAATTCCTGGGCACATTCCGCGGTTGCCTTGGTCCCTCCGGGCACAAGTTTGGCGACAGGGGTGAAGCGATGCAGCATGCTGTCGTTGGCAGTGAACGAGAAGCTGTCGAGGATGTCGACCCGCCCGCTGAACGGATCGGTAGTGATGCCGGTGGGGAACGAGAACCCGCTGGCGAAGGTCGATTGCATGCCGACGGAATTGAAGCTGGCAATGCTGCCGGTGCCGGTGGCGAGCAGCAAGCCGTCGTGTGTGTAGGACAGATCGTAAGAGCCAAAGGCAGAGCTAGGGCCTGCAAGCGTCGACACGAAGCCCCCCATGGAATCGAGACGCGTGATTTGCGCTTCGAAGGAGGCAAGGGTTTCGGCAACCAGGACGCCGTTGTTGGCAGGGTTGATTGCCAGCCCAGACGTGTAGTCGAATCCGGAAGCAAACAGCGACATGCTAGGCCCACCGACAAGGATCTTCTGCACCGTGCCCGCTCCTGGTCCGCTCGCGTCGGCGGCGAGCACATTCCCATTTGCACCGACGGCCAGCCCTGCGACTGCCGGCAAGCTATCGGCGGGCAGAAGCTCGAGCCCAACTGCGGTAAGGTTGAGGGCGCTGCTAGCCGACGGAATCGCGAAGACCGTGTCGCCGGTCAGTGCGCCGGAGATGTCAGCGCTATCGGCATTGTCGCCGACGTAAAGGATGTCGTTCTCGGCGTCGTAGGCACAGTCGGACAGAGAGTTGAAGCCCGTGGCGACGGTACGCACGATACCCGACTCACTAATCTGAATCACGGAGTTGGCGTTGGCTGCGAATCCAGGACCGACGCCGACGAAGGTACCGCCGGGGCCTGTAGCGACGCAGCTCTGAGTCGTATTGCCCGTGGCCAGGGTGGTGTAGATATACCCGCTACCTGGGGGCACCGTAATCGCTGCTTTGGCGACGCTTGCCTCCATGACAGTGAGCAGGAGCGCGGCGACGGCCCCGCGGTTGCGGTGATGGAGTGGACGATAAAAACCGAACTTGCACATGTGAAACCTCCCGTTTCGCTGGGCGCTTCGAGAATTGAAGCGCGGTGAACGCCGGGCCGCTGAGCGAGAGAGGTTGCTGCGAAAAAAAACAAAACCCGGTCGCGCCTAAGCGCTTCCGGGCATGAAGGAGACGGCACACAGCAATCTCATCCTCACACCCCGGAGGACTTCGAAATGCTGTTGGGTCCGGTCTCCTGGCTTCCGGCGACCTACTGACGGCGCCTTCCCATCCTATTGGACAGTGGCAAAATGCCGCGTTCGTTCCGGTCACAGTGGCGGGGGCCGCGTCGGCTTCACACCGACTTCCCTACGACACCATCAGCGCGGCGCCATATCGCCTGCGCAAGTTGGGAAGTCAAGGCGCCCCATCCCGATCCGGCGCTGGCGCCGGATCGGACAGGTGCACGGTGCGCCGGTGCGAGGGGCTTTGCACGCCAAATGGTTCCTACACCAGACGCCGGCCGAGGGCGGCCCGTCTCCAACTCAGATTCATCAATGTTTGCAAGCAATGGAGACGCCGCGCCCCCGCGGCGCATGAGCCGGATTGGCAGCCCAAGAGATTTGGCGGGCAAAGCCGGTGCGGGGTGCCGTGTTCCGGGAATCATCCGGGCCGGCGCAGGGGCGTGCGGTTCAGGATAATTCGTCCAACGCCCGCAAAGTGGGGACCAGAGCCGGCTTTGGGCGCACCCAAACGGTCCGTCGCCTCACTAATACCGGGGTACACCCGGGTCGATCTCCAATGACCACGCTTCGATGCCCCCGGCCAGATTCCAGACGTTACGGAACCCACGCTCGGCAAAGTACTCCGCCGCCGCCTGGCTACGCATCCCGTGATGACACTGAAAGACAAGCAGCGTCTCCGGGGGAAGGGTCGCGATGGAGCCGGCGACCTCCGCATCGAGCAAGCGTGAGCCGTCGATTCTCGCGATCTCCCGCTCCTCCGGCGTACGGACGTCCAGCAGCACCAAGGGCACACCGCTCTGCAACTTCTCCTGCAGCTCCGGCGGCGTCATCTGTCTGACGCGGGGGAACCTGTCGTTAATGTCCTCATTCGTTGCCATTCGCTGCCTCCTGTCTTGATACGCCAGACTCTCAGGCTGCGGTATCCAGAACCGTGCGGAGTTCCTGCCAGGGGACGGCATCGATACGATCGCTGAGCCGCAAGCGTCGAGGAACGCGGCACACGACGAAGCCGTGCGATGCATTCGGGTATTCCGCGAGAAACACGTCGAGGTGCCGGGTGTCCCGCTTGCCGGGAGTGTCGGTCCATTTCACCTCGACCGGAACATACGTGCCGCGTCCATCGATCACCCAATCCACCTCAGGGCCGTCAGGGTCGCGCCAGAAGCGGATCGACCGCCGCTCGGGTTCCGCGCGCGTCAGTCGAATCAGCTCGAGCCCGATCCACTGCTGGAACAGATCTCCGAGCCGGACACGGGTGGCGCGGCGCCCCTCTCTTGCACACAGGCGCCGTACGCCCATGTCAAAGATCAGGTAGCGGCTGGACCGAATCAGCTTCTTGCGCGTCTGGCTTTTGGTCAGCGGGTCGACACGCTCGGCAACGAGACAATCCTCGAGGATCTGAAAGTAGCTCGCGATCGTGGCATGGGTGACGCCGATATCCTGGGCAATCTCACGAAAACTTACAATGTTGCCCGATTCCAGCCCGGCCAGCTCGAGGAAGCGAGCAAAGGAGCCGATGTTACGTACCAACGCCTCGGCACGAATCTCTTCCTCGAGATACGACTCGACGTAGGAGCGTAAATCGGCTTCGCGGTCCGCAGGGTTCTCTGTCTGCCAGATCCCAGGAAGGCTGCCGTCGGTCAGGAGCCTCGGCAAGTCTGGCGCCGCCAACTCGTCGAGGCTGAGCGGATCCAAACGCAGCGTCACCACGCGACCGGGGAGAAGATTAACCTCACCACGTCGCAGCTTGCGCGCCGAGGAGCCGGTCAGAATGAAACGCGCCAGGCGCTTGTCGATAGCGGCCTGTACGACATCGAGGAGGGCAGTGACCTTCTGAATCTCATCAAGCACGACGACCGGCGGTGCGCCCGGCCGGCCGCTCCGCAGCGCTTCGATCTCACCGAGCAGTTGCCCAGGATCACGCTCGTAGCGCTGGCGTGTTCGGGGCACCACCAGCGACACCTCCAAGTCCCTGGGAAGCCGCTCGATCAGTGTGGTCTTGCCGGTCTGCCGGGGACCCAACAGCAACACGCTTTTACCGCGCTGCAGATGCCGCAGAAGCTCCTGCTCGGCGGCACGTTCTATGTATGACCTACCATCCATTTTCGCCGATAATGGATGGTAGGCTGGCGGGTGTCAAATGGCGGGATGATCAGAAAGATCCGTAATCCGGCCACCACCAATCCGTGAGACGCAGCGGAGCGACCTCCGCGGCCGCGGCCTCAGCACTGTGCGGTTGCATCTTTACCCCTCGCGGGCGGCGGTAGACCAAGCGGCGCTATGAAAGGAATGACCCCGGCGCGGGCGCAATCGGGGCGCGGCGCGCGAGGACAAGCTTCTTTAGCCGGCTACATACGGGCAAGCCTGGTGGCTGCATTCACTCGTCCGGCTCCAGGTCGGGATTTGTGTCCCAAATGTGACTTCTCTGTGCCGACTTCGGAGGTGGTGATCGCCTAAACATCACGGCGATATGAGCCACCGCCGCACAAACACAGTCGATGAAATGACCGTCGATCGGCCGCTGTACCCGGCGGATCGTGCCTTCATCATCGAGGTTCAGCGCGACACGGTGGTCACCCGCGACGAATGCGTGGGACGGGTGGAGCACATCACCTCGGGACGCGTGGCACGCTTCGGCGATATCGCGACGTTGCTGCGCTTTCTCGCCGAGGCCAATGGAGAAGAGGACTGGTCACGAGGACCACCCGCGCAACAACGGGAGGAACTATCTGCCCCACTGGAAGCGCCCATAACCGGGGCGCGCAACTCTTTGGATGAGGAGATATTGTGATGTCACGATCTACGTTTACCGGTTTTACGCTGCTGGCTCTGGTTGTGTCGCTTGGTGTGGGC
>CAZGSN010000418.1:0-11889 GCA_964528465.1 uncultured Binatia bacterium (SeqCode)
AGCTGTTGGGTGGGGGGAGGGCGGTGAAGTGTGGGAACACGGGATGCGGACTCGCTCCGCAGGTGCCGTCTAGGTCGTACAGCTCGTCCAGACAGGCCAACGTCCCGGGCTGCTCGGTACACGCTGTCGTCGCCAAGCTGCAGGGGAGATCTTGGTTAGGCGTCGCCGCAACGACGGCAATCGCTACCGGTCCACTGAGTGTTCGTCCGGCTCCATCTTGCAGCAGCGACTCGGTGTTGGGAAAGCGAAAGCTCAACCGCTTTTCCTGGCGCCGCTGGGTCATCACTATGCCGGGGGGCTGCCCTGCCTGATTGACCTGGCGACACTCTACCGCCGCCACGCCTGCAGTTGCCTGACAGTTGGCCGTGCGCCGCAGGTTCTCCGTGCTCGTGCACGAATCGCTGGTTAAGAACACAACCCGCCGCGGGCCTTGGTTCGGTGGGCGAAATACCAAGGTGACGATGTGCTCGTTCGCGGTGGGCCGCAGCCCGCTCGAAGTTGCGTCGCAGATCTGCCGGCGCACACTGAGTTCAACGAAATCGCCGGGTGTGGCGAACGGCCTGTCCGCGGCGCCGAGCGCACCACGGAATACCTGCTGCGCCTGTGGGATCAAGTTGCAGGACGCCCAAGCTGTGTTGGCAGTAACTGCTGCGAAAGCCTGTATGCCTAACAGCAGTCCGAACAGGCACATCCTCCGCTCTCGAATCGTCATGACTACCCCCATACGCTTCGACCCCTATCACGATTGGTACCGCATCTCCTTTGCCGGGGGAGGACGAGGAAGGCAAGTGTCGGCATGGCGTGACGTCCCTGGTGCCTCAATTCGGTCGCCGTAGGCAAGAGGGCAACGCGACAAAGCGCTACTTCGGTGAGGTTGTTGCTACTTTCGGTGTTGGGGAGCGGGCATTTTGGGGCTTGCTGTCCTCGCTTCCAGGCGGAGCCCGGGAACGGGGAAAGAGGCAGAGCCTTGAGGACAGTGCGTTCCCAGGCGGGAGCCTGGGAACGAGCGTGCCTCGTTATCTCTCGTTCCCAGGCTCTGCCTGGGAACGCATGCTCTTCGAGGCTCCGCCTTGTGCGGCTAGCGCCAACCGATCTCTACTTCGAGGAGGCACGGCATGCCCGCATAGTTGCGGGCACTTGAGTAGCGCCAGTGGGTGGGTTCATCGACGTAGCCGCGACGCACGGGGTTGTGGTGCATATACTCGAGTTTCTGGAGCATCATCTCGGCGCTCTGAATTTGCTGTGGGTGGCTGCCCTCCTGCCAGAGCTGGTGCGCTTGATCCACCTTGTGTGGCAGGCGATGACGGCGCAACTCCGCAAGTAGCGAGAGTCTTCCCGAGTGTTCCATCTCGTCGATGCAGCGCCGGGCCGTAAACGACTTGAAGCGGGCGACGACCCTGCTCAAATCGGGTGCCGCGGCAATCCAGTGTAGGTGATTCTCGAGCAGCACGTAGCCGAACAATCGTAGGTGCGCTTTGGCCTGTAGGAATCGCAAACTTTCCAGCAGGATCTCTGCCATCACTGGCTGCGCGAACACTGGCAGCCACGCAACTACCGTGTCTGTCAAGAAATACGCGTGGTTGTCTTCCAAGAAGCGGTAGCGGGTTCTCGCCATGGTCGTTGCTCCTGGCGAAGCAGGACGTGTGCCATCGGTGCGTCGTAAGGGCTGGGGGGATCGTCCTTCCGCCATCGTGGGTAGCGCCGGTCTTGTGCGCTCATTCTGAGCCATGTCGCGAACGGCACAGTATGCGAGGCGGAGCCTCAGGGGACTGCGTTCCCAGGCAGAGCCTGGGAACGAGAGTACGGCACAATATGCGAGGCGGAGCCTCCGGGAGCTGCGTTCCCAGGCCGAGCCTGGGAACGAGCGTGAGCGTGAGCGGGAAGTACGGGCATGAGCGGGAAGTCTGCGAACGCGCGTCGCCCGGAGAGTGGCCGGTCTCCGATCCCAGCACGGAATACGATCCACTTCCTATGCGAGGCTCAGCCTAGTGACGCACTGTACGTCTCTCGTCCTGTCGTTCTTCCCATTCCCAGGCTCGGCTCGCTCTCTCTCTCGTTCCCAGGCTCGGCCTGGGAACGCACGCTCTTCGAGGCTCCGCCTCGCATCGGTAGGGCGGCCCGGGAACGAGGAAAGAGGCAGAGCCTCGAGGACAGTGTGTTCCCAGGCAGAGCCTGGGAACGAGCGTGAGGGGCGGAGCCTGAAACCAGAGAACGAGGAAGCCTGGGAACGCACCGTCTTCTAGGCCCCGCCTGCGCATCGCTGCGGTCGACATCCGCCGCGTGCTCGCCACCAGGTCCGGTCGCCTGTGAAGGGGCGTTCCTAGGCCTCTGTCGTGCGTTTCAGGGTCTACGCGGTCTCTCTGCGTGTGCGCGGTGGTTTGTCGTGCGCCGCCGACTTGGCACGCGCCGTGCCCTTCTTGCGGTCATCACTGCATCGCAAGGAGGCAAACATGGATCACAGCAACCACCACAACAACACGGCCCGTACCGAGCCCATCCGCCTGGATCATACCGGCTACCGCGTCGCACGCGTCACTACGCATCGCGAAATGCTGGCGGTGGCGCGACGGCGCTACCAGGTGTTCGTCGAGCAGATGGGAGCGCTGCCGGCGAACGACGGGCACTTCGAGCTGGATACCTTCGATGCCATAGCGGAGCATTTCTACGTCAGTGTCGATGGTGTCGTTATTGGCTGCATGCGTGTGGTGCCGGACAGCCCTCTTGGCTTTCCTATGGAAGCCGATGGTGCAGTGTTGCTCGCGTCTTTGCCACGCAACACCACGGCCGAAGCGAGCCGAGTCAACGCCGAACATGTCAGTGGCCACGACGTTCCGGCCGAACTCATCGTCCATGCGGGCGGCTGGGCGGCAGCTCATGGCTTCACTCATCTGGCTGGCGTCTCCAATGAGCGCGCCCTGCGTTCCCTGCGGCGGCAAGGATGGCCGGTCGTAACCTTTGGCGAGCCCATCGACCACGCCGGCACCGCTTACTTTCCAAACGTCACCTGTATTCGCGAATCCGCCTGCGCCGCCGCATGAGCGCACGGACTTGTCAAGGAGTGTCCCATGCAAACGCATCGTCCAAGCTCCACCGCAACGCAGACCGCCATTGCACGCGCTGCCCATCTTTGGCTCGACGACTTGCCATCCGTTTTGAACGACACCATGGCTGCGACCTTGGTAGGGTTGGATCGGCAGGGGGTATGTGCGGCCGTCGACAACATCCTCGCTGAGGTTGCGCCGCTGGTTGGCGCGCACAACGCAAGTGACCTGTACGACGCCTACCGTACCTTCGTGGTTACCCGTAGTCGTTACGCCGAGGATATGTTGGCGCAGGCTGTGGCGCGCGGAGTGCGGCAGTATGTCCTGCTTGGTGCTGGTCTGGATTCGTTTGCGTTACGCCAACCGCCGTGGGCGCGCGACTTACGGATTTTCGAAGTGGATCATCCGGCGACCCAGGCTTGGAAGCGACAGCGCGTACAAGAGTTAGGGCAGGGGGAACCCTCCAACCTGCGTTGGGTGCCGGTCGACTTCGAGCGCGCCTCACTCGCCAGTCGCTTGGCGGCAAGCGGATTCGATCCACGACGGCCGGCGTTCTTCTCCTGGCTGGGTGTAACCCAGTATCTGACGCAGGACGCCATCTTCTCGACCCTGCGCACGGTGTCTCGTGGTCCTGGAACCGAGGTGGTGTTGGAGTATTGTCCCTCACCGCAGTCCATGGCCCCCGAGGCACGCCTGCTCTTCGATGTCATCGCCGCTAGCGCAGCATCCCGTGGCGAGCCGGTGGTGAGCACCTTCGACCCGGGGTTCCTAGCGCACCGTGTCGCCGGGCTCGGCTTTACGCAGGTCAGTGACTTCGGCCCCGAGCAAGCCCATGCCGCCTACCTGCGTGGCCGCAGGGATGGCTTGCGCTGTTTGGATGTCCAACGCCTGCTGCGCGCGAGAGTGTAGTCCAAGGACTGCTTGTACTGACGCGAGTGGGTTGCGCACGGATCAGACGAGGCGGAGCCTCGAAGACCTGGCGTTCCCAGGCGGAGCCTGGGAACGAGGAGAGCTGCCCGGGCACGCTGGTTCCCAGGCTCCGCCTGGGAACCAAGGAGAGTCCGGGCGCAGTCTGGGAACCTAGAGAAGGCGCGGAGGCGGTCTATTTCTCAGGCTCCGTCGCGTTGGGCGATTTGGATTCGCCGGGGGCTTTGACTGGCGCCGCGTGCACCGGCAGCTCGATGTGAAACGTTGTGCCCTTACCGGGTTCGCTGGCGAGCCATATGCGGCCGCCGTGAGCGGCAACGATGCCGTGGCTAATGGCCAGGCCCAGCCCGGTTCCATCTCCCACAGGCTTGGTGGTGAAGAAGGGGTCGAAGACACGACTGGCGACCTCTTCGCTCATGCCGGCACCGTCGTCGCGGATGGAGATGCGGACTAATTCTCCTTCGGTGCGGGTCGTAAGCCAGAGGTTGCCGTGCTTGTGGATGGCGTCGCAGGCATTGCTGAGCAGGTTCATGAACACTTGATTGATCTGCCCAGCGTCGCATTCGACAAGCGGCAGGGTGCCGTAGTCGCGATGGATTTCGATGCGATCCTTCCAGTGGCTGTGCAGCAAGCGCAAGCTTACCTCGAGGCCCTCGTGGAGATCCGCCGGTTTACGCGCCTCCTCGTCGACACGCGAGAAGGTGCGCAGATCACGAACGATGGCGGCCGTACGCTCGGCGCCACGTGCCATGATGCTGAGCAGCTCTTCTGCCTCGTGCAGTGGCGCTTGGCCTTCCGGCGTTGCCGTGGCCGCCGCCTGATCGAGCCGTTCGCGCAGTAGCTCGACGCTGCCGGCAACGAAGCTGACCGGATTATTGATCTCATGGGCAACGCCGGCGACTAGGCGGCCAAGCGAGGCCATCTTCTCTGCCTGCGCCAGTTGTGCGCTGCCTTCGCGGACCCGCTTCTCCAGATTGGCGTTGAGGTCGGCCAACGCCTGGTACGAAGTGGCGTTCTGCAGGGCGATGGCAGCGCTGTGCGCGAGGGCACGCAGGAACTCCGCCTCACTGGCGGTGTAGAACAGTCCAGAGCGCTTGCGACCCAGCAGTAGGGTTCCAATCAGTTGCCCTTCGCGTTGCAGGCCGATCGCCAGCTCCGCGGCGCGTGCGACGAGCTCGCTCTTGACGCTGTCATGGGCTGCAAGGTCGCTGTACTGCTCCAACGAATCGGCCATGCTGACCACGCGGCCGCTGCGTAGAGGCTCGTGCAGGGGTAAGGGCACACTATCGAGAAGCTGCGTGCCGCTATTGGGGATGAGGCGCTCGACGCAGTCGCATACCTGGACCGTCACCTGTTCTCGGGTCAGCGCCCGGGAGAGGTTGTCGGTCAGCTTCGCGAGTTCCTGGCTGACGTCGAAACGAGCGCCGAAGAAGACGCGGTCGACCGTGCTTTGCAAGCGACTGCGGAGGGGATTGAGCACCAACAGTAAGACCAGGGTAAAGAGAAGGGGAAACAAAGGGGACTCGCCGACGAGGCCCAGACGCAGGAGTTGATGGAACAGTAAGACAGTCAGCAAGTACAGGCCAGCAACGACGCCGCTGAGCACGACATAGTACGTGCCGCGCTTCACCAGAGCATCGATTTCGAACAAGTCGTGGCGGACGATGGCAAGCGAGACCGCAACCGCGAAGATTACCGGGAAGAAGGCTCCCAGGTTTGACTGCAAACGGCCACCAACGAGGACGGTAATGGTAAGGATCAAACCAGGCAGGATGATACCTAGGGCGGTGCCCACACCGACCAGCCGAGCGCGTTGGCGAGCGAGAGGTGAGGCCGATGAGCGATAGGCAGCAAGCAGTCGGGTGGCGAGCAGGATCGCGCCACCTCCAATCTGCCCGTAACTGAGATTCAGCGACACGACGTAGTAGCTTGGCGTGTCGTAGCGCAGCAGCTTCAGCGCCAGCACCGGCAAACAGGCGATGTAGCCTAAGAGGCGCCAGCGGAGGAAGCGACTCTCCTCGGGGAAAACCAGCGCAAGGTGCACGACACCGCCTGCCAAGAGTGCCTCGGTAACGGCGGCAAGCGGAGCAAAGCGCGCGGGGCCGTACCAATCGGCGGCGCCGAGGAGGAAGAAGCTGGTCAACGTGCCCAGGGAGAGAAAGGCGTTGGCGACCAGGCGTCGCCTTCCCAGCAGCCATACGACGACACCGCAACCCATGGTGACTACGCCGTTGAAGAGGAAAGGAAAAAAGAAGGCCCACCAGTCGCTACGCGTAAACCGCTGCGTAAGGATGGAAACATCCTGT
Organism: uncultured Binatia bacterium (SeqCode); assembly: GCA_964528465.1. GTDB lineage: Bacteria > Desulfobacterota > Binatia > HRBIN30 > HRBIN30 > CAZGSN01. Next base: position 6,275 of record CAZGSN010000418.1, read on the forward strand.
CGCTGGTCGGCGCGGACAACCGAGTAGGTAATGGACTGCTCGGGAGGCATGGCCGCGGCGTGTGCATAGACGGCTGCGGTGTTGTGCACGGGTTCCCCGTCGACGGCTGCCACCTGCCACCAAACAAGCTTGGGTGCGGTGGTGCCCGACCAGTGCGGTAGTCCGACTGACGCCACAACTCGGTTATCGAGAAGCACGAAGCCGGGGAAGGTGCGATCAATCCATGTGTAACTGGTAAGTGTAGCGCTGATGGCAACGACAAGAGCCAGCAAGACACTGCATGCTACGAGCGCCCACATCCACGGTTTGGCTCGGGGGATCGATGGCAACACGATGGGCATGCGCGAGCGAGGAAACCTCAACTCGTGCCTTGAGGTCAAGGGTGCTGGGGTGCTGGAGTGCGGGAGTGCTGGGGTGCGGGAGTGCTGAAGTGCTGAAGTGCGGAAGTGCGGGAGTGCTGAAGTACTGGGGTGAGGGTGTGCTGGGGTGCGGGGAGGTTCCAGGTCTTCAATCGCTGCCGAGGCGCATGCTAATGAGGCATGCATGCAACGCTCGCCCGGTCGTGCCACGTATGAGGATGTCGTCAACGCGCCTGACGATCTGGTTGCCGAGATCGTAGACGGAGGGCTGTACACCTCACCGCGACTGGCGTCGGCGCATGCGATGGCATCGTTGGGCATCGGCAGCGAGCGGTGTGTCTCTGCGACCGGGCGACGACTGTCGCCTGCAAAGGGATCTCTTTGCGGACAGCAAGGACCATGTGGACCGATGCGCTGGATCTTCGCGGTGAGCCGAGCCGTAGGACTTATCCTGCTGGTGACGAAGCCGGTGTATGCCGGCCCGCCGATCCGCATGGATGACCTGCATCGCTTTGGAGGTGCTCCGCCTGGGTGGCGTTTTTCGCCTCCGGCTGGCGATGCGGATGCTGGGCGCCAGGCCTTTGTCGATCTCGGCTGTCACACTTGCCACGCCGTGCAGGGAGAGGCGCTTCCCAAGCCGACAGGCGAGTCGCCTACTTCTGGTCCCGAGCTGACTGGAATGGGCACGCACCACCCGCCGGCTTACTTTGCGGAATCAATCCTCAACCCCAACGCCGTGCGTGTTGCCGGACCGGGATACCTTGGGCCGGACGGCAGCTCGATCATGCCAACCTATCCGAACATGACGGTGGCACAGCTTGCCAATTTGGTTGCCTACCTGAGCAGTCTTAAAGGCACGGAGCCCGGCAGCGCGGCGCATTGTGCTGTACCACGTAGCGCCGGTGCGGTGGTTAGCTTTACCCAAGCCTTCGAGGTGAGCGCCGAATTACTCGACAGCTTCTATGCGTGGTTCGAGCAGCAGGGTTTCCGCGATCATCCCGGATTGGTCAGCATCCAAACCCTGGCCGGTCGCCGTGGCCAGGGGCATGTGGTTTCGGTGGTCTTCGGTTTCGACAGCGAGCCGGCCCTCAATGGCTTCGTTGCCACCCTCGAGAAGCAGCCTAAGCGGAGCTTTCTCCACCCCGTCGACCGCTACCTCCTACGCAGCCCACCCCTGTATCGTGTCGATGGCCTGTCGACGCAGTGAGTAGCGAGTGTGCGACAAATTTGTTGGGAGGCAAGCTTCCACCATTCACGCGCTCACGGCCGCGGCTACACGGAGCCGGCGAAGACACCGTAGCCGCGGCCGTGAGGCGGTGGATCTCGGATGAAAGCCAACAAACATGACGCACGCCGGTGAGTAGCCGCGCCGCTGCGAGGCGTTTGACTTCGTACGCCGAAGGGAAGTAGTGCGCTTTTAACGGCTGTCCGAATCAACAAGGGGACGCGATGCTCCTTGCTCACAGGTCTGCCATTGAGGCGCTCTGCGATGGATCAGCCACTAAAGGAGGAAGAGATGAAAGGTCGAACGTTGCTTTTCGTTTTCGTTGCCGGGCTGTCGACACTTACCGGCCGAGGTGCACTGGCGGGAGGCCCTGTCTTTGGCGCCCCGCATATTCTGAACAGCAGCGCTACCCTCGATGCAGGCTCGGATTTTCGCCCGTCGCTGGCCTCCGACGGTAATGGCAACTGGGTGGCGACCTGGTACTATTCCAACGACGGAGATCCTGACCTGCGAGTGTCGTACTCGAGCGACGACGGAGTAACATGGAGCCCCAACGCCCTTCTCAATAGTGCCGGCACGACCGACGCGGATGCGGACGATTATCCCACGGTGGCAACGGACAAGGCCGGCAACTGGGTTGTGGTTTGGGCGCTGGATCCGGCCGGCCCAACGACTTCGGACATCATGGTGACGCGTTCGTCGGATAATGGTGCCACCTGGAGCGCGCAGGAGTATCTCGACTTGGGCGCGCCGGGGAGCGAATCTTTCAACGACTACTATCCGATCGTGGCTAGCAGCGGCGCAGGAACTTGGATTTCGGCGTGGCGACGCGATGTTTTCAGCGACCCCGATCTCTATTTCTCGCGCTCCACCAACAACGGGGTCACCTGGACCACTCCGAGCGTTCCCAACGCCTACTTCGATACGCTTACCGACAACGGCCTCGACGACATTCCGAGCCTGGCTAGCGATGGTACTGGCAATTGGGTGATGGTCTTCTATTCCGGCGGAAATTTGGGTGGCACAATCCCTTTTAGCGGGAACATCTTCGTAATGACGTCAGCGGATGACGGGGCGACGTGGAGTGCCCCTACCTATTTGAATAGCAATGCCCCCACCGATACCGCCTACGACGCCTACGGGGTTGTAGCCACAGATAAGCTCGGCACATGGGTGACGGTCTGGAATTCCGACTCGACTCTTGGCGGAACGATTGGCAGCGATAGTGACATTCTGGTGTCGAGATCAATCGACAACGGGGCTACCTGGAGCGCTGCTGCGCCGTTGAACAGCGATGCCGCCACAGACTCTCGCAGCGACACCAGCCCCGTGTTGGTCTTCGATGGCAACGACCGCTGGGTTGCGATGTGGACGGCGAACGCAGCGCCTGGATTCCTGGTGTCGGAATCCCGCGACGGTGGAGTCACCTGGAGTGCGCCACAACCCATGAATGCTTCGGCAATCGACGATGCCGGCTTTGAACTCTTTGGCGCACTCGGTGTCGACGGAGATTCCTATGTGGTGGCTTGGTCCTCCGACGAAAACATCGGTGGAACGACAGGGACGGATTTGGAGATCCTGTTCACGCACGGCATCGCGTGTCCCTACGCTCCGACCAGCGGGTGTGTGCAGTCGCAACCAGGCAGGTCGAGCTTGGCAATAAAGGATGCGAGCGACGACGCTAAGAATGCGTTGACTTGGAAATGGGGTAAGGGAGCTGCAACGACGCTTGCCGACTTCCTCGATCCGGTGAACGGGGATCCTTACCTCTTGTGTGTTTATGATGCCCAATCCGGCCCGCTCAAGTTGCGTGATGGGATCGGGCTGCACGGTGCCGGAACCTGCGGTGGCAAGCCCTGTTGGTCGACGGCAACCAAAGGCGCGAAGTACAAGGACAAAGCCGGCTCGCAGGGTGGTGCCACGGCGCTCAGCGTTAGCATTGGCGAGAGTGGCAAGTCGAAAGCTTCCTTCAAGGCAAAAGGACTAAACCTGGCGATGCCGTCGCTGCCCCTGGTCGGTCCCGTGACGGTGCAGATGCGCAATCGAGACTTCTGCTGGACGTCGGCCTACTCCGCTCCGTTCAAGCAGAACGATGCCGCGGGGTTCAAAGACAGCGGCGATTGACAGTCCCAACAGGCGGAGCCGATTTACTGTAGGGGCGGTCCTTGTGGCCGCCCGATTCCCCACCCCAGGCGGGTGCCAAGGCCCGTCCCTACATTTCCGCCCCCGATGGCCCAGCCCGGCCGTTGGCCGGAACCAACAAGAGATTGAACAGGAGGCAACGGAGGAAACAGAGGAAGGACTTGAAGAACCTGGAGAGACGTTCTCTGTTTTCTCTGTTGCCTCCTGTTGAGTCTTCCGTTCTTCCTGCTTTGCCGCTGTCGTTGCGGCCCTGCGTTGCTTCTTTGGGAGATGTGCCAGGTGCCGCAAATTTGCGTGTGCCGACAAGAAACGAAGCGCTTGTTACACAAAGATGGCGCAAGAGAAAATCGCCAGTCTCTTCAAGCGGTTTCCCCCAACCTGTGTCGCGGCCGATACCGACTCCGACCCCGATCTGGTTTAAGCGTACTTGTGCAGAGGTCCCAGCTAGTTCCCATCTCGAAACTCCCAAACCCTTGTGGGCCAACGCTTCTAGGCCAGCCCGTGGTGCTCCCGCCTGTGTCGCGCGAAGCTGCTGCCTCCATGGCCAAGGGACATCTGCAGATGACACCGATGACGCAGATGCTGATGGCTCAGGGCCATCGCCACTGTCGGCTTCCAATTTGCCGTGCAGATCGCGCCTGACTTGCCGATGTGATGGGGAATACGGCCTGTGGACAACTCCTATCGGCGTCATCTGCGGATAACTGACTTTCCGATCCTTTTTCGTCGCGCGATCCAAGTTCGCGACTTCCGGGATGGGCACTAACTACGGATCTTGGCAGCAACGCTGGGCTCACCAAGGCATGGTGTCCCCTAGGCCGTGCAGGAGCTTTTCGTCGACGTCGCTTGCTTGGTGCACGTGCTTGGGCTGCGAGTGGAAGGTTTGGTAGGGGCGCAGGCGCAGCACCACGCGGTCCTCGCGTCGCGCACCTTCTTCGACCATGGGGCGCACGCTTTCCGGCATCTCCTGCCCCGCCATCACTCCAGCGATGCGCATCATGAGGTCGACCACAGCCTTGGGTTCTGTCTCGGCGGATGGGGTGACGCGTGGCCCGTGCCCAAGGTGAGGGAGGAAGCGCCCCGTCTGCGCGCAATACACTTGATAGGCTCTGCCATGGATGCCTTGAAGGTACGGCTCTTCGACGCGGCGAACTTGAATCTCCACCGCGGCAAAGAGGAGAAGCAGTGCTACCCAGGCAATGGGGTTCGGTACCAAGAGGGCAAGTCCCAGAGTTGCTGCCAGCATGAACGTGAAGATGGGGTTGCGAACCCAGCGGAACGGTCCGTTGGCCACCAGTTCGGTGCGTGCCGTCGCATCAACCCCAATACGCCAAGAGGCCCCCATGGCCAACTGTGCCCATAAGGTGCCTACAATACCGAGCGCGCACAGTGCCATGCCCAGGCCGCGGCAAACATCGCTGTCGAACAGGGCAAGACGTGACACCAACTCGGCAAGCTGAGCCACGGGTCGGCGGCGGCGGCTACCACGGCGAGCGCGAACAGTACGCCGCCCCACCACTCGGATGAGCCGGGACGTCCGCTAAGTCCGACATACCCGCTCGCTCCCGTACGCCAGTAGTGAAGCAGCGAGCGCAGCCCGAAAGCCAGCGCCAGAAATACGCCATATCCAATGAGAGCAAACACGGCCGCGTCTTGTGCATCCATACCCGTCAGGAGTGATCCAGACGGCTCGGCTGAATCTCACGGCAATGCACAACGATTCTACCGGTAGCCACCCTCGACAAACTGATGTAGCGGCCGGCGCCGATTCCTATGTGGTCGAGAAAGCGGATGCCCGTCCGCACGCTATACGTGCCACGACCCTCGAGCGTCAGCGACAACTCGATTTGCGTTTCGGTCGTTCGTCGATCGATCACTCCGCGGCGCAC
>CAZGSN010000419.1:0-2391 GCA_964528465.1 uncultured Binatia bacterium (SeqCode)
GAGGCCGCGGCGGGCCTGAATCTGAGGCGGGCCGGGGGCGGCCCGTCTCCAAAAGCAAGGAAAGGCAAGCAATGGAGACGCCGCGCCCCCGCGGCGCGTCAGATGGAATGCCTCCGTCAACGACTTTGGCGTCGCCCTGCTGCCGAGGAGCCGGAGTTTGACATCGTTCGCCACTGCCGTTAGCTTGCGCGGCTTCTTGAGGTTTGAGCTGTGAGCATTCTCGTCAACAAAAACACCAAGGTTGTTACCCAAGGCATCACCGGATCGACCGGCCAATTCCATACGCGCACGTGCCGAGAGTACGGTACGCAGATGGTGGCAGGTGTCACTCCGGGCAAGGGTGGCACGGATTTCGAGGGCATTCCGATCTTTGACACGGTGGAGCAGGCGAAGGCCGCCACTGGGGCCAACACTTCGGTGATCTATGTGCCGCCGCCGTTTGCCGCCGACGCCATCATGGAGGCAGCCGATGCCGGCCTCGATCTCGCCATCTGCATCACCGAGGGCATCCCGACGCTCGATATGGTGCGGGTCAAGCGTTACCTGGACGATCGTCCCACACGCTTGATCGGGCCGAACTGTCCCGGCGTGATCACCCCCGGAGAGTGCAAGATCGGCATCATGCCGGGATACATCCACAAGCCGGGTAGCATCGGCATCGTCTCGCGTAGCGGAACCTTGACCTACGAGGCCGTGCATCAAGTCACACAGCTTGGCTATGGCCAGTCGACTTGCGTCGGCATCGGCGGCGATCCGGTGATCGGTACGAGCTTCGTCGACGTGCTGCGCATGTTCCAAGACGACCCGGGCACTGAAGGCGTCATCATGATTGGTGAGATCGGTGGCTCGTCGGAAGAACAAGCCGCTGAGTTCGTGCAGCAACATATGACCAAGCCGGTGATCGCTTTCATTGCCGGGCAAACCGCACCTCCCGGAAAACGTATGGGCCACGCCGGTGCCATCATCTCGGGCGGACGCGGTACGGCTAGCGACAAGATGAAAGCCCTTGAAGCAGCCGGCATTCGCCTGGCCCCCAGCCCAGCCGAGCTGGGCTCGACGATGATTGCCGCGTTGAAGAAGTAAAATCCGGGACGGACGTTGCAGTCTCGTTGCGAGCTGCAGTCTCGCCTTCCCTGGTCCCTGAAAATCGGAGGAAACTACCAATGGCAGAACGTACACTTTCGATCGTGAAACCCGACGCCGTGGCCAAGAATGCAATCGGCGACATTCTGCGCCGCTTCGAGACCGCCGGCTTGAAGATTGCCGCCGCTCGCATGATGCACCTGTCCCCAGAGACAGCCGGGCGCTTTTATGTCGTGCACAAGGAACGTCCGTTCTACCAAGATCTGATCAAGTTCATGTCGTCGGGGCCCATTCTGGTTTCGGTGTTGGAGGGCGACAACGCCATCGCTAAGAACCGCGAACTCATGGGGCCTACGGATTCGAAGAAGGCTCCGAAGGGAACGATTCGTGGTGATTGGGGAACCGACGTCGAGAAGAACGCTTGCCACGGATCGGATGCGCCCGACACCGCCGCCTGGGAAATCAGCTTCTTCTTCTCCGGTTCCGACATCGTTGGATGATCGGAGCGTAGACCCTGGGCGGCACGGGTCGGTGGCAACCGACCCGCAACCGCCGCCTGATGCTTTTCCGCTAACTCCCCGCGCTCTGCGGCCTTGGCTCGCCGAACGCGCCGTCCCTCCCTACCGCGCCAACCAGATCCTTACCTGGGTTTACCAGCGGCGCTTGCCGACCTTCTCCGCCATGAGCGACCTGCCCAAGGCGTTGCGCGAAGAGTTGGCCGAACACTTCACTCTCCCGTATCTGAAACCGTCGGTCGTCTCGCATGCGCGCGATGATACGCGCAAGCTTCTCTTTGCCCTGGGCGGCGGAGCGGCGATCGAGTCGGTATTGATCCCTGATCTACCGCGCTTGACCTTGTGCATCTCGTCGCAGGCGGGTTGTGGCATGGCCTGTGCCTTCTGCGCTACCGCACGCTTGGGGCTGATCCGCAACCTCTCCGCCAACGAGATCGTCGCACAGGTGCTGGCGGCGCAGAATCTCCTGCGTGGCGACGAGCGCATTTCCAACATCGTCTTCATGGGCATGGGCGAGCCGTTGGCAAACTACGACAATGTCGTGCAGGCCATTGAGATGCTCACCGCACGCTGGGGTGCCGACTTCGCCGGTCGACGCATCACCGTCTCCACAGTTGGCTTGGTACAGCAGATGCAGCGGCTGGTGAGTGAGACCGATGTGCATCTTGCCGTGTCGCTGACCGGAACCACCGACGCGCAGCGCGACAAGTTGATGCCCATCAACCGCCGCTACCCGTTGGCCGACTTGCTGGGCATGTGTCGTCAACTACCCTTGCGCCAGCGCCGCCGCATT
>CAZGSN010000420.1:0-3094 GCA_964528465.1 uncultured Binatia bacterium (SeqCode)
GCGGGCAAAGCCGGCAGAGCTCGTCAGGGCGCCCCAACCGGACTGGCCGGGTAAGAGAGGAGTCCCATGTCGCCGCAGCATCGGCGCTGAAGCTCCGATGCTTTTCTCTTTGTCGACGATTGCCTCAGAACTGGTAAGTCACCTTGAATCCGGTTTCGTCACGGCGGTGCAGGCGTCCGCCCACAAACCAGGGGTCGTTGCTGGGCAGCTTGGCGCCGAAGTCGGTGTAGAACGACTGGCGCAGGGTGAGGATCAGCTCGTTGGTGAGGAAGTAGTCTACCGACCACAGCACCGAGTTGTTGAGGTTGACCGGATCAAAGATGTTGGCCAACACCGGGACGATGGTGCTGTTGCGGTAGAAGCTGGTGGCGTTGAGGGTGATCAGGTGCTCCCAACGGTGGATGTTGTCGGCATTGCCGACCTGCCGGCTGTTCTGCTGGCGTTCGTTCTGTCCTTGGTAAGGGCCGCTGACCCAACGCCCGATGCCGCCGAAGTAAGGTTCCTCCGATACGCCTGCGTTACCGCGTAGCAGATCGACGTGACGGCCGGTCGTGAATGTCCAAAAGAACTGACCGCTGAAGATCCACGGAGCCTCGCGGTTCAACAGATCCATCATGGTCGGACGGTCGAAGCCGAGCATCCCCGACCACACATCGCGCTTGGTGAAGCCGAGGGGCGCTGTCGGCAGGTTCACGTCGGGGTTGGGGCGGCCGCGTAGCGTTGCTTGGACGAGCGTGTCGGATTCGATGGTTTGATACGGCGATCCCATGGCGTAGGCCGTCTCCATCCGAAAGGAGGTCCCGGTGAACTCTTGGTCGAAGTACTTCAAGGTCAGCCCGAAGACATGCATGTAGGGATGCACGACCTTGGCCTTTACGTTGACCGGGTACACCGGACGCACGCTGTTGGGATCATCGATGTCGGTTTGGTAGCGGCCGACCATGGGCGAGCCGGGGAGCGGGAGGGCGGGTAGGTCGATGCTCTCGACTCGTAAAGCAAAGGGCAGGGCGGCACCGACGTTGCGGCCGCGTCCGTAGAAGTAGTTTGCCGTGATGTCGATGCCCTGCGGCGTGCTTGCATGCACACGCAGGCCGATCTCGCTGGCTTCGGCGGGATTGCGGTGAAAATCACCGCGGCGGTCGCTGGTTCCTTGCAGATCGAGCTGTGGCGCGAAGTTGGCGTTGGTGACCGGATCGTACTGCACCTGCCCGGAGCGCAAGGGGTTGGGGAAGGGTAGCGCCCAGGGGCGCGGTACATAGCCCGCGATGATGCCGGGAGCGTAGTCGCCGGGGTTGTAAACGACTTCCGTGTAGACATCGGAGAGCGGCCCGACCTTGCCCACATTCCATACCGTCTTCAGCAACCACAGCGGAACACGAATCTCATCCCACTGCAGCTCCTGATGCACGTGCCAGCGCAGGTCGAGTGGGTTCCAAATGTCCATCAGGCGAAAATGATCCGATTCGCCCCACACCACCTGCTGCAGCCCAAAGCGAAAGCGGACCGGTAGGTCGCTAAGCGCGAGGTCGAGGTACGCCTCGCGCAGCTCGTTGTTGAACTTGAGGTCGTCGCGACGACTCTTGCCGACATCGGCTATGCGGCCACCAACCAGATCGTCGTAGCGCTCCTGGCCGTGCTGCCGGTCGCCAGGGGCCACGTCATAGAAGCTGTCATACACACCGCGATAGAGGAGACTGACACGACTGCTCGATGCCCATGGGAAGGGCAGGGTCGAGGCGATCTTCCCATCTCGCAACCAATCCCACTCGGCGCGTAGCCGAAAGGTGTTGCGATTTTGGACGAACTGAAGCTCGTCGGGCGTAGCGTGGCGAATCAATGTTTGGCTTTCGAGGTTGCCGGTGAGAGCCAACGAGTCAGGAAGACTTGCTGCTCCCGCCCGCCCTGAAAAGGAAAGCCATACCGCAAGACCGAGAAGGCCAAGGAAATTACCCCGCATGTCATGCGACCTCCTGCGATGGGAAGCACAGCCAGTGACGTGCCATGCACCGCAATGTACTGGGTCGCCGCGATTGCTGATCTCCGTCTTGCTCCTTCCAATCCTTAGGAACGGAAATCGCGGTAGTTCGCAAAGATTCCTTTCCGGAAGAGCCGACGATGGAGCCTAAGCCAGAGGAGTCCTGCGGGGCCGGCTAGCACCGTAAGGCGCAAGGCTTGCAGCCTGCTTCTTCGGAGGAAGGACTCATGAAAAGCGTTGCGCGCACGGGATCGCTGATTCCGATTCTCCTTGCTGCGGTGCTGGCGATGTTTTGGTTGCTCTTGTTTCCTAGGCGGAGCGCCGGAGCCGAGCCGCAAGCCGCCGCTTTGGTCAAGACGATGATCGATGCGACCAAGGTCTCGTTCTCGGCGCGCATGAAGCTTTCCTCGCCGGGCGGAATGGTGCGCATTATCGAAGTTCGTCATCTCCAACAGGGCGACGACAGTGCAACCTACATGGAAATAACGGCACCCTACATCCTGAAGGGAACGCGCTTCCTCTCGTTCGACCGCAACGGCGGCAACGACGAGCACTACACGTTTGTGCCCCTGGTTCGGCGTAGCGTGCAGGTGCCGCAGTGGACGCTGGAGCAGTCCTTCTTGGGCTCCGCGTTCTACATGATCGATATCGCGGTGCCGGACATGAGTGAGTTCCGCTACCTCCTCGGCAGTACGGCGCAGTCCAACGGTCGGGCCTGTCGCAAGGTCGAAGCCGAGCCGCTCAAGCCCAATTACCCCTACGGAAAGGTTGTGTACTGCATCTCCGAGGAGATTGCGCTTAGTCTGACCACCGAGTTCTACGATCGCGAACTCAAGCTGCTCAAGGTGTGGACCCCGCAGCGCATCGAAAACATCGAGGGTGTGTGGACTCCGCTGCAGCAGACCATGGAGAACGTGCAGTCGAAGGATCTATCCGAGCTGTCGATCGAAGAGATCAAACAGCACGCCAAGCTGCCGGCGGAAACCTTCACCAAGGCTTACTTGGATCGCTAAGCGAACGTGGCGTGGCACTGCGGATGCCCATGCTGGTCGGCGAGTAGGCTGACATCTCGGGAAGCACGTAAGTGCCCATAGAGGCGGAGAGGGGCAGAGGGGCAAA
>CAZGSN010000421.1:0-4339 GCA_964528465.1 uncultured Binatia bacterium (SeqCode)
ACCAAGGAATGCCCTTCCGTACTGTACCGATCGCCCCCCGCGCCCCACACGAACGCCGGCGATACGCATTCAGAACATCGCATAGATCAAAGGAGCCAACGCCGAGCCTTGCACGACGATCAGCAGGCCACCGACAAGCAAAAGCATGACGATGATTGGCGACATCCACCAAAGCTTGTCCTCACCCATGAACTCGAACATCTCTCTCGCCAAGCGTCCGAGTGTTTTGAAACGACCCATGAAATCCTCCGCTCACTCCCTTTGACCATCAATCGCGGTATTTCTCAACGAAGAGCAAGCTTTTTCTTCCGCTTCCTTGGTGCACCCCGGGCCTTCAAAACTGCTTCTCGGCGCGCTCGATCGTGGTTGTAATCGGCGCCAGTGACTGTGCGAACGAGTCGCCCTTGGGGGCCTGCAACTGCAGGATATCCATGCGCAGGACCTTGCCCAGAACCGACAGCGGCCCAACTGCCACGTGGTAAATGATGGCAAGCAGAATGGTGCTCTGGACATGCCCCAGAACCATGCCGAATGCTTTCCAAAATGCCAGTAGTTTTCTTAGGATCGACATAATCTCTCAGTCCGGGGCGAATTCTTTTCCCCACGCCACTGCCTCGATCTTGGGGAGAGGTTTTGACTTGTCGAGAAGGAAGCTGCCGATGGCCAGGTAGTCCATGTCCGTCTCGACGAAGCAACGGTAGGCGTCCGAGGGGGTACACACGATCGGCTCACCGCGCACATTGAAGGAAGTGTTAATGATTACCGGCACGCCGGTGATCTTGTCGAACTCCGCAATCAAGTCGTAGAAAAGCGGGTTCGTCGGGCGATCCACCGTCTGCACTCGTGCCGACCCGTCGACGTGGGTTACAGCAGGAATGATTTGCTTTTCCGGCCGCACCTGGGCCACGAGCAGCATGTACGGGCTCGGCTCGTTGAGTTCGAAGTACTCGCTGCAACGCTCGGCCAGGACGGCCGGGGCAAAGGGACGGAAGCTCTCGCGAAACTTGATCTTCAGATTCACGCGATCTTTGTTCTCGGCACGCCGGGGGTCAGCCAGAATGCTGCGGCTGCCGAGGGCCCGCGGGCCAAACTCCATGCGACCCTGGAACCAGCCGACTACGGCTTGATCGGCAATGAGCTTGGCCGTCTCGCTCAGCAACTCCGCACGCCCCAACTCGCGGAAGGGAATGTCATTGCCAACCAAGAACTCACGAATGGCTGCATCTTCGTATCCCGGGCCCGTATAGGCGTGGCTCATCCAAGACTTGCGCTCGTTCTTGAGCAGCGTGTGGTAGATGTAGCTCGCCACCCCGATCGCACCGCCAGCATCTCCGGCCGCCGGCTGGATGTAAATGTGCTCGAACGGACCGTCGCGTAGGATCTTGCCGTTGGCAACGCAATTGAGGGCCACGCCACCAGCCAGGCAGAGGTTCTTGGAACCGGTTTCCTTGTGGATGTACTTGGCCATTTGCAGCATGACGTCTTCCGTCACGCGCTGGACGCTGGCCGCCAGATCTTTGTGCTTCTGTTCCAAGGGATCATCGGGACGACGGAACGCACCATCAAACAAGGCGTCGAACTTGTCGTTCGTCATCGTCAGGCCGCTCAGATAATTGAAGTAGCGCATGTCGAGGTGGAAGCTGCCGTCAGGGCGGATATCGATGAGTTCGCGGATCTTGTCGCAGTACTTGGGATCTCCGTAGGGCGCCAAACCCATCACTTTGTACTCTGCGCTGTTGACCTTGAACCCGAGGTAGTAGGTAAACGCCGAGTAGAGAAGCCCAAGCGAATGTGGGAAGCGGATCTCCTTGAACAACGAGATGTCGTTGCCGACGCCCTTGCCATAGGTCGCCGTCGACCACTCCCCCACGCCATCCACCGTGAGAATCGCCGCTTCTTTGAATGGAGACAGGAGATAGCTCGACGCAGCGTGGGATAGGTGGTGCTCGGTCATCAGCACCTCGCCCTCGTAGCCGATATGCTGCTTGACGATGGAAGGAATGATCAGCTTCTCGCGCATCCACGATGGGATGGCTTTGAGGAACGGCTTGAAGGACAGCGGGTAACAGGCAAGGTGCGTGTACAGGATGCGTTTGAACTTCACGAACGGCTTCTCGTAGAAGCCCACGTAGGCCAAGTCGTCGACGCGGATGCGGGCCTCGTCGAGACAATAGCGAATCGCCTTCTCCGGAAAGTCGGCATCATGCTTCTTACGCGTAAACCTCTCTTCAGAGGCGGCCGCTACGATCTCGCCGTCCTTGAGGAGGCAAGCTGCTGCGTCGTGATAAAACGCGGAGATTCCTAGTACATACATAGATAAAGGCTTCAGGCCGGTTGCTTCTGGCCGACGATCACGAAATAGCCACCACCGTTATTCTGGGTGATGATCCAGCTCAATTGCACGAGGACGTGGGCGAAGGGGCTGTTGGTAAAGGCGCCCGACTTGCGGGGCTTGAACACGCGGTCGTTATCCGAGCCAACGAAAAGCTCGCATTTGGGAAAGGAAGAGACGTAGGAGATACCGTTCTTGGAGAACCAATCCAGTACTTCGTCCACCGTGTGCGTGGTCTCATGCGGATGTTCGTATTGGTCAGCCCACCAGGTCGAGGCCTTCAGCGCGTCCGCCTCAAGGTCAACGAGCTGCTTCTTGAGAGCGCGTTCCTTGGCCTTGGGATCGAATTTCATCATGAAGCGCACGAAGCGCCGCCGCAGATGCAGCATCAAACGCCCGTAGGTGTTGTAAAGGCCTACCACCACGAAGCCGCCGGGCTTAGTGATGCGAACCATATGCTGGAAGCCGCCGTAGGGATCGCTGGTATGGTGCAACACGCCGTTGCAGAAGACGTAATCAAAGGAGTTGTCCGGCAGGCTGAGTTCGAGAATGTTCTCGCGTTGGAAGCGGACCTGCTCCAAATTGAATTTGTCCTTCAGGGATGTGGCTAGGTCGAGCGAGTGCTGGGAATAGTCGACACCCATCGTTGGCCGGCCCTTGAGGCCCAAGAAATTCACCAGTTGGCCGGTACCGCAGCCAACGTCGATCACCTTGGCGTCGAAGGGGATTTCCGCATCGAGCTTGTGCGCCCACCAACTGGCGCGCCGCGACAGGTCTTCTTTCGTCTTGTACTTATTGACATCGAACCCTGGGAACGGGTTCTCTTCATAGAACTTGTTCACCGAGGTGAGGATGCGCTCGGTCTCTGTAGATTCCGTAGACATGTTTCTCCTGCTGCGGGCGGGGCGATTATCATAGGCGCCCCGCAGCGGCAACTCAAAAGGATGGCCAACATGGGGCCGGGTGTGCGGCAAATTTGTTGGAAGGCAAGCTTCCACCATCCACGCGCTCACGCGCGCGGCTACAGGGAGCCGGCGAAGACACCGTAGCCGCGGCCGTGAGGCCGTGGATCTCGGATGAAGGCCCACCAATTTGACGCACGTCCCATGGGGCCTGAACATTCAAAAGCGAGTGTCCTAGCGGCGATTTTCCCTCAAGGTTTCGCGCACGACATCGACCACGTAGTCCACGTCCTCGTCGGCCATGAGCGTAAACAGAGGCAACGAAAGAATCGTATCCCCGGCGCGGGTGGCTACGGGGAACTGTTCCGCCTTGAGGTGAAAGGTATCTCGGTAAAAAGAGTGCTGGTGCAGGGGAATGAAATGGACGCTGGTGGCCACACCACGTTCTTTGAGCACTTCGATGAGCTGATCGCGATCGATCCGCAGTTGCTCCGGGCGAATGCGTACCGCATACAGATGCCATCCGGATTCGACTTCCGGGCGAACCGAGGGCAGTTGCAGGGATTCGACCCCGGCAAGCTGCTCGCTGTAGCGATTGGCCAATTGCAGGCGCCGCGCGTTTAGCTCAGGCAGTCGCGCTAGTTGCACCAGACCCATGGCCGCCGCGGTAGCGGTCATGTTGTACTTGAATCCTGGGTAGGACACGTCGTAGCGCCACGACCCTGCGGAGCTGTAGCGCTTCCAGGCGTCACGACTCATCCCATGCAGGCGCCGCGACTGCAGTCGGGCCGCGAGGTCGGGATCGGCAAGGGTCAACATCCCACCTTCTCCGGTAGTCAGGTTCTTCGTGGCATAGAAGCTAAAGGCGGTAAGGTCTCCGATCGTACCGATCGGCTTGCCACGATAGCTCGCCGGCAAAGCGTGCGCCGCGTCCTCCAACACCTTCAGACCATGCTGTTGCGCGATCTCGAGAATCTCCGTCATGGCCGCCGGATGTCCGGCAAAATGCACCGGGACGATAGCCTTGGTGCGCGGGGTGATCTTCCTCAGGATATCGGCCGGATCGATGTTGAGTGTGTCGTGGGTGCAGTCGGCAAGCACCGGC
>CAZGSN010000422.1:0-3624 GCA_964528465.1 uncultured Binatia bacterium (SeqCode)
TTGAAGTAGGCCGGCACCGTAATGACGGCTTCTGTGACGGGCTCGCCAAGGTAATCCTCGGCGGTTTGCTTCATCTTCTGCAGGACATGCGCGGAGATTTCCGCTGGGCTGTAACCTTTGCCGCGGATCTCCACCCAGGCATCGCCGTTCTCGGCTTTTGAAATCTTGTAGGGCAAAACCTTGGCGGCCTTGGCCACGACCGCGTCGTCGAAGCGACGCCCCATCAGGCGCTTCACGGCGAAGATGGTGTTTTCGGGGTTGGTGATGGCCTGGCGGCGCGCGATCTGACCAACGAGTCGCTCGCCGGATTCGGTGAAGGCAACAACCGAGGGGGTGGTACGTCCGCCCTCCGAGTTGGGGATGACCTTAGGCTCGCCGCCTTCCATGATGGCGACGCACGAGTTGGTGGTGCCTAGGTCAATTCCGATTACTTTTCCCATGTGAGGATCTCCTTAAACCGCTCGGGCTCGCCGAATGGCGTCCCAATTGGTGTCGCTGCGGTTAATCACGCTCCGGGGTGGTTGCAACGTCGGCTGTCGATTTTCGTCCACAAACCGAGACCATCGCCGGGCGCAGCAGCCGATCGTGCAGCACGTAGCCGGCTTGATGCTGGGTCACGACTTGATTGGGCTCGTGATCCGCCGATTCCACCTGCGCAATCGCCTCGTGGCGATTCGGATCGAACAGCGCACCGGTAGCGTCGATGCGCTGCACGGCGTGGCGCTCGAGGACCTCCAGAAGGGATTTGTGGACAAGCTTGACGCCTTCGACGAGTGCCGGATCGCCCCCTTGTGCGTGGGCAATGGCACGTTCCAGGTTGTCGACGACGATCAATAGATCGCGCGCTATCGGTTCGGCAGCAAACCGCAAGGTGTCCGTGCGTTCCTTTTGTGTGCGGCGCTTGAAGTTCTCGAGGTCGGCGCGCTCGCGAACGTAGAGATCCTGGAACTTCTCGGCTTCCTGGCGGAGCGTGTTCCGTTCTTCGCGGGCAGCGTTGAGTTGCTCTTCCAATGTAGGCGGAGGCGGCGGGTCGTCCGCGGCGGGAGCCGTGGCTTGGTCGGGTTCGCGATTTGGGACGGTGTCTGCGAGCGAGTCGGGCGCCAACCCATTGCGGCCGGCGGCCTTGTCGTCTGGCTGATTCATGCTGTTCCTTCAAGAATGTTGTGAACTCTGGAGTCGTAAGGGCGGCGGAAACTAAGGACACCCCGACCCCTTGTCAAGGCGAAGAGGTGGTGGTTTTGTGCGTCGACGATGGGTCCTTCGCACAGCAGTGAGGCGATCATCCTGCGCAGTCGACCCTACGGTGAGTCGGACAAGATCGTTACCTTCCTCAGCCTCGACTTCGGCAAGCTGACGGGAATCGCCAAGGGCGCCAAGAACTCGCGGCGCCGCTTTGCCAATTGTCTCGACCCGCTGACCGTGGTGCGCGTGCACTTTCGCACCCGCCTTGGCGCCGGATTGGCCTTCATGGAGAGCTGCGATCTGCTGGCTTCGTCGTCGCCGTTAGCCGAGCCGAGCAAGCTTGCGTATGGCAGCTATCTGCTGGAACTCGTCGATCAGTTGGTCGAGGAGGCGCATCCGGTGCCGGAGACCTTTCGCCTCCTGCGCGAAGCGATCCAAGAGCTTGCCCTGGGGCCGGCGACGGGCACGTTCCTGCGCGTGTTCGAGCTGCAGTTGCTGCAGCATTCCGGCTACGCCCCGCCCCTCGGCACTTGTGCTCGCTGCCAGCAGCCGCTCCTCGCTGACGGCAGCTCCTTCTATGATCCGATGCAGCACACCTTCGTCTGCCAAGCCTGCCATTCGAGCACGGAACGCCTCATCGAATTCTCCGGGGGGACTCTGTCGACACTGCGTGAGATTCAGACCCTACCCCTCGGCAGTGCCCGCGGCCGTCGCATGAACCGCGAGACCGCCGCCCAGTCGGCTCAGCTTCTCGGCTACCTCATGTCCCCCCACCTCCCGCGCCCACTGCGCTCGGTGCAGATGATTGCGTCCCTGCGCGAAGCAAGTCGTGAGACTTGAGCCCGTTCTCGCTTCGATGGCACGAGGAGGTTACCGGCAAGATGCAGGGAGCCAGGGCCAAGAGCTCCACTAAGGCACGAAGACACAAAGGGAGAATTCCGCTCTTCGCTTGTCGCTCAATGCTGCATGGGAGTGGTTGTGGAGGAAGGCTAGGGTGAAGTGGTACGTTAGCCGTGGAGAGAGCAACACCAAGGCACGTGGGCAGCAAGGAGATGCGATGACTAGGAAGCTTATGAGGATGAGATCCCGCAGCCACCCAAGTTGGCGACATGTGCAGAGCGGGATCTTGCTCGTCGTCTGCGTTGCCGTCCTACTGCCTGGGTGCACGCGCCGCCGCCGTCCTTATCGCACGGTAGAAGCTCCCAGCAGTGTGGCCGTACGCCGAGAGATCGAACGCTCGTGGCGCCCAACGCCGACCTATCCCGTCCAGAGATCGCAAGCACCGCGACCCGCAGCATCCACCGCGCGCGCCTACCGCCCGCCACAACCCGAGGTCCGTAAGAGCCCGCCGCGCAAGCCGCCCCGTAAGCGCCCCCGCAAGCGCCGCGCGACCGCCGTCAGTGCCGCCGAGCAGAAGCGTCTTACCACCGCCCTGCAGTGCAGTAACGGAGACTACGACGAAGCCGCACAGCTCTTGGGGATCAGCCGCAAGACATTGGAGCAACGGCTCAACCAAAGCCTTGCCCCAGCCAAGGGCGCCGGTGGACCTTAGGGAATGCAGTACCCCGCACCGGCGAACTGGCGCACCTCTAGATCTGGCGCTGTCGCCGGATCTGGGCTTATGCAGCAGGCTTTACAGCTATCGTATATTTGAGCCCTGCTGCGCGCAGGCTCTCTTCGATTGCCAGCCGAACCAGGAGGGCCGGCGGAACGCCAATCGCTTTAGCGATAGCCTCGGCCTTGTCCGGGCTGACCCCTTTGCGACCCTTCTCTATGTCGCACAGATTGGCAACCGACATGCCGATCCGGTCGCCAAAGTCCTTGAGCCCCAGTTCTTCGGTGGTCCTCCACGTCCTAAGGAACTCGCCCACGGTGAGCTTACCGAGGCGCGCTTCAAGGGACTTCAACCCGTTCCCGCGTCGAGGCTTAGTACGCATGCTTGTTCACCTCCACTACTTCGATCAGCTCGACCTCCCCAGTTTCATGCTGCACGTAGATCGCCCTGTAGGCCCGGTTCAACCGTACTGATCGTTGGCCTTGCCGCTGGCCCTTCAGCGGCTCGTCGTGAAATCCCTTGCTCTTACGCACTTCCCTTATCCCACTCTCTTCCACCAGGGCTACCCAGAGACGAAACTTGCGAACGATCAACTCCGGGATTTGACGTATCTGCTTGTCGACGAATCGGCCCCAGATAACCCTTGTCATCTCAGGAGACGTTACTGCGTGCAGCAGTAAGGAGCAAGTGCCAACCCGCATGCTTACCCATGGGCTGCCGCGTCTGATTTCGGGAACGCTGCTCCCCGCATCGGCGAACCGGTGCACCGTACACCTCCAGATCCGGCGCTGTCGCCGGATCGCAGGGCCACGTCAAAGTCGCCTCCGGAAGACCTGATGGGGTTCCATCCGACGCGGGCTGGGGGCAGCCCGTCTCCAATGCTCACG